>NZ_JADDTS010000016.1:0-162750 GCF_015159675.1 Enterobacter cloacae complex sp. S2
CATCCGCCGTGTCGATGGAGGCGCATTATAGGGAGTTCTCCGCAGGCCGCAACCGCTAAATGACAGAAAAATGACTGACTGCTGCATTCCCCAGCAAAACCCCGCCTTATACCATTTTACGCACAGAGTTATCCACAGCGCTTCGAAAAAGTGAAAATATGCGAGCGTTGCGCAAACGTTTTCGTTAAAATGCTCGCGCTTAACAAGGAGGCCTCGTCAGGTGTGTTAGATGAGTTTTTCGCTGGAAAATTCATCTAACGCTCTCTGTAATCGTGAAATCCAGGGGATTTACCATGCAACAACGTCGTCCAGTCCGCCGCGCTCTGCTCAGTGTTTCTGATAAAGCCGGTATCATCGAATTCGCTCAGGCACTTTCCGCACGCGGTGTGGAGCTGCTTTCTACAGGCGGTACCGCTCGCCTGTTAGCAGAGAAAGGTCTGCCGGTATCCGAAGTGTCCGACTACACCGGTTTCCCGGAAATGATGGATGGACGCGTCAAAACCCTGCACCCGAAAGTGCACGGCGGCATTCTGGGTCGTCGCGGTCAGGACGACGGCATTATGGAGCAGCACAATATTGCCCCCATCGACATGGTTGTCGTTAACCTCTATCCCTTCGCCCAGACCGTCGCCCGCGAAGGCTGTTCTCTGGAAGATGCCGTAGAGAACATTGATATCGGCGGCCCGACCATGGTGCGCTCCGCAGCCAAGAACCATAAAGATGTGGCCATCGTAGTGAAGAGCAGCGACTACAGCGCCATTATTAATGAGATGGACGCCAACGAAGGGTCCCTGACGCTTGATACGCGTTTCGACCTCGCCATCAAAGCCTTCGAACACACCGCCGCGTACGACAGCATGATCGCCAACTACTTCGGTAGCCTGGTTCCTGCCTACCACGGTGAAAGCAAAGATCCATCTGGTCGCTTCCCGCGCACCCTGAACCTGAACTTCATTAAGAAGCAGGATATGCGCTACGGCGAGAACAGCCACCAGCAGGCAGCCTTCTATATAGAAGAAGAGGTGAAAGAAGCCTCTGTTGCGACTGCTCAGCAGGTACAGGGCAAAGCCCTCTCTTATAACAACATTGCCGATACCGACGCCGCGCTGGAATGCGTGAAAGAGTTCAGCGAGCCGGCCTGCGTTATCGTCAAGCACGCCAACCCATGCGGCGTCGCAGTAAGCACCTCCATTATGGATGCCTACGATCGCGCCTACAAAACCGACCCGACCTCCGCGTTCGGCGGCATTATCGCCTTCAACCGCGAGCTGGATGCGGAAACCGCGCAGGCCATCATCTCCCGTCAGTTTGTCGAAGTGATCATCGCGCCATCCGCATCCGAAGAAGCGCTGAAAATCACCGCGGCGAAACAGAACGTGCGCGTGCTGGTTTGCGGCCAGTGGGCAGAGCGCGTGCCGGGCCTGGACTTCAAGCGCGTGAACGGCGGTCTGCTGGTTCAGGATCGCGATTTGGGTATGGTGACAGAAGCCGACCTGCGCGTGGTGACCAAACGTCAGCCGACCGAACAGGAGCTGCGCGACGCGCTGTTCTGCTGGAAAGTGGCGAAGTTCGTGAAGTCTAACGCCATTGTTTACGCCAAAGAGAACATGACCATCGGGATAGGCGCAGGCCAGATGAGCCGCGTTTACTCTGCGAAAATCGCGGGTATTAAAGCAGGTGACGAAGGTCTGGAAGTCAAAGGTTCCGCCATGGCCTCTGACGCCTTCTTCCCGTTCCGCGACGGTATCGATGCGGCCGCTGCTGTGGGCATCACCTGTGTGATCCAGCCTGGCGGTTCAATCCGTGATGACGAAGTGATTGCCGCTGCCGACGAACACGGCATCGCAATGATCTTTACCGACATGCGCCACTTCCGCCATTAATTTCCGGAGCAGAAAATGAAAGTATTAGTGATTGGTAATGGCGGGCGCGAGCACGCTTTGGCGTGGAAAGCAGCGCAGTCTCCGCAGGTTGAAACCGTCTTTGTGGCACCGGGTAACGCCGGTACCGCACTGGAGCCCGCGCTACAGAACGTCGCCATCGGCGTAACCGATATCCCGGCGCTGCTGAGCTTTGCCCGGAACGAGAATATCGATCTGACGATTGTGGGCCCGGAAGCGCCGCTGGTGATCGGCGTTGTAGATGCCTTCCGCGCCGCGGGCCTGAAAATTTTCGGCCCAACGGAAGGTGCCGCACAGCTGGAAGGTTCAAAAGCCTTCACCAAAGATTTCCTCGCGCGTCATAACATCCCGACGGCGGAATATCAGAACTTCACCGAGGTAGAGCCTGCTCTGGCTTACCTGCGTGAAAAAGGCGCGCCGATTGTGATTAAAGCCGACGGTCTGGCTGCCGGGAAAGGCGTTATCGTGGCGATGACCCTTGAAGAAGCGGAAGCCGCTGTGCAGGATATGCTGGCGGGTAACGCCTTTGGCGATGCGGGCCACCGCATCGTGATTGAAGAGTTCCTCGACGGCGAAGAAGCGAGCTTTATCGTGATGGTTGACGGTGAGCACGTCCTGCCGATGGCCACCAGCCAGGATCACAAGCGCGTAGGCAATGCCGACACGGGTCCAAACACCGGCGGGATGGGTGCTTACTCCCCTGCTCCGGTGGTCACTGACGAAGTACACCAGCGCACCATGGACCGCATCATCTGGCCAACCGTGAAAGGGATGGCGGCGGAAGGCAATACCTACACCGGTTTCCTCTACGCAGGCCTGATGATCGACAAGCAGGGTAACCCGAAGGTGATTGAATTCAACTGCCGCTTCGGCGATCCGGAAACTCAGCCGATCATGCTGCGCATGAAGTCCGATCTGGTTGATCTGTGTCTGGCGGCGTGCGAAGGCAAGCTGAATGAGAAAACTTCCGAGTGGGACGAGCGTGCCTCTTTAGGTGTGGTGATTGCTGCGGGTGGGTATCCGGGTAGCTACAACACCGGGGATGAGATCCACGGCCTGCCGCTGGAAGAGATTGACGGTGCGAAGGTGTTCCACGCCGGTACAAAGCTCTCTGACGATGACCGCGTGCTCACTAATGGTGGACGCGTGCTGTGTGCGACCGCGCTGGGTCATACCGTGGCAGAGGCGCAGAAGCGCGCCTATGCGTTGATGGCGGATATTCACTGGAACGGCAGCTTCAGCCGCCAGGATATCGGCTATCGTGCCATTGCGCGGGAGCAGGGGGAGTAATTTCCCCCTCACCCTAACCCTCTCCCTCAAGGGAGAGGGGACTTAAATCAAAAACTCTTTTCTGTCGGCTGCCAGGTGCAGAAATCTTCGTTCGCCACCAGCAACAGCTGAGAGCCTTCCGGCGCTTCCAGCCATGCCACACTCACCTCCACAGATGAATGCCGCTGACGACGCTGAATGTGTTCGGTTGCCCAGGATTCAAGCTCAGGCTTCACTGTCTGCCCTTCGCAGGTGGTCACCGTGCCGTCGGCATGCCAGCGCCCCTGGCGCAGCACCACGCGGCCCTGACGCAGCGCATCGCTGGTCTGGCGAAGTTGTTCAGCACGGTAGCGGTAGAGCGCGACCTGATCGCTGGAAAGCTGCTGTTTCAGTCCACTGACCTCATGCTGCATAAAGCTCAGCTCGCCTTGGTCGTCAAAACGCACCTTCACGTGTTCGGGAGTCTTACTGTAGATATTCAGTTCAATGAGCGACAGCGCATCGCCCTGCCAGCGGTATTCTGCGGTCGAGGTATTGCCGTTATGCCACGGGCTGAATGCGGTGAGCATATGGACTTCATCGCTGGAATCTTTGCGCCAGATCCTGACCGCACCCTGGTTGTCAGCATAGCCGCTGGCGGTAAACGGGGGGAGTGAGGAATCATGGCTACAGGCAGACAGCAACAGTACGCCTGCCAGCGCGAGCGTTCCACGCCAGAATGACAAAAGGGGCGTTGCCGCCCCTTCGTTAAAACTGTTCACTGCCACGCGTCTTACTTAACTGCGTCTTTCAGTGCTTTACCAGAAACAAATGCCGGCACGTTAGCTGCGGCGATTTTGATTTCTTTACCGGTCTGCGGGTTGCGGCCAGTACGCTCAGCGCGGTGGTTCACTTTGAAGGTACCGAAACCAACCAGTTGTACAGCATCGCCTTCTTTCAGAGACTCAGTAATAGCAGCCAGGGTAGATTCCAGAGCAGCTTTAGCCTGCACTTTAGACAGATCAGCCTTGTCCGCAATTACATCAATCAGTTGAGTCTTGTTCATAAGTTATCCTTTCAATGTGTTTATCGCTTGCTAAGCATCGAGTGCGACGAAAATGCCAAAAAAGCACTCTCCTGCATACACGCACCGATAGCCACTTTTTTTCGCCCCCCAAATGTAGACCAGACGGGGGGCGAAAGGGAAGAGTCGAGGAGTGACAAAACAGGCGTTAAATCACGTTTTGTTGTCTCATTGGTTAAAAATTATACCAATATTGCTCTCACCGGCCTCGCGCAGGTCCGCGCGAAGCCCTTTGATCAGCTCAATATCACGTTCTTCACACTCCGCCAGCAGACGGAAAATTTCCCACTGAATATCCCATTCCTGTTCAACCGCCGGGTTAGCACGCAGCTCTTCGTCGGTCATTTCACGGCCTTCCTGGGTCATTTCCAGCATCGCGACGGTGGTGATGGATGCCTTACTGACTTCAATGGCGTGCTCCAGGGTTTCACCGCTCAGACGGGAGTGGATCAGCTCGCTCAACGCCACACAGGCATCGATAGCCGGGTAGACGCCATACAGGTCGAAATCATCCGCAGCCGGAATAGCCTCTTCCAGCTTTTCGAGCTGAGAGTCAAAATTTACCTTCGCATCTTTGACCGTCAGCGTCTCCCAGATTAAATCCAGGATACGACGATAAATCTGGCCTTCGCCAAACGCCGTCTGCTTGCAGAACGCGGCATAGTTGGGATACATGCGCTCGCACAGGCAAGCCATAAACGTCACGTGCTGCCAGCTTTCCAGCTTCTCAAGGCGCAGATGAATCGGGTTTTGTAACATGATGATGTCTCGAATCGAAAATTAGCCGCAGTTTACCTGAATCACGGCTGAATTTCCTGCCAACGAATGAATGCCGGACGTGAAGAGGCCACGGCGTCAGCCCAGCGGGTTGGCTCCGGTAAACGGTAGCCCTTCATACAGCGTTGCACCCACGCCAGTGCGCTGTCCATGCTGACCCGATGCCCGGTGGCGATAAACAACGGGTTGCAGCGCGCTTTACTGCGCCAGACCCACGCCAGCTGCTCGCCTTTATGGATAAGCGGCGCCAGTGCGCCCGGTTCGGCAGAGAGCGGCTCAAACGCGCCGCACAGGCGTTTTTTCGCTACGCCGATGGTCGGCACGTCCACCAGCAGACCAAAGTGGCTGGCGACACCTAAGCGACGCGGATGGGAGATACCATGCCCATCAACAAACAGTAGATCGGGTTTTTGCGAGAGTTGCTCCCACGCGGCCAGCAGCGCGGGATATTCGCGAAAGGAGAGAAAGCCGGGGATATAGGGCATGGTGGTGGCGATACGCGCCACCTTGTACTCCACCAGCTCCAGCGAAGGGTATTTCAACACCACCATCGCCGCTCGCGTCACTTCACCGCCCTGCTCAAACCCGACGTCCGCCCCGCCAATGTACCGCGGAGGGTCCGTATCCAGACGATCCTCGCGGATCACTGATGAAGCCAGTTCGATTTGCTGAGCGCGTAGCGACGCGAGATCCATAACCACTCCTTACTTATGATACTGGGCAGAAAGCCGATGCACCGCCTCCACAAATACGCCAGCGTGTTCTGGCGGTACATCCTGATGAATACCGTGACCGAGGTTGAAGACGTGGCCTTCGCCCTGGCCGAAACCAGACAGTATAGTCGACACTTCTTCTTCGATACGGGCAGGCTGCGCATAGAGCATGGACGGGTCCATGTTGCCCTGGAGCGCCACTTTGTCCCCCACGCGACGGCGCGCATCGGCAATATCGGTGGTCCAGTCGAGGCCCAGCGCGTCGCAGCCGGTGGCCGCCATCGCTTCCAGCCACTGACCGCCGCCTTTGGTAAACAGCGTCACCGGCACGCGACGGCCTTCGTTTTCACGCAGCAGGCCATCGACAATTTTGTGCATGTAGTACAGGGAGAACTGCTGATAATCACGTCCGGTCAGCACGCCGCCCCAGGTGTCGAAAATCATCACCGACTGCGCGCCCGCTTTAATCTGCGCGTTGAGATAGAGCGTGACGCTCTTCGCCAGCTTGTCGAGCAGGGCATGCAGGGCCAGCGGCTCGGCGTACATCATCTTTTTGATGACGGTAAAGGCTTTGCTGCTGCCGCCTTCCACCATGTAGGTGGCCAGCGTCCACGGACTACCGGAGAAGCCAATCAGCGGCACGTCGCCTTTCAGTTCGCGGCGAATGGTGCGCACGGCGTTCATCACATAGCCCAGCTCGCCTTCAGGATCGGGGATCGGCAGCTTATCAACGTCGGCTTTGCTTTTGATCGGAGAGGTAAAACGCGGGCCTTCTCCGGTTTCGAAATAGAGCCCAAGGCTCATCGCATCCGGAATGGTGAGAATGTCCGAAAAAAGAATGGCGGCATCGAGCGGGAAGCGGCGCAGCGGCTGGAGCGTCACTTCACAGGCCAGCTCGGCGTTTTTGCACAGCGACATAAAATCGCCTGCCTGCGCGCGCGTGGCTTTGTACTCTGGCAGATAGCGTCCCGCCTGGCGCATCATCCACACCGGGGTGACATCAACGGGCTGGCGCAGCAGCGCACGCAGATAACGATCGTTCTTCAGTTCGGTCATTTTGCAGTTCCTTATTGCGTCAGTCCGTCAGTGTAACACTACTCATACTCGGCCCGACACATTGCCACGGTATCTTCTATCAGGCGACGCGCCACCGTTCCCGGTGGGGGCAGCAGCGGTAAATCGTCGTAGCGATACCAGTTCGCCTCCAGCAGCTCTTTCTGATCGATAACAATCTCGCCGCTGTCGTATTCCGCCATAAACGCGGTCATCAGGGACATCGGGAACGGCCACGGCTGCGACGTCACATAGCGCAGGTTTTTCACCTTAATGCCGCTCTCCTCCATCACCTCGCGCGCCACCGCCTGTTCCAGCGTTTCGCCGACTTCCACGAACCCGGCGAGGACGGTGTGAATGCCGTTGCGATGGCGGGTATGCTGCGCCAGCAGGATGGAATCATCACGGCGGATGGCGACAATGATGCACGGTGCGATTTGCGGGTAGTAGCGTTCACGGCAGTGGCCGCAGAGCATTGCCCACTCGGTTTTGCTCGGGTGCATGGTATGGCCGCAGTAGCCGCAGTATTTGTGCGAGCGATAAAACTCCGCCAGCTGCACGCCGCGCCCCGCCAGCTGGAACAGGCCGACGTCCAGATCCAACACCTGACGAACGGATCCCATATCCTGACGACGAGCCTGTTGGATCAACCATACCGGATCGCCCTGCCACTCGCCGATCCGCAGCGCAGGTTGCCCGACGAGATCGAAGATGTCTGCCGCGCCGTAGGGTATCTCCCCACCGGGCAGCCATAATTTTTGTTCGTGACTGACGATCCACCAACCCAGATCTGATTTTTCAATAATACGATCCATATCTATTGCACTACCTTCGCTTCACTGACATGTTGTTAGCATTGTGGTTACATTTTGGATAAGCAGATCCCATTCTAAACCTTATGGAGTCGACCATGTTAAACCAGCTGGAAAGCCTGACTGAGCGCGTTGGAGGAAGTAACACCCTGGTGGATCGCTGGCTACTTGTGCGCAAGCATCTACTCGTGGCGTATTACAATCTGGTTGGTCTTAAGCCTGGCAAAGAATCCTTTATGCGACTCAATGAAAAAGCGCTGGACGACTTTTGTCAGAGCCTGGTCGACTACCTCTCCGACGGCCATTTCAACCTTTATGAACGCATTATCCGCGAAATGGAAGGGACAACGCCGTATTTAGCGGCCAGTAAACTCTGTCCGTTGCTTGAAGCCAACACCCAGCAGATCATGGACTACTACGATTCCACGCTGGAGAACGCTATCGATCACGATAACTATCTTGAGTTTCAGCAGGCGCTTTCCGACCTTGGCGAAGCACTGGAAGAGCGATTCACGCTGGAAGACAAGCTCATCGCCCTCGTGCTGGACAACAACCTGACTATCAGCACCAGCGATAACGTTGCGCGCCCTGCTTGAGTTCTTAATCGTTAACGAGTAATTTACAACCATTCGCCCCTCTGCGGAGGGGGATTTTTCTTGTCGGAGTGCCCAGTGTGAAAGCACGGGCTGAGACCGTTAATTCGGGATCCGCGGAACCTGATCAGGTTAATACCTGCGAAGGGAACAAGAGTCACACTGCTGTTGTATCGCCTTCGGGCGATCTTCTCTTGCTTCATCCGTCGTCTGACAAGCCATGTCCTTCACATCTGGAATGAGCTATGTCTACAACAAAACTGACCCGCCGCGAACAGCGCGAACACGCACAACGCTTCATCGACACCCTGGAAGGCACCGCTTTCCCGAACTCAACGCGCATCTACATCACCGGTTCACAGGCCGATATCCGCGTGCCGATGCGCGAAATCCAGCTCAGCCCGACGCTTATCGGCGGCAGCAAAGAGCACCCGCAGTTTGAAGACAACGAAGCCGTGCCGGTGTATGACACCTCCGGCCCGTACGGCGATCCTGATGTTGCTATCAACGTGCAGCAGGGTCTGGCAAAGCTTCGCCAGCCGTGGATTGACGCCCGTAACGACTGCGAAGAACTGAGCGTGCGCAGCTCGGCGTACACCAACGCGCGTCTGGCCGACGACGGTCTGGACGAGCTGCGCTTTACTGGCCTGCTGACGCCAAAACGCGCTAAAGCGGGCAAATGCGTAACCCAGTTGCACTACGCGCGACAGGGTATCGTCACGCCGGAGATGGAGTTCATCGCCATCCGCGAAAACATGGGCCGCGAGCGCATTCGCAGCGAAGTGCTGCGCCACCAGCATCCGGGTGAAGGGTTTGGCGCTCGCCTGCCGGAGAACATCACGCCGGAATTCGTGCGTGATGAAGTAGCCGCCGGGCGCGCGATTATTCCCGCCAACATCAACCACCCGGAATCCGAGCCGATGATTATCGGCCGCAACTTCCTGGTGAAGGTCAACGCCAACATCGGCAACTCTGCCGTCACCTCTTCCATCGAAGAAGAGGTGGAAAAGCTGGTCTGGTCAACGCGCTGGGGCGCGGACACGGTGATGGACCTCTCCACCGGCCGTTACATTCACGAAACCCGCGAATGGATCCTGCGTAACAGCCCGGTGCCGATTGGCACCGTCCCGATTTATCAGGCGCTGGAGAAGGTCAACGGCATCGCCGAAAACCTCACCTGGGAAGCGTTCCGCGACACGCTGCTGGAGCAGGCGGAACAGGGCGTGGACTACTTCACCATTCACGCGGGCGTACTGCTGCGCTACGTGCCGATGACCGCGAAGCGTCTGACCGGTATCGTCTCACGCGGCGGTTCGATTATGGCGAAATGGTGCCTTTCCCATCATCAGGAAAACTTCCTCTACGAGCACTTCCGCGAAATCTGCGAGATCTGCGCCGCTTATGACGTTTCTCTGTCGCTGGGCGACGGCCTGCGTCCTGGCTCCATCCGTGACGCGAACGACGAGGCGCAGTTTGCCGAGCTGCACACGCTGGGCGAGCTGACCAAAATCGCCTGGGAGTACGATGTGCAGGTGATGATTGAAGGCCCGGGCCATGTACCGATGCAGATGATCCGCCGCAACATGACCGAGGAGCTGGAGCACTGCCACGAAGCACCGTTCTACACCCTGGGGCCGTTGACCACCGATATTGCGCCGGGCTATGACCACTTCACTTCCGGGATCGGCGCGGCGATGATCGGCTGGTTCGGCTGCGCCATGCTCTGCTACGTGACGCCGAAAGAGCACCTCGGGCTGCCAAACAAAGAGGACGTGAAGCAGGGGCTGATCACCTACAAAATTGCCGCCCACGCGGCGGATCTGGCGAAAGGCCATCCGGGCGCGCAAATTCGCGACAACGCCATGTCCAAAGCGCGCTTTGAATTCCGCTGGGAAGACCAGTTCAACCTGGCGCTGGATCCGTTCACCGCCCGCGCCTACCACGACGAAACCCTGCCGCAGGAATCGGGCAAAGTCGCGCACTTCTGCTCCATGTGTGGGCCGAAGTTCTGCTCGATGAAAATCAGCCAGGAGGTACGCGACTACGCCGCCGCGCAGACCATTGAAGTCGGCATGGCAGACATGTCCGAAACCTTCCGCGCCAAAGGCGGCGAAATCTACCTCAAAAAGGAGGAGGCGTAATGTACCAGCCCGATTTCCCACCTGTCCCCTTCCGCTTAGGGCTTTACCCGGTGGTGGACAGCGTGGCGTGGATAGAGCGCTTGCTGGAGGCAGGCGTTCGCACCCTCCAGCTGCGCATCAAGGATAAACGCGACGAAGAGGTGGAGGCCGATGTGGCCGCCGCTATCGCGCTGGGACGTCGCTACCACGCCCGCCTGTTTATCAACGACTACTGGCGGCTGGCGGTTAAACACCAGGCGTATGGCGTGCATCTGGGACAGGAGGATCTGGAAACGACCGATCTCAACGCAATCCGTAACGCCGGTCTGCGGCTGGGCGTTTCCACCCACGATGATATGGAGATCGACGTGGCGCTGGCGGCCCGCCCCTCCTACATCGCCCTCGGGCACGTTTTCCCGACGCAAACCAAACAGATGCCGTCTGCCCCACAGGGTTTGGCTCAGCTGGCGGCGCACGTTAAGCGCCTTGCCGATTACCCCACCGTCGCCATCGGCGGGATCAGCCTTGAACGTGCGCCCGCCGTGCTGGAAACCGGCGTCGGCAGTATCGCCGTCGTCAGCGCTATCACCCAGGCCGCAGACTGGCAGACCGCCACCGCACGGCTTTTACAACTGGCAGGAGCAGGCGATGAAAGATCGTGATTTTATGCGCTACAGCCGCCAGATCCTGCTGGAGGATATCGCCATTGACGGGCAGCAAAAGCTGCTCGCCAGCCGGGTACTGATTGTCGGTTTGGGTGGCTTGGGCGCGCCCGCCGCGCTGTATCTGGCCGGGGCGGGCGCGGGAACGCTGGTACTGGCCGATGACGATGAGGTACACCTCAGCAACCTGCAACGGCAAATCCTCTTCACGACAGAAGATGTTAACCAGCCTAAAGCACAGGTTACGCGCAAGCGGCTGAACCAGCTTAACCCCGATATTGAACTGGTGGCGCTCCAGACGCGGCTGAGCGGAAAAGATCTGCAACGCGAAGTTGCCCTTGCCGACGTGGTGCTGGACTGCACGGACAATATGGCGACGCGTCAGGCCATTAATGCGGCCTGTGTTGCACAGAACACGCCGCTGATCACCGCCAGCGCGGTCGGTTTCGGCGGGCAGATAATGGTGCTTACGCCGCCGTGGGCGCAGGGCTGCTACCGCTGCCTGTGGCCGGACGAGGCTGAACCGGAGCGTAACTGCCGCACGGCTGGCATTCTTGGGCCGGTGGTGGGCGTGATGGGTACCCTTCAGGCGCTGGAAGCCATCAAGTTGCTCAGCGGCATGGAAACAGAGCGCAACACGCTCCGGCTGTTCGACGCCCGTTCCAGCGGCTGGCGCCATCTGGCGTTAAACCGCGCCAATCGCTGCCCGGTATGCGGAGGCCGCGATGCGCATTCTGTTTAACGATGAGCCGATGACGTGCGACGACGATCTCACCGTTGCCGCCCTGCTCGACACGCTGCGCCAGATGAAGCCGGGAACGGCGCTGGCGCTCAATCAACAGATCCTGCCGCGCGAGCGGTGGGAACATCAGCAGGTCAATGAAGGCGACCAGATCCTGCTGTTTCAGGTTATCGCTGGGGGCTGAGATGTTACGTATTGCCGACAAAGTCTTTGATTCACATCTGTTTACCGGAACCGGAAAATTCGCCTCCCCGCAGCTAATGGTGGATGCTATTCGTGAAAGCGGCAGCCAGCTGGTGACGCTGGCGATGAAGCGTGTGGATCTGCGTCAGCACAACGATGCCATACTTGCGCCGTTACTGGAGGCAGGCGTGACGCTCTTACCCAATACCTCCGGTGCGAAAACGGCCGAGGAAGCAATTTTCGCTGCGCATCTGGCCCGGGAAGCGCTCGGCACCTGCTGGCTGAAGCTGGAAATTCATCCGGACGCCCGCTGGCTGTTGCCCGATCCGATCGAAACCCTGAAAGCGGCAGAGACGCTGGTGCAGCAGGGATTCACCGTTCTGCCCTACTGTGGTGCCGATCCCGTGCTGTGTAAGCGTCTGGAAGAGGTCGGCTGCGCGGCCGTGATGCCGTTAGGGGCGCCCATTGGCTCCAACCAGGGACTGGAGACCCGCGCGATGCTGGAGATCATCATCGAGCAGGCGACCGTGCCCGTGGTGGTGGATGCGGGCATCGGCGTACCCAGTCATGCCGCGCAGGCGCTGGAGATGGGGGCCGATGCGGTGCTGGTCAATACCGCGATTGCGGTGGCCGACGACCCGGTGATGATGGCGCGTGCGTTCCGCCTTGCCGTGGAGTCCGGTCTGCTGGCACGACAGTCCGGCCCCGGCTCGCGCAGCTTTCAGGCGCAGGCCACCAGCCCGCTGACCGGTTTTCTGGAGGCACTCTGATGGCTACCTTTACCGATCGCTGGCGTCAGCTTAACTGGGACGATATTGCCTTACGCATCAACAGTAAAACCTCTGCGGACGTAGAGCGGGCATTAACAGCCCGGCATGTGACCCGCGAGGATTTGATGGCCCTGCTTTCTCCGGCAGCCAGCGCATACCTTGAACCGATGGCGCAGCGCGCGCAACGCCTTACCCGCCAGCGCTTTGGCAACACGGTGAGCTTTTACGTGCCGCTTTATCTCTCTAATCTGTGCGCCAACGACTGCACCTACTGTGGCTTCTCAATGAGCAACCGCATTAAGCGTAAAACGCTGGATGAGCATGAGATCGCCCGCGAGTGTGCGGCTATTCGTGAGATGGGTTTTGAACATCTCTTACTGGTGACGGGTGAACATCAGGGCAAGGTGGGGATGGACTATTTTCGCCAGCATCTTCCGGCCATCCGCCGCGAATTTGCCTCATTGCAAATGGAAGTGCAGCCTCTGTCGCAAGAGGAATATGCGGAACTGAAAACCCTCGGGCTGGACGGCGTAATGGTTTATCAGGAAACCTACCATGAGGCGACCTATGCCCGACATCACCTGAAAGGGAAGAAGCAGGATTTCATCTTCCGGCTGGAAACGCCGGACAGGCTGGGGCGCGCCGGTATCGATAAAATTGGGCTGGGCGCGCTTATCGGTCTGTCCGACAGCTGGCGGGTTGACTGCTATATGGTGGCAGAGCATCTGCTGTGGCTACAGCAGTACTACTGGCAAAGCCGCTATTCCATCTCATTCCCACGGCTGCGTCCGTGTACGGGAGGCATTGAACCCGCCTCGCTGATGGATGAGCGCCAGCTGGTGCAAACCCTGTGCGCATTTCGCCTGTTCGCGCCGGAAGTGGAATTGTCTCTCTCCACGCGTGAATCCCCCGCGTTTCGCGACCGCGCGATCCCTCTGGCGATCAACAACGTCAGCGCCTTTTCCAAAACGCAGCCGGGCGGTTACGCGGACGATCGCCCGGAACTGGAACAGTTTGCACCGCACGACGGACGACGGCCCGACGCGGTGGCGGAAGCCCTGACTGCACAGGGGCTACAGCCCGTGTGGAAAGACTGGGACAGCTGGCTGGGAAGAGCTTCGCATTTGCGCTGAAACCGCCTGCAACAATGCGGAAAGGTTACGAGACGGCTCGTAAGATCAACGCCGGGCGATTGAGGAGATCTGCCCGGTTTTATTAGGATTAACCACGTCAGCAACGGACGCTGACCAGGGTGAAAATGCTTCTTCCTCGTTTCGCCCTGCCCTCCGCCCCTTAAACAAAATTTCAATTGATAAAATAAATACGTCGTTTCTTATCTACTCTTAAGATAAATCAACCCGTCGGAAATCGCTTTCTGTATAATTTACTACCAGCAATCTGACAGCGACTATGCTGAGGATATCGACAGACGCAACGCGTCTACCATCTGGATTGATGCACAACTCATGGCACTCCACAGTAAAAAGCTCTCTTTCACCCGACCAATTATGGTCAGCTTCGCGGGGATTCTGTTCAGTTTCGCGATAATCGCGATTCTGGTCATCCTTTCACAACGGAAGGATTTTATTGAGGATTATCATAAAATTAATGGTAACTTCACCCATAATCTGGCGGTGAACTATACCGAATCCATTCTGCGAGAAAACGACTATATTCTTGGTCGCGCTGCGATGTACTACGCCCGTGACGACAGAGTGAATCAGACGATAAATATCGATCCAGCACAGGGTTTGCAGATGTTAATGCATTTGCAGAACCTGATGCCGACGGTGTCGTCTATCTCTCTGGCGGACACCGAAGGGCACCATCTGCGCGCGCCGGAAGTACTGCCAACGGAGAAGAGTAGGTCGTTCGACGCACGAACACGCCCATGGTTTATCGGGCAAGCGGAAGCCAGCAACTTTCCTCACTATACCCGCCCCTATCTGGACTATTTCACCCAACATCCTACGGTCACCCTCTATAAACCGGTCATTTCACCGGAAGGCCGTCTGAAGGGCACGCTCGCTTTCCATCTTGATTTAACCTCCATGGGGTATACCCTGCGCCAGATGGTGGCACCGGTTCAGGGTGAGTTTTTTGTCGTGGAACGTGACGGCGCCGTTGTGCTGCATCCGGACACGGGGGCGCTCTTTAAGCAGTACGTAAGCGAAGCGCTGATGGACAAAATGACCAGCGGCGAAGGGCATCTTTTCGACCCCAAAAGTAAAACCTGGTATTACTACTACTCTTTCACCAATCCGGACTGGTTTGTGATTTATCGGGTCTCCGATGCCACGCTTTCCGTCATCACCCGGCATGAAACCACCGTCGTCGGCTGGGGATTTGCGCTGGCGGCAATCATCATCATTCTGTTCGGGCTCTATCTGCGCCATGCCTCGCGTTCTGTGCTGATGAACATTATCAACGCCATCAAAACCGGAGACGTCAATCAGGCGCCACGTCTTGAGGCGATGCTCAGCCATACCATTCGAACCAATAAAGAACGCGAGCTGGCCTATGTCCGTCAGGCCACCCATGATGCGCTGACAGGCTGCAAGAACCGCCGTGCTTTCGACAACGATGTGGATGAGCTGCTGACCGCTCATCAACCCTTCGTTCTGGCGCTGGTCGATATCGATAACTTCAAATCTATTAACGACACCTGGGGCCACCTGAGCGGGGATATTGTTCTGCGCAGCGTGGCGCGCGAAGGTATTCAGATCATGCAGCCGCACCACGTTTCCGTTTACCGCTACGGTGGGGAAGAGTTCGGGGTGATTTTCCCGGCCGAGCTGATGAACTCCGCGCACGCGCTACTGGAAGCCTGGCGCACCGCCGTGGAAAAACGGACCTGGCGGGAAGAGAACCTGCGAGTAACCTTCAGCGCGGGGGTGGGAGAGTGGCACTTCGAACCGCTGGAACAATTTATCGGCAGCGTAGATGAAGCGCTGTATACCGCTAAACAACAGGGTAAAAACCGCATCGTAAGCACGGCCAGCCGATAATACCCTTCCTGAAATTCCGCCCGTTAAGACGGGCAGAATGCTTTCATGTATAAAATTGTAACCGGTTTCAGAAAAATGCCGATTTCTTTGTGATGCCTGACACACAATCGCGGTAAAGCGGTTGTTGAAGCGGTCTGCGCGGGATAATTATCAATAAACACATGTAGATCGAGGCTGACTATGAAGAACATCGTTTTATGCTGTGCAGCGGGAATGTCAACCAGCATGCTGGTTCAACGTATGAAAGATGCCGCGCAGAAAAAAGGAGTCGAAGTAACCATTAAAGCCGTTCCGGTCGCGGAGTTTAAAGATAACATCGCGACGGCTGATATCGTATTACTGGGGCCACAGGTTAAATACGAACAGGCAAAACTCCAGGCGCAGGCCGATCCGCTCGGAAAAAAGGTCGCGGTTATCGACATGATGGATTACGGCATGATGAAAGGTGATGCCGTACTGGAAAAAGCGCTCAAACTTCTGGAGTCATAATGGAAGACTTAGAAACTACAATCATGGAGCTACTGGTCAATGCAGGTGCGGCGCGCAGTGCGGCCCTGACAGCGTTGCAGATGGCGCGAAAAGGTGACTTTGACGAAGCCGAGAAAGCGATGGAAGAGTCGCGTGAATATGTGAAACATGCGCATACTATCCAGACGCAGCTCATCGGTCTTGACGAAGGGACCGGGAAACTTCCGGTTAACCTGATCACCGTTCACTCTCAGGATCACCTGATGAACGCGATGGTCATTCAGGATCTGGCGGGCGATATGATTGAGCTTTATCGACGCATCCCGTTAGTGAATTGAAGACATACAGACGTAAAAAAACCCGCCGAGGCGGGTTTTTTATTGTCGGGTGGCGCTGCGCTTACCCGACCTGTGATTCATATGCCCGGTAATTTTACCTACCGGGCATCAACGATTACTCGTTGTCGGAACCGCCCAGACCTGCGTTCAGCAGTTCTGCAAGGCTCGCGGATGCATCTTCGGCAGTCACCTGCGGTGCAGCTGGCAGTTCACCCGCTGCACGACGACGCATACGATCCTGGTGGTACGCATAACCGGTACCGGCCGGGATCAGACGACCCACGATAACGTTCTCTTTCAGACCGCGCAGTTCATCACGTTTACCTGCAACAGCCGCTTCGGTCAGGACACGAGTGGTTTCCTGGAACGATGCAGCAGAGATGAAGGACTCGGTTGCCAGAGACGCTTTGGTGATACCCAGCAGATCGCGTGCAAAGGTCGCACCGATTTTGCCGTTCGCTTCCAGATCGCGGTTAGCGATCTTAACGCGTGAGTATTCAACCTGCTCGCCTTCCAGGAAGTCGGAGCTGCCCGCGTTTTCGATGGTGGCTTTACGCAGCATCTGACGAACGATAACTTCGATGTGCTTATCGTTAATCTTAACGCCCTGCAGACGGTATACGTCCTGTACTTCGTTAACAATGTAACGAGTAACAGCATGCACACCACGCAGACGCAGGATGTCGTGCGGCGCTTCTGGACCATCGGAGACCACGTCACCACGTTCCACGCGTTCACCTTCGAACACGTTGAGCTGACGCCACTTAGGAATCATCTCTTCGTACGGCTCGCTGCCATCTACTGGCGTGATAACCAGACGGCGCTTACCTTTGGTCTCTTTACCGAAGGAGATGATACCGCTGATTTCAGCCAGGATAGCAGGCTCTTTCGGACGACGTGCTTCGAACAGGTCCGCAACGCGTGGCAGACCACCGGTGATGTCCTTGGTACCGCCGGATTCCTGAGGAATACGCGCCAGGGTGTCACCAGAGCTGATCTGTACGCCATCTTCCAGCTGTACAATCGCTTTACCCGGCAGGAAGTACTGCGCAGGCATATCGGTGCCAGGGATCAGAACGTCGTTACCCTGAGCATCAACGATTTTCAGTGCAGGACGCAGATCTTTACCACCGGTAGTACGTTCAGCAGAATCCAGAACCACCAGAGAAGACAGACCGGTCAGCTCGTCGGTCTGACGAGTAATGGTCTGGCCGTCGATCATGTCAGTGAAGCGGATGAAACCACTTACTTCGGTGATAACCGGCATGGTGTGTGGATCCCAGTTTGCTACGGTTTCGCCGCCGGCAACCTGCTCGCCATCACCTTTCGCCATAACCGCACCGTAAGGCACTTTATAGCTCTCTTTGGTACGACCGAATTCGTCGATCAGCTTCAGCTCGGTGTTACGAGAAGTCACAACCAGCTTGCCTGCGGAGTTAACAACAGACTTCGCGTTGCTGAGCTTGATGCTACCTTTGTTTTTCACCTGGATGCTGGATTCAGCAGCCGCACGAGATGCCGCACCACCGATGTGGAACGTACGCATCGTCAGCTGTGTGCCCGGCTCACCGATGGACTGTGCTGCGATAACGCCGATAGCCTCACCTTTGTTGATGATGTGGCCACGCGCCAGGTCACGACCGTAGCAGTGCGCACACACACCAAAGTCGGTGTCACAGGATACAACGGAACGCACTTTCACAGAGTCAACAGAGTTCGCTTCCAGCAGGTCACACCACTGTTCGTGCAGCAGAGTGTTGCGTGGAACCAGAATGTCTGCGGTGCCCGGCTTCAGGATGTCTTCCGCGGTCACACGACCCAGTACGCGATCGCGCAGCGGCTCTTTAACATCACCACCCTCGATAACCGGGGTCATGGTGATACCTTCGAGGGTGCCACAATCGTCTTCGGTGACGACCAGATCCTGCGCAACGTCAACCAGACGACGCGTCAGATAACCGGAGTTCGCCGTTTTCAATGCGGTATCCGCCAGACCTTTACGCGCACCGTGCGTGGAGATGAAGTACTGGAGTACGTTCAGACCTTCACGGAAGTTCGCGGTGATTGGCGTTTCGATGATGGAGCCATCTGGCTTCGCCATCAGACCACGCATACCTGCCAGCTGACGAATCTGTGCCGCAGAACCACGCGCACCGGAGTCGGCCATCATGTAGATGCTGTTGAAGGAGACCTGCTGCTCTTCTACGCCGTCACGGTTAATCACGGTTTCGGTTTGCAGGTTATCCATCATCGCTTTGGATACACGATCGTTCGCCGCAGCCCAGATATCGATAACTTTGTTGTAACGTTCGCCTGCGGTTACCAGACCAGACTGGAACTGCTCCTGGATCTCAGCAACTTCAGCTTCCGCTTCAGAGATGATCTCGTGTTTCTTCTCTGGGATGACCATGTCATCGATACCAACAGATGCACCTGAACGCGCTGCATAAGCAAAGCCGGTGTACATTGTCTGGTCAGCGAAGATAACGGTCGGCTTCAGGCCCAGAATGCGGTAACAGGTGTTCAGCATTTTGGAGATCGCTTTCTTGCCCAGCGCCTGGTTGACGATGGAGAAAGGCAGACCTTTCGGTACGATCATCCACAGAATCGCACGGCCAACGGTCGTGTCTTTCAGGCTGGTAATCGCCACGAATTCGCCGTTTTCATCTTTTTCGTATTCGGTGATACGCACTTTAACGCGCGCATGCAGAGAGGCCAGGCCAGCGCGATAAATACGCTCAGCTTCTTTCGGGCCAGTCAGCACCATGCCTTCGCCTTTGGCGTTAACACAGTCACGGGTCATATAGTACAGACCCAATACAACGTCCTGAGAAGGAACGATGATAGGTTCACCGTTCGCTGGAGACAGGATGTTGTTGGTAGACATCATCAGCGCACGCGCTTCGAGCTGGGCTTCCAGCGTCAGCGGTACGTGAACAGCCATCTGGTCACCATCGAAGTCGGCGTTATAGGCCGCACAAACCAGCGGGTGCAGCTGGATCGCTTTACCTTCGATCAGGACTGGCTCAAATGCCTGGATACCCAAACGGTGCAGAGTTGGTGCACGGTTCAGCAGTACCGGGTGTTCGCGGATCACTTCGTCCAGGATATCCCAAACGACAGCTTCTTCACGCTCAACCATTTTCTTAGCGGCTTTGATGGTGGTGGCCAGGCCACGCAGTTCCAGCTTGCCGTAGATGAACGGTTTGAACAGCTCCAGAGCCATTTTCTTCGGCAGACCGCACTGATGCAGACGCAGGTATGGACCTACGGTGATTACAGAACGACCGGAGTAGTCAACACGCTTACCGAGCAGGTTCTGACGGAAACGACCCTGCTTACCTTTGATCATGTCGGCCAAAGATTTCAGAGGACGTTTGTTAGAACCGGTGATCGCACGACCGCGACGACCGTTATCCAGCAGGGCATCTACCGCTTCCTGCAGCATACGTTTTTCGTTGCGTACGATGATGTCCGGCGCAGCCAGATCCAGCAGACGTTTCAGACGGTTGTTACGGTTGATCACGCGACGGTACAGATCGTTCAGATCCGACGTTGCGAAACGACCACCATCCAGCGGAACCAGCGGACGCAGATCTGGCGGCAGAACCGGCAGAACGGTCAGGATCATCCACTCTGGTTTGTTACCAGACTGAACGAACGCTTCCAGCAGTTTGATACGCTTGGTCAGCTTTTTACGCTTGGTTTCGGAGTTGGTTTCGTTCAGCTCTTCGCGCAGAGTTTCACACTCTTGCTCCAGATCCATGCTCTTCAGCAGGGCCTGGATAGCTTCCGCACCCATCTTCGCGTCGAATTCGTCACCGAACTCTTCCAGCGCGTCCAGATACTGTTCTTCGGTCAGGATCTGGTTACGTTCCAGATTCGTCATCCCGCCTTCGATCACAACATAAGATTCGAAGTACAGAACACGTTCGATATCGCGCAGCGGCATATCCAGCAGCAGGCCGATACGGGACGGCAGAGATTTCAGGAACCAGATGTGAGCAGTTGGAGACGCCAGCTCAATGTGGCCCATACGCTCACGGCGTACTTTGGTCTGGGTCACTTCAACGCCGCACTTCTCACAGATCACACCACGGTGTTTCAGGCGCTTGTACTTACCGCACAGGCACTCGTAGTCTTTTACTGGCCCGAAAATACGCGCACAGAAAAGGCCGTCACGCTCAGGTTTGAACGTACGGTAGTTGATGGTTTCCGGCTTTTTAACTTCACCAAAAGACCATGAACGGATCATGTCTGGCGAAGCCAGAGCAATTTTGATCGCATCAAACTCTTCGGTTTTAGTCTGCGCTTTCAGAAACTTTAATAAATCTTTCACGGATTTGCTCCCGTCGGAGTTAGCACAATCTGGTGTCGGGGGTTAACCCGACACCAGTGACCTGTTTGAGCGAGAATTACTCGTCTTCCAGTTCGATGTTGATACCCAGCGAACGAATCTCTTTCAACAGTACGTTGAAGGATTCTGGCATGCCCGGTTCCATCTGATGGTTGCCGTCTACGATGTTCTTATACATCTTAGTACGACCATTCACGTCATCAGACTTAACGGTGAGCATTTCCTGCAGGGTGTATGCTGCGCCGTATGCTTCCAGCGCCCACACTTCCATCTCCCCGAAGCGCTGACCACCGAACTGAGCCTTACCACCCAGCGGCTGCTGAGTAACCAGGCTGTAAGAACCGGTAGAACGAGCGTGCATCTTGTCGTCGACCAGGTGGTTCAGTTTCAGCATGTACATGTAACCTACGGTTACCGGACGCTCGAACTGTTCACCGGTACGGCCGTCAAACAGCGTAATCTGACCAGACGTTGGCAGACCACCCAGTTGCAGCAGCTCTTTAATTTCAGCTTCTTTTGCACCGTCGAATACCGGCGTTGCAATTGGCATACCCTTACGCAGGTTTTCCGCCAGACGCAGAACTTCATCATCGCTGAAGGTGTTCAGGTCGACTTTCTGACGCACGTCGGTACCCAGATCGTAGGCACGCTGGATGAACTCGCGCAGTTTCGCGACTTCTTCCTGCTGCTTCAGCATGGCGTTAATCTTGTCGCCGATACCTTTCGCAGCCATACCCAGGTGGGTTTCCAGGATCTGACCGATGTTCATACGAGACGGTACACCCAGTGGGTTCAGTACGATATCTACCGGCGTACCGTTAGCATCGTGCGGCATATCTTCGATCGGGTTGATCTTAGAGATAACACCCTTGTTACCGTGACGACCTGCCATCTTGTCACCAGGCTGGATCTGACGTTTAACAGCCAGATACACCTTAACAATCTTCAGCACGCCTGGTGCCAGATCGTCGCCCTGAGTGATTTTGCGGCGTTTCGCTTCGAGTTTTTTCTCGAACTCGTGTTTCAGTTCGTCATACTGCTCAGCCAGCTGTTCCAGCTGATTCTGTTTCTCTTCGTCGGTCAGGCCCAGCTCCAGCCAGCGATCGCGTGGCAGTTTGTCGAGCTTCTCAGCTTCAACGCCACCGGCAACCAGCACCGCATAGATACGGCTGAACAGACCCGCTTCGAGGATTTGCAGTTCTTCAGACAGGTCTTTCTTAGCCTGTTTGAGCTGCATCTCTTCGATTTCCAGCGCACGCTTATCTTTCTCAACGCCGTCACGAGTGAAGACCTGAACGTCGATAACCGTACCGGAAACACCGTTTGGTACGCGCAGAGAAGAGTCTTTAACGTCAGACGCTTTCTCACCGAAGATAGCACGCAGCAGTTTCTCTTCTGGCGTCAGCTGGGTTTCGCCTTTCGGTGTAACCTTACCAACCAGAATGTCGCCGCCGGTCACTTCCGCGCCGATGTAAACAATACCGGATTCATCCAGTTTAGAGAGCGCAGCTTCACCCACGTTAGGGATGTCGGCAGTGATCTCTTCTGGCCCCAGCTTGGTGTCACGGGACACACAGGCCAGTTCCTGAATGTGGATGGTGGTGAAACGATCTTCCTGAACCACACGCTCGGAGACGAGGATGGAGTCTTCGAAGTTGTAACCGTTCCACGGCATGAACGCTACGCGCATGTTCTGACCGAGCGCCAGTTCACCGAGGTCGGTGGACGGACCGTCTGCCAGCACGTCGCCGCGCTCAACTGGCTCACCCAGAGATACGCAAGGCATCTGGTTGATACAGGTGTTCTGGTTAGAACGGGTGTATTTGGTCAGGTTGTAGATGTCGATACCCGCTTCGCCCGGATACATCTCGTCTTCGTTAACTTTGATAACGATACGGGATGCGTCAACGTACTGAACGGTACCGCCACGCTTAGCAACTGCTGTAACACCGGAATCAACGGCAACAGCACGTTCCATACCGGTACCAACCAGCGGCTTATCAGCACGCAGAGTTGGAACGGCCTGACGTTGCATGTTCGCACCCATCAATGCACGGTTGGCGTCATCGTGTTCCAGGAACGGGATCAGGGACGCACCGACGGATACCACCTGTTGGGTGGATACGTCCATGTAGTCAACCTGGTCGCGACTGAACAGGCTGGATTCGCCTTTGCTACGGCAGGTAACCAGATCTTCTACAAAGTGGCCTTCGTCATCCAGGTTGGAGTTCGCCTGAGCGATAACGTAGTTGCCTTCTTCGATAGCAGACAGGTAATGAATTTCGTCGGTAACCACACCGTCGGTCACTTTACGATACGGGGTCTCAAGGAAACCGTATTCGTTTGTCTGTGCGTACACGGACAGGGAGTTGATCAGACCGATGTTTGGACCTTCAGGCGTTTCGATTGGACATACGCGACCGTAGTGAGTCGGGTGTACGTCTCGAACTTCAAAGCCTGCACGTTCACGGGTCAGACCGCCTGGGCCGAGTGCAGAGATACGACGTTTGTGCGTGATCTCAGACAGCGGGTTGTTCTGGTCCATGAACTGAGACAGCTGGCTGGAACCGAAGAACTCTTTCACTGCCGCAGAAATCGGCTTGGCGTTGATCATATCCTGAGGCATCAGGGTATCCAGATCGCCCAGAGACAGACGCTCTTTCACCGCACGCTCTACACGAACCAGGCCAACTCGGAACTGGTTTTCCGCCATTTCGCCTACGGAACGGATACGACGGTTGCCGAGGTGGTCGATATCGTCCACTTCGCCTTTACCGTTACGGATATCGATGAGCTTCTTCATCACTTCAATGATGTCGTCTTTGCTCAGGATACCGGAACCTTCGATTTCGTCGCGCAGCAGAGAACGGTTGAACTTCATACGTCCTACCGCGGACAGATCGTAGCGGTCTTCGGAGAAGAACAGGTTCTCGAACAGGCTTTCAGCCGCTTCGCGAGTTGGTGGCTCACCAGGACGCATCATGCGGTAGATTTCAACCAGCGCGCTCAGACGATCGTTGGTTGGGTCGACGCGTACAGTCTCAGAGATGTACGGACCGTGGTCCAGATCGTTGGTGAACAGCGTTTCGATACGTTTGTGGCCAGACTGGCTCAGCTTAGCCAGCAGATCCAGGCTCAGCTCCATGTTCGCCGGGCAGATCAGCTCGCCAGTTGATTCATCAACGTAATCTTTCGCGGCTACTTTTCCTGCAATGTATTCAACCGGAACTTCGATGTGTTTGATATCATCTTTTTCCAGCTGGCGGATGTGGCGCGCGGTGATACGGCGACCTTTTTCCACATACACTTTGCCGTCGGCTTCGATGTCGAACGACGCGGTCTCACCACGCAGACGTTCCGGCACCAACTCCATCTGCAACTTGTTGTCGCGGATTTCAAAGATCACTTTCTCAAAGAACAGGTCCAGGATCTGCTCAGTGGTATAGTTCAGTGCACGCAGAATGATGGTTGCAGGCAGCTTACGACGACGGTCGATACGGACAAACAGGTTGTCTTTTGGATCGAATTCGAAGTCCAGCCATGAACCACGGTAAGGAATGATGCGTGCGTTATACAGTACTTTACCGGAAGAGTGCGTTTTACCTTTATCGCTGTCGAAGAAGACGCCCGGGCTACGGTGCAGCTGGGAAACGATAACACGCTCAGTACCGTTGATAACGAAAGTACCGTTGTCCGTCATGAGTGGAATTTCACCCATGTAGACTTCTTGTTCTTTAATGTCTTTTACGGTGCCTTCCGGCGCTTCGCGCTCGTAGATCACCAGACGCAGTTTTACGCGCAGCGGTGCGGAATAGGTCACGCCACGGATCTGACATTCCTGAACGTCAAACACCGGTTCGCCAAGGCGGTAGCTGACGTACTGCAGCTCGGAATTACCGCTGTAGCTCTGAATCGGGAACACGGAACGGAAGGCTGCTTCCAGGCCGTACTGCCCTTCAGGATCTTGCTCGATAAACTTCTGGAACGAGTCAAGCTGGATAGAAAGGAGATATGGAATGTCCAGAACTTGTGGACGTTTACCAAAATCCTTACGAATACGTTTTTTCTCGGTATAGGAGTAAACCATAGGGTTCCTCAGCTCGCTGACAAGTCGACCCATCTGTCCGACGAAGGGACAGTTTGTGCAACACCATTTTGTGGACCGGAAAATTGAATACTTTCCGCAATACCTGTTGCTATCACGCTTAAACCATTTCATTGCGATTTACACAGAGCGAGCACCCTGTCGCAGTATATTAAGTCGTCGATAGAAACAAGCATTGTCAGGACAACCAGCAGTCAAACAGTGTGAAATGCTGCTGATGCCTTACAGCGCAAAAAGGCTGGTGACTAAAAAGTCACCAGCCATCAGCCTAATTACTTAGGCTGCAACCAGAAAAGTTGGCTTATTTAACTTCAACTTCAGCGCCAGCTTCTTCCAGAGATTTTTTCAGTGCTTCTGCGTCGTCTTTGCTCACGCCTTCTTTCAGCGCAGCTGGAGCAGATTCTACCAGGTCTTTAGCTTCTTTCAGACCCAGGCCAGTTGCGCCACGTACTGCTTTGATTACAGCAACTTTGTTCGCGCCAGCAGCTTTCAGAATTACGTCGAATTCAGTTTTTTCTTCAGCAGCTTCAGCCGGGCCCGCAGCTACAGCTACAGCAGCAGCAGCAGAAACACCGAATTTTTCTTCCATTGCAGAAACCAGCTCTACAACGTCCATTACGGACATAGCTGCTACTGCTTCAATGATTTGATCTTTAGTGATAGACATTTAAATTGTTCCTGAAAATCAGAATAAGTTTATACGTAAGCAAATGCTTTATAAAGATAACTGCGATTAAGCAGCTTCTTTCGCATCGCGTACAGCAGCCAGAGTGCGAACCAGTTTGCCAGCCGCAGCTTCTTTCATGGTTGCCATCAGGCGTGCAATTGCTTCTTCGTAGGTCGGCAGGGTGGCCAGGCGATCGATTTGCGATGCCGGGATCAACTCACCTTCAAAGGCTGCAGCTTTGACCTCAAATTTTGCATTCGCTTTCGCGAACTCTTTGAACAGACGAGCAGCAGCGCCCGGGTGTTCCATAGAGTATGCAATCAGGGTCGGACCAACAAACGTGTCTTTCAGGCACTCGAACTGAGTACCTTCAACTACGCGACGCAGCAGGGTGTTACGAACAACACGCATGTATACGCCAGCTTCACGACCTGCTTTACGCAGTTCAGTCATTTTGTCTACAGTAACGCCACGGGAATCCGCAACTACTGCAGACAGCGCGCCTTTGGCTACTTCGCTGACTTCAGCAACAATCGCTTGTTTGTCTTGAAGATTTAAAGCCATTAGCTTTGCTCCTGGATGTTTGCCGGAACTCATGTTCCGGAACTCACTTCACTCGACCCAACGGGAAGAGCGTCTTAATACGGTGAGCAGAAACAAGCCAGAGTATTTAAAATAATCTTAGCGTTCTGTCACCGTCTACGCAGGGGATTAAGTTTCTTGCGAAACACCTGCGGTCTTCGACGGAGGCCTGGATAGGCCAGGCTCCAACGAACAATTCTTTTAGCCGCTAACTTTTGTTAGCAAACGTGGGGGTAAGATTGTAGACAAAATCACCGCCCACGTAAAGGCATTAGTTTGCAGCAGCGCTCAGGCCAGCCTGGTCAACTGCAACACCTGCACCCATGGTGGTGGAGATGCTAACTTTCTTGATGTACACGCCTTTCGCCTGAGTTGGTTTAGCTTTTTTCAGCGCAACCAGCAGAGCTTCCAGGTTTTCTTTCAGTTTGTCAGCGTCAAAGTCCACTTTACCGATGGTGGTGTGGATGATGCCGTTTTTGTCGTTACGGTAACGAACCTGACCTGCTTTAGCGTTCTTAACCGCTTCAGCAACGTTAGGAGTTACAGTACCCACTTTCGGGTTTGGCATCAGGCCGCGTGGACCCAGAACCTGGCCCAGCTGGCCAACAACGCGCATTGCATCTGGAGAAGCAATAACAACGTCAAAGTTCATTTCGCCTTTCTTGATCTGATCAGCCAGATCTTCCATACCTACCAGTTCAGCGCCGGCAGCTTTAGCCGCTTCAGCGTTTGCACCCTGAGCAAATACAGCTACGCGTACGGAACGGCCAGTACCGTGTGGCAGTACAGTTGCGCCACGAACGTTCTGATCGGATTTACGAGCGTCGATGCCCAGGTTAACGGCAACGTCAACGCTTTCAACGAACTTAGCAGTTGCCAGTTCTTTCAGCAGAGCGATAGCTTCGTTGATGTCGTACTGTTTGGTCGCATCAACTTTGTCACGGATCACGGACATGCGCTTGGTCAGTTTAGCCATTTCTTAGTCCTCCACTACCAGGCCCATGGAACGTGCAGTACCTTCAATGGAGCGAGTCATCGCTTCAATGTCGGAACCAGTCATGTCGGCAGCTTTGGTCTGCGCGATTTCCTGCAGCTGAGCGCGGGAAATTTTACCCACTTTGTCTTTGTTCGGCTTACCGGAACCAGACTTGATGCCCGCTGCTTTCTTCAGCAGAACTGCTGCTGGAGGGGTTTTGGTAACGAAAGTGAAAGAACGGTCAGCGTAAACAGTGATTACAACTGGGATTGGCAGACCTTTTTCCATGGATTCAGTTTTGGCGTTGAACGCTTTACAGAATTCCATGATGTTCACACCCTGCTGACCCAGAGCTGGACCAACTGGTGGACTTGGGTTCGCCATACCTGCTGCAACCTGCAGCTTGACGTAGGCTTGTACTTTCTTAGCCATTCTAAAATCCTCTGATTGGGTAATAACGCCTCGGAGAGGCTCCCCGTGAATAAAATTCGTTTTACGGGTCGGAACCCATAAAAACAAAAGGCGCGAAATTGTATTCCAATCTCGCGCCCTGTGCAACGATTAAATCGTCGCTTTTTTGATCGCTGCTTAGGCTTTTTCTACCTGAGCAAAGTCCAGCTCTACCGGGGTCGCACGACCAAAGATAGAAACGGAAACTTTCAGGCGGGACTTCTCGTAGTCCACTTCTTCGACGACGCCATTAAAGTCAGCAAACGGACCGTCGTTAACACGAACCATCTCACCCGGTTCAAACAGCGTTTTCGGACGCGGTTTATCACCCACCTGCTGGAGGCGGTTCATAATCGCATCAACTTCTTTGTCGCTGATTGGCGCCGGACGGTCAGATGTGCCGCCGATAAAGCCCATCACGCGTGGTACGCTGCGCACCAAGTGCCAGCTCGCGTCGTTCATCACCATCTGAACCAGCACGTAACCCGGGAAGAATTTACGCTCGCTTTTGCGACGTTGGCCGCCACGGATCTCAACCACTTCTTCGGTCGGAACCATAACTTCGCCAAATAACTCTTCCATATTGTGTAATTTGATATGCTCACGCAGCGACGTAGCTACGCGGCCTTCAAAACCGGAAAACGCCTGAACGACGTACCAGCGCTTTTTAGGGGCTTCAGACATCTCAGAACCTCAGGCCAGTGATAAAGGATACCAGGCGAACCAGAATACCATCCAGTCCCCACAGGATCAGTGACATTACAGCGGTTACCGCCGCTACAATCAGCGTGGTGTGCAATGTTTCCTGGCGAGTCGGCCAAATGACCTTGCGGACTTCGGTACGCGCTTCGCGGGCAAACGCAACGGTCGCTTTGCCTTTCGTCGTCAACAGCGCGACACCACCCGCCGCAGCAATCAGAATTACCACTGCAAGCGCGCGTAGCGGCAGCATCATGTCACGATAAAGATAGTTGCCGACAATCGCCACAATCAGCAGCACGGCTACAACTACCCATTTCATCGCTTCCAGGCCGCGCCCGCTCCCTTGAGCTTCGGTATTCGCACTCATAAACCAACCTGTCAGAAGTATTCTACAAACATTTTCACCCCGCGAGTGCGAGGCAAACCAATCGAAATGCTATTCGCTTTTCGTATTATACGCTCTCCGCAGAGCCTGTCTCAGCAATGATTATGACAAAATTAATCACTGATGAGCCAGGTTCTGATGTGAAAGCGTGCAAAAAGGGCATCAAATGATGCCCTTTTATTGCGCATTGCGTCAAATGTTATCAGCGATTAGCCGAGAACTTTAGCAACAACGCCCGCGCCAACGGTACGGCCGCCTTCACGGATTGCGAAACGCAGACCGTCGTCCATCGCGATTGGGTGGATCAGAGTCACAACCATCTTGATGTTGTCGCCTGGCATTACCATCTCTACGCCTTCTGGCAGTTCGATGGTACCGGTCACGTCAGTTGTACGGAAGTAGAACTGTGGACGGTAGCCTTTGAAGAACGGAGTATGACGGCCGCCTTCGTCTTTGGACAGAATGTACACTTCAGATTCGAACTTGGTGTGTGGCTTGATTGAGCCTGGCTTCGCCAGAACCTGACCACGTTCGATTTCTTCACGTTTGATACCACGCAGCAGAACACCAACGTTCTCACCAGCACGGCCTTCGTCCAGCAGTTTGCGGAACATTTCAACGCCAGTACAGGTAGACTTCGCAGTCTCTTTGATACCAACGATTTCAACTTCTTCACCAACTTTGATGATACCGCGCTCTACACGACCGGTAACAACGGTACCACGACCGGAGATGGAGAATACGTCTTCGATTGGCAGCAGGAATGGCTTGTCAATCGCACGCTCTGGTTCTGGGATGTAAGAATCCAGGAAGCCAGCCAGTTCGATGATTTTCGCTTCCCACTCTGCGTCGCCTTCCAGCGCTTTCAGCGCGGAACCACGAACGATTGGAGTGTCGTCGCCTGGGAAATCGTACTGAGACAGCAGTTCACGAACTTCCATCTCTACCAGTTCCAGCAGCTCTTCGTCATCAACCATGTCGCATTTGTTCAGGAACACGATGATGAAAGGAACGCCTACCTGACGACCCAGCAGGATGTGCTCACGAGTCTGAGGCATAGGGCCGTCAGTCGCAGCAACAACCAGGATCGCGCCGTCCATCTGCGCAGCACCGGTGATCATGTTTTTAACATAGTCGGCGTGGCCTGGGCAGTCTACGTGTGCGTAGTGGCGAGTCGGGGTGTCATACTCAACGTGAGAGGTGTTGATGGTGATACCACGAGCTTTTTCTTCTGGTGCGTTATCGATCTGATCGAAAGCACGAGCAGCACCGCCGTAGGTTTTAGCCAGTACGGTAGTGATTGCAGCGGTCAGCGTTGTTTTACCATGGTCAACGTGGCCGATAGTACCGACGTTAACGTGCGGTTTTGTACGTTCAAACTTTTCTTTAGACATCGATTGTCCCTCTAAGACACGGATAAATCGGTGATATCACCACATCAACCAGGCGAAAATGCCTGAACTGTTGAATACATTTACATTGAAACAGAGAGAAAGGGAGGGAGAAGTGAAGTGGTGCTGATACCCAGAGTCGAACTGGGGACCTCACCCTTACCAAGGGTGCGCTCTACCAACTGAGCCATATCAGCACGTATTGGAGCGGGCAGCGGGAATCGAACCCGCATCATCAGCTTGGAAGGCTGAGGTAATAGCCATTATACGATGCCCGCATCCTGAAACTCGGCTACCCAGTTCTTTCTGTAACAAAAAAAGAGATTTCTCTCTTTTCTGTTCGAGCTGGTCAATTTTTCCAACCAGCTCCGGCGGCGTTGACGCTGCCAGAAAGTGGTGGTGGGGGAAGGATTCGAACCTTCGAAGTCTGTGACGGCAGATTTACAGTCTGCTCCCTTTGGCCGCTCGGGAACCCCACCGGACTTGATGGTGCCGACTACCGGAATCGAACTGGTGACCTACTGATTACAAGTCAGTTGCTCTACCTACTGAGCTAAGTCGGCATCAAGTAGCGCGCATTCTATGGAGACCTGCGCAGTCATGCAACTAAAAAATTGCATAAAACGTTCTTTCGCTCACATTTTATTCGAAACCAGGGCTAACCGCTGTAAATTCATCCGCTCGTGATTAAAAATCCAACATGAACGCCTGATTTCGGCACGCTATAGCCCCGGGTGATGCCTGCCCGGTTAAGCATCGCTTTCCCATATTTTTTCTTATTATTCCTCTCATCTGGTGTTAACCTCCTGCCCATTGTCCAAAATTAACTATGTGATGAGCCCGCACCCGCCGTTTCGTGATGGTTCACAGAAGCATGCTTATGAGCAAAAAAGAGCAAACGTTAATGACGCCCTATCTTCAGTTTAACCGTAGCCAGTGGGCAGCCCTGCGTGACTCCGTCCCTATGACACTGACGGAAGGTGAAATCGCACGGCTAAAAGGGATAAACGAAGATCTCTCCCTGGAAGAGGTGGCAGAAATCTATCTCCCCCTCTCTCGCTTGCTTAACTTTTACATCAGCTCCAACTTGCGTCGTCAGGCCGTACTGGAACAGTTCCTCGGCACGAACGGTCAACGTATTCCTTATATCATCAGTATTGCGGGCAGCGTGGCAGTGGGTAAAAGTACCACCGCGCGCGTGCTACAGGCGCTGCTGAGCCGCTGGCCGGAACACCGCAGCGTGGAGCTGATCACCACCGACGGCTTCCTGCATCCCAATGAGGTGTTGAAAGAACGCGGCCTGATGAAGAAGAAGGGCTTCCCGCTCTCTTATGATATGCACCGCCTGGTAAAGTTTGTCTCTGATTTAAAATCGGGCGTGCCGAACGTTACCGCACCGGTCTACTCGCATCTGATCTACGACCGCATCCCGGATGGTGACAAAACGGTGGTGCAGCCCGACATCCTGATTCTGGAGGGCTTAAACGTACTGCAAAGCGGGATGGATTACCCTCACGATCCGCATCACGTGTTTGTCTCTGACTTCGTCGATTTCTCAATTTATGTGGATGCGCCTGAAGATCTGTTGCAACGCTGGTATATCAACCGCTTCCTGAAGTTCCGTGAAGGGGCGTTCACCGACCCGGATTCTTACTTCCACAACTACGCTCAGCTCTCTGAAGAAGAGGCTATCAACGTGGCGACCGGGCTGTGGAATGAGATCAACTACGTCAACCTCAAAGAGAACATCCTGCCGACGCGCGAACGTGCAAGCCTGATCCTCACCAAGAGTGAGAAACACGCCGTTGACCAGATTCGTTTGCGGAAGTAGATCTCAGACGTAAAAAAACCGGCTTATCGCCGGTTTTTTCCTTTATGCATGCGGCTTTTCGCCGTTTTCATCCTGATCGACCGCGAAGCAGGCCACCAGCTGTCCGCCATAATCTTTCAGTTGTGGCTGCAACTGCGTACACGGACCGAAGCGGCGACGGCAGCGGGCGTTGAACGCACATCCCGGCGGCGGGTTAAGCGGGCTTGGTAACTCGCCGGTCAACTTAATGCGCTCACGACGGTCATCCGGGTTCAGTCGCGGCGTCGCAGACAGTAGTGCCTGAGTATATGGATGACGCGGGTTATTAAAGATCTGATCTTTCGTCCCCTTCTCTACGCAGCGTCCCAGATACATCACCATCACCTCATCGGTAATGTGCTCAACCACAGACAGGTCATGGGAGATGAAAACGTACGACAGCCCAAGATCCTGCTGTAAATCCATCATCAGGTTCAGCACCTGCGCACGCACGGATACGTCGAGCGCCGAAACCGGTTCATCGGCAATCACCACGTCCGGGTCGAGCATCAGACCACGGGCGATGGCGATACGCTGACGTTGACCGCCAGAGAACATATGCGGATAGCGATCGTAATGCTCGGTTTTCAGGCCCACCTTCGCCATCATCGCCAGCGCTTTTTCACGACGCTGCTCTTTGCTCAGGTTGCTGTTGATCAGCAGCGGCTCTTCCAGAATCTGCCCCACTTTTTTTCGCGGGTTCAGCGAACCATACGGATTCTGGAACACAATCTGGATTTTCTGACGTCGCAGTTTCTGCGCCTGCGGATCGTGCTTGAGCAGATCCTGGCCCTGATAGTAAAGCTCGCCGCCAGTCGGAACTTCAATCATCGTTAACAGACGGCCCAGCGTGGACTTCCCACAGCCAGATTCCCCTACCACCGCCAGCGTTTTTCCGCGTTCGAGAGTAAAGGAGACACCATCCAGCGCTTTTACCAGGCGCTCAGGAGCAAAGAGGCCCTTCTTCACCGGGTAATGTTTTTTCAGGTCGATGGCCTGCAACAGCATTTGTTGCGTACTCATAGTGTTGGCCTCCCGGCATCATCGAGTGGGTAGTGGCATTTCGACTGACGTCCGCCAGCTAACAGGTTCAGCTCCGGCTCGTCGACGCGGCATTTATCCGTCGCATACGGGCAGCGCGGGTTAAGCAGACAGCCCTGAGGACGGTCATATTTACCCGGTACCACCCCCGGCAGCGAGGCCAGACGCGCTTTATCCTGCGCGAACTCCGGCAGCGCGCGCAGCAGCGCCTGCGTATAGGGATGACGCGGGGCCCGGAAGATATCGTGTGAACTCCCGGTCTCCACCACCTGGCCTGCATACATCACAATGATTTTGTGTGCCGCTTCAGCCACCAGCGCCAGATCGTGCGTAATCAGCACCAGCGCCATATTCTCTTTCTGCTGCAACTCCAGCAGTAGCTCAATAATTTGCGCCTGAATGGTCACGTCCAGCGCGGTTGTCGGTTCATCGGCAATCAGCAGTTTTGGACGACAGGCAATGGCCATCGCGATCATTACACGCTGACTCATCCCACCGGACAACTGGTGCGGATAAACGTCCAGACGCGATGCCGGATCGGGTATACCCACCTGCGTCAGCAGGTCAATAGCGCGCTGGCGACGGGTTTGCTTGTTACCGCCCTGGTGCACCTTAATGGCTTCCATAATCTGGAAACCCACGGTGTAACACGGGTTCAGACTGGTCATCGGGTCCTGGAAGATCATCGCCACTTCCGCTCCCACCAGTTGGCGGCGCTGTTTTTCGGAAATGCGCTGCAGATCCTGACCATTGAACTCCAGGCTTTCCGCCATTACGCGGCCGGGATAGTCAATCAGCCCCATGATTGCCAGTGAACTCACTGACTTACCGGAACCGGACTCCCCAACGATACCAACCACTTCGCCCTGATTTACGCTATAGCTGATGCGGTCCACAGCACGAAACGGTGTGCCTTCATCGCCGAAGTGCACCGATAATTTATCTACATTTAATAACGCCATCTCGTGCCTCTTACTGCTTCAGTTTGGGATCAAGTGCATCACGCAGACCATCACCCATCAGGTTAAATGCCAGCACCGTCAGCAGAATCGCCAGACCCGGGAAGGTGACGACCCACCAGGCGCTTTGCGCGAACTGCAACACGTCGGAGAGCATGGTGCCCCATTCCGGTGTTGGCGGCTGCGCACCCATGCCAAGGAAGCCAAGAGCGGCCATATCGAGAATGGCGTTAGAAAAACCGAGCGACGCCTGAACAATCAGCGGTGCAAGGCAGTTAGGAAGAATATTGACGAACATCTGGCGCATCGCCCCCGCACCCGCCACTCGAGATGCTGTCACATAATCGCGGTTCACCTCGACCAGCACGGCCGCACGGGTTAATCGGACATAGTGAGGAAGCGCAACGAACGTTAGCGCGAGCGCGGCATTGCCTATCGAAGGACCAAAGACCGCGACCAGCACCAGGGCCAGCAGAAGGCTTGGCAATGCCAGCATGATATCGACGATACGCATGATGACGTTATCAACGATGCCGCCGAAGTAGCCCGCCACCAGACCAAGCACAACGCCCATGATCAGCGACAACACCACCACGAGACAGCCAACCAGCAGAGAGAGGCGCGCACCGTACATCAGACGAGACAGCACATCGCGGCCAACGTCATCAGTACCGAGCAGGTGCGTCAGGCTACCACCTTCCTGCCAGGCCGGTGGCGCGAGCAGCGCATCACGGAACTGGTCCGCGGGGTTATACGGCGCAAGGAAGTTCGCAAACACCGCAATCAGGATCATAATGGAAACATACACCAGCCCGACGACCGCGCCTTTGTTGCGCTTGAAGTAGTGCCAGAATTCCTGCATCGGCGTCATTGGCACCGGTGCGGTAACCGCTTTATTTTGAGTAACTTGTGACATGATGGCCCCTTACTTCTTATGACGAATACGCGGGTTCACCACGCCGTACAGCAAATCGACCAGCAGGTTGACGAGGATAATCATCGTCGCGACCAGCAATACACCGCCCTGCACAACCGGATAGTCACGGCGTTGCAGCGCATCAATCAGCCAGCGTCCAAGGCCTGGCCAGGAGAAGATGGTTTCGGTCAGGATCGCCCCGGCCAGCAGCGTACCGACCTGCAAACCGATAACGGTCACCACCGGCAGCATGGCGTTACGCAGGGCATGAATGATGATGACGCGCATACGGGTCAGACCTTTAGCGCGGGCAGTCCGAATATAATCTTCGCCCAGCACTTCCAGCATGGAGGAACGAGTCATACGCACGATCACCGCAAGTGGGATGGTGCCCAGCACCATTGCAGGCAGGATCATGTGCGCAACCGCATCAATGAAGTTGCCCTCTTCGCCCCAGATCGCCGTATCAATCAGCATAAAGCCGGTTAACGGGTTGGTGTCGTCAAGGAAAACCATATCGCTGACACGTCCGGAGACCGGCGTCAGGTTCCACTGCACCGAGACCAGCATGATCAGCATCATGCCCCACCAGAAGATAGGCATGGAGTAGCCGGTCAGTGCCAGGCCAACGGCGGTGTGGTCGAAAATAGAGCCACGCTTAACGGCAGCCAGCACGCCGACGGGAATCCCCACCGCGGTCGCGAAGATCATGGCGCAGATGCCGAGTTCCAGCGTCGCCTGGAAACGCGGCACGAACTCGTCCCACACCGGAAGACGGCTTTTCAGTGAAATCCCTAAATCGCCGTGTAATACGCCCCAGATGTAGTGGAGGTACTGCTGCCACATCGGCTTATCAAGGCCGAGTTCAGCCAGCAGTTGCGCATGACGTTCAGGGGAGATACCACGCTCGCCCGCCATAATCATCACCGGATCACCCGGGATCATATGGACGAAGGCAAAAGTGAGAAGGGTGATACCGATAAACGTCGGGATAACCAGTCCCAGACGTCGGAGGATGAACTGCAACATAACCCGGATTCTCTCTGATGACGCACGCTCAGTAGCGTGACGTCTGTATTGCTCACAAATGTAAATTCCCTCTCCCTTCGGGAGAGGGTTAGGGTGAGGGGATGCATGCACGCCCCTCACCCCTGCCCTCTCCCACAGGGAGAGGGAGAACACCCTACTTATTATTCAACAGACACGTTTTCGAAGTGGTGTTTGCCCAGTGGATCGACCACGTAGCCCTTCACTTCTTTACGCACTGGCTCGTACACGGTGGAGTGAGCAACAATCAGCGCCGGAGCCTGATCGTGCATGACAACCTGCGCTTGCTTGTACAGTTCGATACGTTTGTTGTGATCATCGGTCGCACGCGCCGGCTGGATCAGGTCTTCAAACGGCTTGTAGCACCAGCGAGAGTAGTTGGAACCGTCTTTCGCTGCCGCACAGCTGAACAGGGTCGCGAAGAAGTTGTCCGGATCCCCGTTGTCGCCGGTCCAGCCCATCATGACCGCCTGGTGTTCGCCCGCTTTGGCGCGTTTCAGGTACTCGCCCCACTCGTAGGTCACAATTTTGGCCTGTACGCCAATCTTCGCCCAGTCAGCCTGAACCATTTCCGCCATACGACGTGCGTTCGGGTTGTAAGGACGCTGTACCGGCATCGCCCACAGCTCAACGGTGAAACCTTTATCCTGGCCCGCTTCTTTCAGCAGCGCTTTCGCTTTCTCAGGATCGTAGGTGTAGTCCTTAATGTCGTCGTTATAGCCCCACATGGTTGGTGGGATCAGGTTCTTGGCCGCAACGCCAGCGCCCTGGTAAACGGCTTTGATGATCGCTTCTTTGTTCACCGCGTAGGTCAGCGCCTGACGCACTTTCACGTCATCGAACGGTTTCTTCTCGGTGTTGAAGGAGAGATACCCCACGTTCAGGCCCGCCTGCTCCATCAGGTTGATATTTTTGTCCTGCTTCATGCGCGCGATGTCAGCCGGGTTTGGATACGGCATCACCTGACATTCGTTTTTCTGCAATTTTGCGTAACGCACGGATGCGTCAGGCGTGATGGAGAAGACCAGACGGTCGATCTGCGGCTTGGTGCCCCAGTAGCCCGGGAAGGCTTTATACAGAATACGGGAATCTTTCTGGTACTGAAGCAGCTGGAACGGGCCGGTACCGATTGGGTTCAGGTCCACTTTTTCCGGCGTGCCGGCTTTCAGCATGTTGTCCGCGTACTCTTTAGAGAGAATAGAGGCGAAGTCCATCGCCAGGTCAGCGAGGAATGGCGCTTCCGGACGCGTCAGCACAAACTGAACGGTTTTATCGTCCACTTTTTTCACTTCAGCAATCAGGTCTGGCAGACCCATCCCTTCGAAGTATTCATAGCTGCCGCCAGACACTTTATGGTACGGGTTCTGGGCATTTTTTTGACGGTCGAAGGAGAACACTACGTCGTCGGCGTTAAAGTCGCGCGTAGGTTTGAATTCTTTGCTGTCCTGCCACTTCACGCCCTGACGCAGGTGGAAGGTATAGGTTTTACCGTCTTCGCTGATATCCCACTTTTCAGCCAGGCCAGGAATCACTTCCGTGGTGCCGGTTTTAAATTCAACCAGACGGTTATAGATCGGTACAGAGCTTGCGTCGTAAGTCGTACCAGAGGTAAAGAGCTGTGGGTTAAAGCCTTCCGGAGAGCCTTCAGAACAGTAAACCAGGGTTTTTGCCTGTACGCTTGCTGCGACGGTCATGCCCACCAGGCTCAGACCAAGCTTCAGCATCCCTGACTTCTTCAAGGAAATACTCATTATTGTGCTCCAATGTGATGTTTTGCTTTGTTGTGTTACGCCGCCTGACCTTTATTTATTTTTTACCCGGTCCGGTCGGTGATGCCCGAGGGCGTTAAAAGGGATAGAGAATCCTTTCAGAAGAGCGTTTGAGTTGCAGCGCAGATCCTCCCTGAAATGCCCCTCGTGCCCTACAATCTGTCAACAGAATGTGAAAACGTCAATACAGGTGGCGGGGATTTACGTGGAGTGTGAGAAACCGCAAACAAAGATTAAAAAAACTCTGAATGCCAGTTTTCAGCAGAGAAATTTATGCTACTCGCCATGTTGCAGCACAAACCCCTCCCTATTTCGCAACACCCAGTGATTAAGTTTTATTCAGAATGGGTAAATTTTCTTACAGAATGGTGATTATCTGAGCACTAAATACCGCGAACGTTAAAACGCACAGCGAAAAATGCTGAGGTTATCCATAAGCAACGCGAAAAAAGATCAAACTATATATAAAAAAATACAATGGATTATGTCACAAAACCGTAAGCAGGCAGGGGGAAGCAGGGCTAAGGGGTATTTTGAGGACTCGTGTGGGGTAACGCGTTAATGCAAAAAGGGCTAACCTTGCGGTTAGCCCTTTTTAGAATGTGGTCGGCGAGAGAGGATTCGAACCTCCGACCCACTGGTCCCAAACCAGTTGCGCTACCAAGCTGCGCTACTCGCCGAATGCGGAGCGCATCTTACTGCTGAGGTGCGCCCTCGTCAATCCCTTATTTTCAAAAAGCCATTCAACTGGCGATATTCTCGCCAGACCAGCTACTGCGCGGCTTTTGTGGTGTTATCAGGGAGTTTACACCAGTTGTTGTTTTCGTTAATCCCACCGTTCGGTGAGGTATAGCCGAGACAGCCCATAATAGTGTCGTACAGCTCAACGTGACGGCGCGGTACCTTAATCTCTGCCTGCTGTTTCAGGTGGGCAAACATTTTGGCTTTGTCCGGGTTTTCCAGATACTTGTCCGACATCCACATGATCATCGGCACGCGGAACTGCTCTGGTGGCGCCAGCTTACGCGGCGTACCGTGTAAATGCTCTTTCTCGTTGATGGACTCGCCGTGGTCGGCCGCGTAGATCACAATCGCTTTCTTATCGCGAAGCTGGTCAATCACCCGGCTGAGGAAGGTATCCACATACAGAATCGAGTTATCATAGGCATTGATCAACTCCTGCTTGCTACAGTTCTTGTTAATGCCGACGCACTCAGGCGTCCATTTGGCGAAATCGCGCGTGTAACGCTGATAGTAGCTGTAGTGTGACCCTTTGGTATGCAGAACAATAAGGTGCTTACCCTGCGGATGGTTTTTCAGCGACTGTTCCATTTCAGAGAGCAGCAGCATGTCATCAACGTTCTTTCCGCGGTTACGCGGCTCGGCGCCAATCTGCTCGCGGTAGGCGATGTTATCCGCCATGGTGTTGGTGTAGAACCACATCTCACTTTGCATGGCGAACAGATCGGAGCTAAATCCAAGCTGCTTCAGAACAGCAAATACGTTTTGCTCTTTGAGAGTGCGCTGAGGGTTATCACTCGCACCGCCCTCGCGAACAAACATACAGCGCAACGAGAGCTTCGTGGCGGTATCGCAGGAGTAGCCGCGGTATGCCACCAGATTCTTTTCCTGCGCCAGTTTCGGGGTGGTATCGCGGTCATAACCGAGAATACCCATATGATCCCAGCGCGTCGTTTCGCCGATAACGAAGACCACGTAAGTATCATCCAGCCCGTCAGCCGGAGCCTGGTAGGTGAACTTTTTGGTCGGGTTAATCAGCGATTTCACATCGCTGGATTCGTCCGCCTGAGCCCATGCATAAAGACCTAACGCCGACAGCCAGTTAGACGGCAGGTACGAGTTAGCCACCACGCCGCCGTAGCTTGGCATATCCACGCCTGTCGCTTTTTCGATCCGTTTTTGCTGCTTTTCCATCAGGCGAATAGGCGCCCATACCAGCAGACCCGCCAGAAGAACGACGGCGACGTTGCGGATGCGCTGTCCCCGGGTACGCAACTGGCGTAACAGGGTGTAGCGACAGGTGTTACTCCAGATAAAGAAGAGCGGGATCAGGCAGGTCAGAATTGTCCACAGGATGAACCCTTGACCCACCACCTCTTTCGAGAGGTCGATGTCCGTGGTCATCACCGAGGCCACAATACCGTAGCCAATGACCACGTTCATGAATGTCATGTAATAGCTTGCGGCGGCGGAGATAATCACCACCAGCGAGGCCAGAATTTGCCATGTACGACGACCAAAGAGAGAGAGCAGGCGTAACAGGAAGAAGGTCGCCAGAATTGAGCCAAACACTTCAATCGCGGCAAAAATTCCATTTCTTACAGTGAGGTGTTCGAAATAACCTTCCACTCGTCTGAACAGCACCGCGCCATTCAGAAACAAACCGATATAGACAGCCAGCATCAGACACAATCTTTGCTGGGTAAGAGACCTAATATATTTCATGCAAACAACCCTGGGGGAAGGGGTATAAAAACCCGCCGAATCTCAGTGAGAAAGCTGACAGAGTAAGTAGATGCGAGAGAAACCGTTATCAGAAACGTCTACAAGCGCGATAAGTAGACCACAGCAGGGAAGAAAAGTGGCAGCAGAGAATGTGAATCGATGAAGATTTTTACAAAATAGCAAGTCCGGAAGCGATTTAGAAATAAATAAAAGAGGCCCTGCGGCCTCTTTTCATCGCATCATACATGCGCTTCTTTATACAGTTCGCGCTGCGGCTGACGGATCGTGGTGGACAGCGCCAGCGAAATAATCAGCAAAGCGAATATCACGCAGAAGGTCACGTAGAAGCCGCCAAACAGCGAGGCAATCAGTGAACCGCAAATACTGCCGATACCGAAGCCGAGATAAATGACGCCGTAGTTTTTCGCCAGGTTGTTCAGGCCGAAGAACTCGCTCACCAGTGACGGGAAGACGGTAATAGTGCCGCCAAAGTTAAAGGCTACGCAGGCAATTGCTGCAAAGAATGTCGCCTCGTTCAGCGGAGCGAACAGCAGTGCTGCCATACCCACCAGGGAGATGACCTGCCCCAGCGTAATCACACGCATACGGGCGATTTTGTCAGACAGGATACCCAGTACCAGACGACCCGAGAGGTTAGCGATGGAGATGACCGTTACCGCGTTTGCCGCCGTCGCCGCGTCCAGTTTTACCATCCCCTGCGCGATATCTTTCGCCACACCGATGACATACAGACCGCTCATGCAGGCCGTCAGGAACATCACCGCCAGCATCCAGTACTGCGGCTTACGCATGGACTGAGCGAGGGTGAAATCGTTCTCCACCACGCCGTTAACGGTTTTCACTTCCTGCTGCGGCGCATCTTTCATCAGCGTGGCGCCGAAGAGGATCATTACCAGCACAATCACGCCCCAGATCATAAAGGTTTTCTCAAGCCCCACCGAGGCCAGCAGATGGGAGTCAATGAATTTGAACCCCAGGCTGCCCAGGCCATATGAACCAATGGCAAACGCGGAAATAAGCCCTTTACGCTCCGGGAACCACTTCACGCAGTTAGACAGCGTCAGCAGATAACCTGCGCCGTCCGCCAGACCCACCAGCACCCCGGCGCTTAGCCACAGCATCATCAGGTTGTTTGAATGTGCCGTCAGGAAGAAGCCCACGCCCAGCAGGATCCCGGAGGCCATGGTTACGCGCTTCACGCCGAAGCGCTCCTGAAGTTTGCCCGCCACGGAAGAGGAAATCGCTAATCCAAGGCTCAGCAAGCCGAAGGAGAATGCCACCTGGCTTATCGGTGCGCCGAGCTTATCGGACAGGGCGCTGTTAAACAGGCTCCAGGTATAGACCGAGCCCAGTGCGAACTGGGTAACGATGGTGCCGAAAAGCGTCAGCCAACGCGTGCGGTTATAAGTTGATGTGTTCATGGCAGTGTCCTGCAAGAGAAATTAAGGAAGTTCGCTGAGGACACGATAAACAAAACCCCAAAACGCCAGGGGTAAAACGGCATGAAATGCAGGAGATACGGAATGAAATGCCTGGAAGCGGGAATGAATGACCTTGCCGGAAAAGAAAACGCTTAAAGGTGAGTGACCACTATCACCACAGCCCGCGCCGTTATTGTATTAAATATGTTACCGCAGCGTTTAAAAAAGTAACAATCCTAAAATTTGGCGCTTAAGCCCAGGGTGTACAAATATTCTTCCTCCGACTGCTGGTTGTAGCTGATCTTCGCCCAGGGATGTAAATCACCATACTGCGTATCAACGCGCCACCCCAACGAGTTCACGCTGGCATGCCAGAGGGGATCGGTAAGCGGCTGCGTGGTAGTTGCCTCACCAAATGCATTCACCGTTGCAGGGAGAGCGCCATCAGTGCGCCACGCCATGACGGGGCCGGTGGTAAAATGTCCCGCCACGGGAAAATTCCAGCCAACGCTCAGAACGGTTTCCGCATCTGAACCGGATGGGTCGTTCAGGGCAAAGCCCGCAGCATTCTGCGAATGGTTGATACGCTCCGCGAGAATATCTTCATAACGAGGTTGGTGATCGGCGTCCCATGTATAGCGTTCCGTCGTATTACTTTGTGCATCTGAAACGATATATTCCTGTTGCCACGCAAAAGCGGTGTTACATATAAGCAGGCAGGCTGAGACACCCACCAGGCCAGAAGCAGCATGGCGACCACTGATTTTTTTTAACATCATCAAAGCGACTCCAGAAAGAGCCGAGTTCGGCGATATATGTCATTGTTCGAAGAGGTATTAGGGCGTATAGCCCTGTATTAACTATTGTCTCTTTAGCAAACACGTCAAGCCGGGCAGATTGAAATTTTTGCGTTTACCGTATCAGGAAGGGAGATGACCTATGCAACGTTGCGGCTGGGTAAGCCAGGATCAGCTTTATATCGATTATCACGACAAGGAATGGGGCGTGCCGGAAACCGACGGTAAAAAACTGTTTGAAATGATTTGCCTTGAAGGCCAGCAGGCCGGGCTGTCGTGGATCACCGTTCTGAAAAAGCGTGAGAACTATCGCAAGGCCTTCCACCATTTCGATCCGGTTGCGGTGGCCGCCATGACCGACGAAGACGTGGAAAGGCTGGTTCTGGATACCGGTATCATCCGCCATTGCGGTAAAATTCAGGCCATTATTGGTAACGCGCGTGCTTATCTGGCGATGGAGCAAAACGGCGAACCCTTCTCAGCTTTTGTCTGGTCGTTTGTGGATAACGAGCCGAAGGTGACGCAGGCCGCCACGCTTGCAGAGATCCCAACGTCGACCCCCGCCTCAGATGCCCTGTCAAAAGCGCTGAAAAAACGCGGCTTTAAGTTTGTGGGCACCACCATCTGTTACTCCTTTATGCAGGCCTGCGGGCTGGTCAATGACCATATTAAGGGCTGCTTCTGCCACCCGGAGGGCCACCATGATCCGCAAATGGCAAAGTGAGGATACCGCTCCGCTTTTGAGTCTGTGGCTGGAGAGCACCACCGAGGCGCATCCGTTTATCGACGCAAGTTACTGGCAAGCGAATGAAGCGGTAGTGCGGGATGATTACCTTCCCGCCGCCGAGACCTGGGTCTGGGAGGAAAACGGTACCCTGTGCGGTTTTATCAGCGTCATGCAGTTCCAGTTCGTGGGGGCGTTGTTTGTCGCCCCGGCGTTCATCGGAAGGGGGATCGGGCGTGCGCTGCTGAACTATGTTCAGCAGCACTACCCGTATTTAACCCTGGAGGTGTATCAGAAAAACGTGCGGGCGGTGAATTTCTATCATGCTCAGGGTTTTCGCATCGAAGACAGCGCCTGGCAGGATGATACCCAACACCCGACGTGGATCATGAGCTGGCAGGCGGATCAAATGCCGTAAGGGGAAGCGCCGGCCCCTCATATTTCTCCACCCATGCCAGCGCCGTATTCCCCGCACAGCCATTCCCCAGCTTCGAGCTGGGGAGATCTTTGGTCAGCACGTTTACGGCGCCGTTCTTACAAATACCGCCCTCGTCCAGCGCCAGATCCGGCCATGCTCCCTGATGAATGCAGAACACGCCTGGGCGGATCCCGTCACTCACCACGGCGCCAGCCAGCACCTGCCCGCGTGCGTTCCAGACGCGAACGAGATCGCCGTCGTTAATCCCCCGCGCCTTTGCATCGTCGCTATTCAGCGCGATCGGCTCACGACCCGCCACCGCATACTGCTCGCGCAGAGCCGAATAGTTGAGCTGGCTGTGCAGACGATGGGCAGGATGGGCAGACAGCAGCTGAAGCTGCCCCGGCTGCGCATTGCCATGCCATTCGTCCGGCTCCAGCCACGCCGGGTGCGGCGGGCAGTCCGCGTAGCCAAAGCTGGCGATGCGCTCGCTGTGGATCACAATCTTCCCGCTTTCGGTTTTTAACGGGTTATTCTCCGGATCGCGACGGAAGTCAGCAAAGCGCACAAACCGCGCGTTCTGCTCGCTTTCCGGCATTTCGAAGAGTTGATTCGCCTCCCAGAACTCAGCAAATGGCGGCAGCGTCACGCCCTGCGCAGCCCCGCGCTGGCAGGCAATCTGGTAAAACGTTTCCAGCCATTGCAGATCCGTTTTACCCTCGGTGAAACGCTCCCGTCCGCCCGCTTCCCATAATTCACTCAGGTCAGCAAAGACGTCATAATCATCCCGCGCTTCATCCCGGGGAGCCACTACGCGCTTCATCGGCACCATATGCTGGTTGCTGTAATCCCCCGTCATGGTGAGATCGTTACGCTCGAACGAGGTCGTGGCGGGCAAAACGATATCGGCATGTTTCGCTGACGCGGTCCAGAAGCACTCCGAGATCACCACCAGCTCCGGTTTCTGCCAGGCGCGGATCAGGCGGTTGGTATCCTGGTGATGGGTGAAGTTGGCCCCACCCGCCCACCAGACAAACTTAATATCCGGGAAATGGCGATCCTGACCGTTGTGCTGATAAAACCCGCCGGGGTTCTCCAGAGCTTCAACAATGCGTGCCACCGGAATTTTATCCACAGCGACCACGCCCCCCTGCACCGAGCCCTGCATGGACGCCAGCACCGCCGCTTTACGCGTCGGGTTGCCGCCGTTGGCAAAGTGATAGGAAAGGCCAAAACCGCCGCCGGGTGTGCCAATCTGCCCAAGCATCGCGGCGAGCGTCACCAGCATCCAGTGCTTCTGCTCGCCAAACTGCTGGCGCTGCATCCCCCATCCGGACATGAGCATCGTGACATTGCTATGGAATAACGCTGCCAGTTCGCGGATTTTAGCGGCATCAACGCCGCAAATCGCCGCAGCCCACTCTGCGGTTTTGGCGATACCATCGGTTTTGCCCGTCAGATAGTCGGCAAATTTATCGAACCCCGTTGTGCAGCGCGTCAGAAATTCCGTGTCGTGCCAGCCGTTCTCCACCAGGGTGTGGGCGATACCCAGCATCATCGCCACGTCGGTGCCCATATGCGGCGCGATCCACTCGGCGCTGTCGCCGAAGAAATCAAGCGTTTCAGAACGCATCGGATCGATACAGATGATGCGCTTGCCGCTTTTGCGCAGCGCATCGAAGTAGGAAACGCCCTGCTCGTCGGACGCATTCCAGGCAATTTTAAGGGTATTGAGCGGGTTGGCGCTCCACAGCACCACCACCTCTGTATGCTCCAGCACCAGCGGCCAGCTGGTCTGCTGCTGATAAACCTCATTCCCGCCCACGACATACGGCATGATCGCCTGCGCCGCGCCGGTCGAGTAATCACCCAGATGGCCGGTATATCCTCCGGCCAGGCTCATGTAGCGTTGCAGCAGGGTTGCGGCCTTATGCAGCACGCCGTTTGAGCGCCAGCCATAGGAGCCGGCAAAAATGGACGACGGGCCATAGCTGTCGCGGATGCGTTTATGCTGCGTATGGATCAGCGCCAGGGCATCGTCCCAGCTCACGCGCACGAACTCATCCTGCCCGCGAATACCTTGCGGTTTATCCGGTGACGCCAGAAAGCCTTTACGCACCATCGGCCAGCGTACGCGAGTTTTGCTATGTACCTGATCGCGAACGACGGTCTGTAAAGAGTTGAGATGGCGCGAAGGCAAAGCCCCGCGAGACGACAGCACGGTGTCGCCATCGGTTTCGACCAGCATCGGCCCCCAGTGGGCGGCGGTCAGAATGGTTTTTGTTGAGGTGCTCAAAGCGTGCGCTCCTGGTTGCGTGCAGGTATGACGGCCTTTCATTGAGGCAGTTTATCGTTTGTGACAAATTTCAGAGTTATACACTGAATTTTCTCCGTATTCGGACGTCATAATCCACTGCCACGTCCGTCGTGGCAAAGAATAAAAAGGATTAAGGAAATAAGATGAAAAAACGCGTACTCGTTATTGCCGCTCTGGTGAGCGGTGCTCTGGCTGTTTCAGGCTGCACAACCAACCCTTACACCGGCGAACGCGAAGCGGGTAAATCCGGCATTGGCGCGGGTATTGGTTCCCTGGTGGGCGCTGGCGTTGGCGCACTCTCCTCCTCCAAGAAAGATCGCGGTAAAGGTGCGCTGATTGGCGCAGCGGCAGGCGCAGCCCTGGGCGGCGGCGTGGGTTATTACATGGATGTGCAGGAAGCAAAACTCCGTGACAAAATGAAAGGTACAGGCGTGAGCGTGACGCGCAGCGGTGACAACATCATCCTGAACATGCCAAACAACGTGACCTTTGACAGCAGCAGCGCGACGCTGAAACCCGAAGGCGCGAACACCCTGACCGGCGTGGCCGCGGTGCTGAAAGAGTACAACAAAACTGCCGTGAACGTGATTGGCTACACCGACAGTACCGGCAGCCAGGATCTGAACATGCGTCTGTCGCAGCAGCGTGCCGATTCCGTGGCCAGCTCGCTGATCACCCAGGGCGTAGAAGCGAACCGCATCCGCACCAGCGGCATGGGTCCGGCTAACCCGATCGCCAGCAACAGCACGGCGGAAGGCAAAGCGCAGAACCGCCGCGTTGAGATTACGTTGAGCCCTGTGCAGTAGGTAAAAGCAAAACGGCAACCCCGTTGCCGTTTTTAGTGTTTGCGCCCTCTCCCGTGGGAGAGGGCTGGGGTGAGGGCATCAGACCGCCACCTGGCAAATTGCTTGATTCGTCAGATTTTCCCGCTAAGGTATTCTCACTAAGTTCAGGAAAATCAGCGATGAGCAAACCAACCCGGGCCACCATCAGCGACGTGGCGAAAGCCGCCAAAACCGGTAAAACCAGCATTTCACGCTACCTCAACGGCGAGAAACACCTGCTTTCCGATGCGCTGCTGGCGCGAATTGAACAGGCCATTGCCGATCTCGACTACCGTCCCAGCCTGATGGCGCGCGGCCTCAAGCGGGGTCGTACCCGTCTGATTGGCCTCATCATCGCCGATATCACCAACCCTTACTCCGTTAACGTCCTCAGCGGCATTGAGGCGGCGTGCCGTGAGAAAGGCTTTACCCCGCTGGTCTGTAACACCAATAACGAAGTTGATCAGGAGTTGCACTACCTCGATCTGCTGCGCAGCTATCAGGTGGAAGGGATCGTGGTCAATGCCGTCGGGATGCGCGAAGAGGGACTAAATCGCCTGCAACAATCGTCGCTGCCGATGGTGCTTATTGACCGCAAAATCCCGGAATTTGCCTGCGATGTGGTCGGGCTGGATAACACCCAGGCGGCCACCACTGCCACCGAACATCTGATTGAACAGGGTTTCGAAGCCATTTTGTTCCTGAGCGAACCGCTGGGTATGGTTAACACCCGCCGCGACCGCCTGGCTGCATTTCGTGCCACGCTGGCGCGTTATCCCGGTGTGATCGCCGAAAATGCCGAAATCTCCCTCCATGAAGCCGATCAGCTGGATAATACCCTGCGCCAGTTCCATACCCGCCATCGGGGTATGCGCAAAGCGGTGATCTCCGCGAACGGGGCGCTGACGCTTCAGGTTGCCCGCTCGCTTAAACGCATTGGCCTGCACTGGGGCAGCGACATCGGCTTACTCGGCTTTGATGAACTGGAGTGGGCTGAACTTGCTGGCGTAGGCATTACCACCCTCAAACAACCCACCTGGCAGATCGGCTATGCCGCGGTTGAACAAGTGGTTCGCCGTATTGAAGGCACCCGCGACGCCGTACGCGAGCAGGTTTTTTCTGGCGAGCTGATCGTTCGCGGCTCTACTGCCCGTTAATTTCCCCTTCGTGACAGCGATCATAAATTCAGCATCCCGATCTTTTCTTTGGAACCGGTTCCATCTAGCGTAATACTATCGATTACGCCCTGGAGTCAGGAAATGAGCAGGAAAATTATGGTGGTCACCGCCGCGTATGGCGCGGATCAGGTGCGACAAGCAGGCGGTCAACGGGCGATGCTTCCCGTTATTGCCGGCGCAGGGGCTGATGGCGTTGAAATCCGCCGCGAGCTCTTCAGCAGCGACGAGTTAATGGCCCTGCCTGCGCTCGGCGAGTCCATTGAACTGCTGGGTTTACTGGCGTGCTACTCCGCCCCGGCCCCCCTGTTTATGCCCGATGGAACCCTCAACCCGGATCTTCCGCGCTACCTTAGCGAAGCCAGCACCCTGAACGCCCTGTGGCTTAAAGTCTCGCTGGGCCATTTCAGCGACAAACAACCGCTTGAAGCCCTGCGCGTACTGCTGGATGAAAGCGGCATGACGCTGGTGGTGGAAAACGACCAGACCGACTGCGGTCAGCTCGCTCCGATGCAGCGCTTCAAAGCCGCCTGCCGGGTAATGGCGCTGCCGGTCACGCTGACGTTCGATTTGGGCAACTGGCTGTGGGTTGGCGACTCCCCGGAAGAGGCTGCACGTCAGTTGGCTCCCGCCGTGAGCTACATTCATGTGAAGGCCGCGGTCCCGCATAAGGCGCAATTCCGCGCCGTCGCGCCGGATCAGACCGATTCTCGCTGGCGGGATCTGCTTAATCAACTCCCTGCCGATGCGCCACGCGGTATCGAATTTCCGCTGGAAGGGACGGATCTCACCGCCGTCACCCGCCATTACGTCAACCTGCTGCGCGAGGAGTAAACCATGCACAAGACGCTGGATGTCATCACCATCGGCGAGGCCATGGCGATGTTTGTCGCCACCGAAACAGGCGAGCTGAGCGCAGTGGAGCACTTTATCAAACGCGTTGCAGGTGCTGAGCTGAATGTTGCTACCGGCCTTGCGCGGCTGGGGCTGAATGTTGGCTGGGTAAGCCGCGTGGGAAATGACAGCTTTGGCCATTTCGTACTCGACTCGCTGAAAAAAGAGGGCATTGATGCCGCAGGCGTGACTCTCGACGGATGCTTCCCGACGGGCTTTCAGCTGAAATCTAAAGTTGAAAATGGAACCGATCCCATCGTGGAGTATTTCCGTAAAGGCTCAGCGGCAAGCCATCTCTCCGTGGATGATTATCACGCCGCGTATTTCTCCTCCGCGCGCCACCTGCACCTGAGCGGCGTGGCGGCGGCGCTCTCGGCCAGTTCGTACGATTTACTCGATCATGCCGCTTCGGCAATGAAAGCGCTGGGCAAAACGATCTCCTTTGATCCGAACCTGCGTCCGGTGCTGTGGAAAAGCGAAGCGGAGATGGTTGAGAAACTCAACCGACTGGCGTTTCAGGCGGACTGGGTATTGCCGGGGGTAAAAGAGGGAATGATCCTCACTGGCGAGAGCACGCCGGAAGGCATTGCTGATTTTTACCTCAACAAAGGAGTAAAAGCCGTGGTGCTGAAAACCGGTGCCGACGGTGCATGGTTCAAAACTGCCGACGGCGAGCAAGGCGCCGTCGCTGCGGTAAAAGTCGATAACGTGGTCGATACCGTGGGTGCGGGCGATGGGTTTGCCGTCGGGGTCATCAGCGCCCTGCTGGAGGGCAAACCGCTGTCGCAGGCCGTGGCGCGAGGCAACAAAATTGGTTCGCTGGCGATTCAGGTGCAGGGCGACAGCGAAGGATTACCAACACGAGCAGAGCTCGGAATCTGAATTCCCTCTCCCTGTGGGAGAGGGCCAGGGTGAGGGCAGCAATCCGCACCAGATAATTAAGCCACCGTGTACCCTACAGACAACGGCGGCAACAACCTCAACAACAGAGGCAAGCCTATGAACAGTTCGACCAATGCAGTAAAACGCTGGTGGTACATCATGCCAATCGTGTTTATCACGTACAGCCTGGCGTACCTGGATCGTGCCAACTTCAGTTTTGCATCCGCCGCCGGGATCAACGAAGACCTCGGGATCACCAAAGGGGTCTCCTCCCTGCTGGGCGCCCTCTTCTTCCTGGGTTATTTCTTCTTCCAGATCCCCGGCGCGATTTACGCTGAACGCCGCAGCGTGCGAAAGCTCATTTTCATCTGCCTGATCTTATGGGGTGCATGTGCATCGCTGACTGGCGTGGTGAATAACATTCCTGCTCTGGCGGCTATTCGCTTTATTCTCGGCGTGGTTGAGGCGGCCGTCATGCCAGCAATGCTGATTTACATCAGCAACTGGTTCACAAAATCTGAGCGTTCACGTGCCAATACGTTCCTGATACTCGGTAACCCGGTCACCGTGCTGTGGATGTCGGTGGTTTCCGGCTATCTGATCCAGTCCTTCGGCTGGCGCGAGATGTTCATCATCGAAGGGGTTCCCGCGATTATCTGGGCCTTCTGCTGGTGGGTGCTGGTGAAAGATAAGCCAGCCCAGGCAAAATGGCTTTCTGAAGACGAAAAAGCCGCACTCCAGGCGCAACTGGATAAAGAGCAGCAGGGGCTGAAAGCGGTACGTAACTACGGCGAAGCCTTCCGCTCCCGGAACGTTATTCTGCTATGCGCACAGTATTTTACCTGGAGTATTGGCGTGTACGGCTTTGTTCTGTGGCTGCCGTCGATTATCCGCAGCGGCGGTGAAAACCTTGGCATGGTGGAAGTGGGCTGGCTGTCATCAGTGCCTTATCTGGCTGCAACCATCGCGATGATTATCGTCTCCTGGGCATCGGACAAGCTGCAAAACCGTAAGCTGTTCGTCTGGCCACTCCTGCTGATCGCTGCTTTTGCCTTCATTGGTTCCTGGGCCGTAGGCGCGAACCACTTCTGGGCCTCGTATACGCTGCTGGTGATTGCGGGTGCGGCCATGTATGCCCCGTATGGTCCGTTCTTTGCCATCATCCCGGAAATGCTGCCGCGTAACGTCGCAGGGGGCGCGATGGCGCTGATCAACAGTATGGGTGCGCTGGGTTCGTTCTTTGGCTCGTGGTTTGTGGGCTATCTGAACGGCGCCACCGGCAGCCCTTCAGCTTCTTACATCTTTATGGGGGTGGCGCTTTTTGCCTCGGTATGGCTTACTCTGATCGTTAAGCCTGCTAATAATCAACAGCTACCCGTCGGCGCACGCCACGCCTGAATCCTTTTAAATCAACGGAGATTAGCATGAAGCCGTCCGTCATTTTGTACAAAGCACTGCCTGAAGATCTGCAAAAACGCCTGGAGGAACACTTTACCGTTACCCGGGTAAAGAACCTCAGCCCGCAAACCGTGGCACAGCACGCCGACGCGTTTGCCTGCGCCGAGGGCCTGCTGGGTTCAAGCGAAAAGGTGGATGCAGCGCTACTGGAGAAAATGCCGAAGCTTCGTGCAACCTCAACCGTTTCTGTGGGCTACGACAATTTCGACGTGGATGCGCTTAACGCGCGCAACATCCTGCTGATGCACACGCCACATGCTCTGACGGAAACCGTCGCCGACACGCTGATGGCGCTGGTGCTCAGCACTGCTCGTCGCGTGGTGGAAGTTGCTGAGCGCGTGAAAGCGGGCGAATGGACGAAAAGCATTGGCCCGGACTGGTTCGGCGTGGACGTACATGGCAAAACGCTGGGGATTGTTGGGATGGGCCGTATCGGTCTGGCGCTGGCACAGCGCGCCCATTTCGGCTTCAACATGCCCATTCTGTATAATGCCCGCCGTCATCACGCTGAAGCTGAAGAACGCTTCAATGCCCGCTACTGCGAGCTTGATACGCTGTTGCGGGAAGCCGACTTTGTCTGCCTGATCCTGCCGCTGACGGATGAAACGCGTCATCTCATCGGCAAAGCGGCGTTTGAAAAGATGAAGAAATCGGCCATTTTCATCAACGCGGGTCGTGGTCCGGTGGTCGATGAGAAGGCGCTGATTGAGGCACTGCAAAACGGTGAGATCCACGCCGCTGGTCTGGACGTGTTTGAACAGGAGCCGCTGCCGGTAGATTCTCCGCTACTGACCATGCCGAACGTCGTCGCCCTGCCCCACATCGGCTCTGCCACTCATGAAACACGCTACAATATGGCGGCGACCGCCGTGGATAACCTGATTGCCGCGCTCGGCGGTAAAGTGGATAAAAACTGCGTTAACCCGCAGATACAACAGTAGATACGAAAAAACCCGCCAGAAGGCGGGTTTTTGAATTTTGTGCTACTGGGTTGGAAGCTTACAGGCTTACAACGTTACCAGCTGCTGGGCCTTTAGCGCCGCTTTCGATGGTGAAGGAAACTTTCTGACCTTCATCCAGAGATTTGTAGCCATCGTTCTGGATAGCAGAGAAGTGTACGAACACGTCTTTAGAGCCATCGTCAGGAGTGATGAAGCCGAAACCTTTATCAGCGTTGAACCATTTTACCAGACCAGTCATTTTAGCAGACATAGAAATTACCTTATTAACAAATATATTGTGCCTTCCGGCTTGATGGATTGCGTTACAGATTTTTAAGCGATGAAGGAAGGGTCACTACGAAGGGTATCTATGGATAACAATCTGGACTGCTTTACTAAACTGCTTTAGGTCTGTGTAACAAACCGACGAACATAGTTATACCGATGTGGTAGATGAATGACAAGCGTTATTTTCATCAAGCATAAAAAAAACCCCGCCGAAGCGGGGGTTTTTCTTATTCCGTAGCAGCGACCGCTGCGCTCCAGGCCTGGCTAAAGGCCTGATGCTGGGACGCGAGCGGCCCGATCAGCGCGTTGTACTGGCTCGCCTGCTGGGAGGTCGGGAACTGGATACCGTTAGAGACGAAGCTCACCTGCGTACCTTGTTCACTGATAAAGTCACCCACCTGAACCAGCTGCTGAGTAAAGACCTGCGCCGCCGGGATCAGTGGTTGCAAGGCGTTTGACGGCTTGGTCACGACTTTCTCATACACCTGGTCATAGACCGGTTTGAGATCCTCGCCCTGCTTCAACGCGGAACGCGACGCATCAGCCTGCATTTTGGCATTTTGCAGCTGCTGGCTCAGTACCCCAAGCGCGCCATTTGACTGGCGCAGCGGTTCGCGCTGGGTCATATAATCCTGTGGAACGCGGATGGCATTCACGCTATCCACTACCGGGCGAATACCGGAATCCATCGCCTGGCTTACCTGCTGTGAATAGCCATACAGAATGGCGTAATCCGATACGAATGGACCAAACTGTTTTTTCTGATCCGCAGTCAGCGTTGGTAAACGCTCGCCGCTACGCATCACTGTATTCTGTAAAAAATCGATAAACGCTTTGCGCTGATCGCCTTCTTTATCGAAACACCCACTCAGGCTAACAACCATCAACAACGCCGCAATAGGCGCAAACCAGCGAGAGCAGGACTTTCCTGTCGCCATTTTATTACTCCTTTCACCCAAAAAGCGCACACCGGCACACGCGTGCCCAACGCTGACAAGGATAGTCCAGGTCAGCCTTGCAAGATAGAGTTTTCATGCAAAACGGGTATTGCCGTTTTTGTACTGACTATTTACAAAAAAATACCTGTGCATCCCTACATATGATTAATCAGGTAATTAGCATAACTATCCATATAGCTGAAACGGGTAAAGCGATCGTTATCGCACAATTAATCACAACCGTGACGATCCTGTGTTTGGTTTAGGGACTATTCTTAACATGCTCTCTGATGTTCATGATCCCGATGTGTGATTTATGAGGAGTTCTCAATGGAATTAAAAGATCCTGAGTTTGAGCTGCTGAGCAGCCTGGAACAGATTATTTTTAAAGATGTACCGCCGACGGTTACCCTGAATCAAAAGTCCAATCCTTTTAGTGAATTTGAGCGTTTACGCAAAGGGTCGGGCCTGAAAACAGATGAATTCGCAAGAGCGATGGGTGTCAGCGTAGCGATGGTGCTGGAGTGGGAGTCAAAGCGTGAAAAACCTACCCCAGCCGAGCTAAAGCTGATGCGCCTGATACAGGCAAACCCTGACCTTCGCAAGCAGTTAGCCTGATAAAGTTTGTTTGCCCCCGCCCTTGCGGGGGCTTGTGTTTAGAAGCTTTCACATCGCCATCCCGACTCTTCCCACACCAGCTCATGCGTCAGCTTTAATCCTGCTAAAAACGCTTCATCGTGCGACACCACCAGCAGCGCGCCGGGATAATCGGCCAGGGCCGCTTCAATGGCCTGAACAGAAGCCAGATCGAGGTGGTTGGTAGGCTCATCCAGAAGCAACAGCTGCGTTGCCGCTTCACGCCACAATACGCAGGCCAGCGCGGCCTTCAGGCGCTCGCCGCCGCTTAGATCGGCCAGTGGAAGTGTCACTTTCTCTGCGCCCAGCTGAAGCTGCGCTAAACGGGTACGCAGCGCCCCCTCTTCGAGCGGCGTATTGCCCAGGCTAAGGTGTGTCATCACCGACTGCGACAGATCCAGCCGGGAAAGATGCTGATCGAGATAAGCACATCTGACGGAGACCTTACAGGTTCCCGTAACAGGGGCGGTTTCGCCCAACATCACTTTCAACAGCGTGGATTTCCCACAGCCGTTCGGCCCGCGTAGCGCCATGCGCATCGGGCCATCCATTCGCCAGTTTATCGGGGAGACAGGCACGTGCGGAAGCACCAGTTCTTCCAGCACCAGCACCTGTTTTCCTTCCGGGATTTCACTGCCCGGCAGGGTAAACATCACCGCGTTATCTTCTTCAACCCGCTCGCGTGCCTGGTTAACCGCAGCGTTCAGGGCATGATTTTGATCGCTATGCTGTTTTTTCCAGGAACCAATCCGCTCTTTCGCCGCCCCTTTGTATTTGACCCGTTCAAACGAGGCGATGTTAAGGCTGTCGACCGTGCGAAGCGTTTTGGCCGAACGCCGCTGGCTGTCGTCATGCTCTTTATGCATACGGGCGCGGGTACGCTTGCGTTCGGTGGCAGCATGCTCCAGCGCGGCGCGGGCAGCCAGTTGCTCAGCATCACGCTGGGTTCGATAGTCAGCATAATTCCCGCCGTAGCTGCGCAAGCCCAACGCGCTCAGTTCAAGGATACGCGGTACCTGGGCCAGCAACTCACGGTCGTGAGAGGCCACCAACACCCCGCCCTGATACCGGGAAAGCTGCTCGTAGAACCACACGCGGCCTTGCCTGTCGAGGTGGTTGGTCGGTTCGTCCAGCAGCAGGTAATCAGCATCCGCGGTGAATGCGCCGCACAGCAAGGCACGAATGCGCTCGCCGCCGCTTAGCTCTGCCGCGCGTTTGTTCGGCTCAAAAGAGGGAAGTTTTGCAGCGATAAAAGCCTGGCTTAGCCGTTCAGCCAGATCCCAGTAACCATCGAGCGTGTCGAGATCGTCGGGTTCATAATGACCGCCGTCGATGCGCGTGCGCGCCGCAAAGATCGCGTCGTAACCAAGCAGTCCGGCAAGAGTCGTATCCGCAGAAATATCCTGCTGCTGCGCCACATAGACGTGTGAACCAAAGCGCTCAACGTGACCGCTGGCGGGTTCATCAACCCCTGCCAGCAGACGCAGAAGGCGTGTTTTACCGCTGCCGTTGCGGCCAACCAGCGCACACACTGACGCATCCAGAGAAAGATTCAGTGGACCAAAAAGGATATCGCCCGTCGCAAACTGACAGGTGACCTGATGCAAAATAAAAGAGGGGGATTGCGCAAAATGAGCCATAAGCACTCCTGAATGAAATCAAAACATCCCCTGCCGACGCGATGCGTTGAGCAAGGATCGAAATTCATCAGTCGTGTTTGTTCATTTTTGGGGGGCGCTCCTGAGGGCGAAATTTAACGGGAACAAGAATAACGGCAATGCGCCGCCCATTTCAAGGTTAAATTTTCACCAGCGCTATTGCCCGAGCGTAAAAAACCCGCCGAAGCGGGTCTCACAATCAGATAAACGCAAACGCATCGCCAAACAGACGATCTTCCCGCGCGTCACGCTCATTGCAGAACAGGTCGCGGGCAATTTTCGCCATTTCAAAGCGACCGGCAATGTAGATATCGTGCCCGGCCAGCGTTCCGTGATCCTGCAATACCGCAGTCAGCACCGTACCGCTGCGCCCGCGCCAGCCCTCTTCCGGCTGCTCGACAACCGGCTCGATGCGCAGGTTTGGATGATTGACGCTCAGCGCTTCCAGCTCAGACAGATCGTAAAGGTGCTTCTCTTCACGGCCGCCCCAGTAGATGGTGATATCGCGATTTGGATTACGCGCCAGCGCCGTCAACAGAATAGAGCGGACATAGGAGAAGCCTGTACCACCGGCAATCAGGATCAGCGGACGGTCTTCGTCTTCACGCAGCCAGGCCTCGCCATGAGGAATATCGACCACGATTTCACGCTCTTTCAGGATGCGATCCATCACGGCCATCGCGTACAGGTTAAGCTCAGACGCACCAATATGCAGCTCAATAAATTCCTTCTCTGCTGGCGTTGAGGCCATAGAGAAAGGACGCTTATCACGCTCGTCCATCACGACCATCAGGTACTGACCGGCACGGAATGAGAATGCCGCTTCAGGAACCAAACGGACGCGATATACGGTGTCGGTAATAGCATCTACCGACGTCACTTTACAGCTTAAGGTTGTCATTCGCTCTCTCTGTCGGGAAGTCTATAGGGCTAAACGGTCTTATTCTGCCTTACCGTTATTCATTATGGCCAGCTCGTCCCAGATCGCGTCAATTCGCGCGGTCACGGCAGGATCTTTTTCGATCGGGCGACCCCATTCACGGTCGGTTTCGCCAGGCCATTTGTTCGTGGCATCCAGTCCCATTTTTGAGCCAAGGCCGGAAACCGGCGAGGCAAAGTCCAGATAATCAATCGGCGTGTTTTCCACTAACACCGTATCACGCGCCGGATCCATACGCGTGGTGATGGCCCAGATGACGTCATTCCAGTCGCGGGCATTGACGTCATCATCGCAGACAATCACAAACTTGGTATACATAAACTGGCGCAGGAAAGACCATACGCCCATCATCACGCGCTTAGCGTGACCGGCATACTGCTTCTTCATCGTCACCACCGCCAGGCGATACGAACACCCTTCCGGCGGCAGATAAAAATCAACAATTTCCGGGAACTGCTTTTGCAGGATCGGCACGAACACTTCGTTCAGCGCCACGCCAAGTACCGCCGGTTCATCCGGTGGGCGGCCGGTGTAGGTAGAGTGATAAATGGCATCTTCACGCTGGGTAATGTGCGTGACGGTGAATACCGGGAAGTTATCCACTTCGTTGTAATAGCCGGTGTGGTCGCCGTACGGTCCTTCGGGTGCCAGCTCGCCCTGTTCAATGTAACCTTCCAGCACGATCTCTGCGCTGGCTGGCACTTCCAGGTCATTGGAGATGCACTTCACCACTTCGGTTTTGGTGCCGCGCAGCAGCCCTGCAAAGGCATATTCAGACAGCGTATCAGGAACAGGCGTCACCGCGCCCAGAATGGTTGCCGGATCGGCACCCAGCGCTACGGAAACCGGGAAGCGTTCGCCCGGATGGGCCGCGCACCACTCCTGGAAATCCAGCGCGCCACCGCGGTGGGACAACCAGCGCATGATGAGCTTGTTCTTGCCAATCAGCTGCTGGCGATAAATGCCGAGGTTTTGACGCTCTTTATGCGGCCCACGCGTCACGGTGAGGCCCCAGGTAATCAGCGGTGCGGCATCTTCAGGCCAGCACTGCATAATGGGAATTTTGGTCAGATCAACTGCATCGCCTTCCAGCACTTTTTGCTGGCATGGCGCGCCGCGCAGGCGTTTGGTGGGCATATTCAACACCTGCTTAAACTGCGGCAGCTTGTCGAACAGGTCGCGGAACCCTTTTGGCGGCTCCGGCTCTTTCAGAAAGGCCAGCAGTTTGCCCACTTCACGCAGCGCCGTGACATCTTCCTGCCCCATGCCCATCGCCACGCGGCGAGGTGTGCCAAACAGGTTGCACAGTACCGGCATAGCGTAGCCTTTTGGGTTTTCAAACAGCAACGCCGGGCCGCCCGCGCGCAGGGTGCGGTCAGCGATTTCTGTCATTTCCAGATACGGATCAACAGGAAGCGTAATGCGTTTGAGTTCGCCCTGCTTTTCCAGCAGCGCCAGGAAGTCGCGTAGATCGTGGTATTTCATGCAGTTAATCATGGCCTCTCTGTAAGCGCTTCATTATACGGCGTAAGACCGCGTGATGCTGTAATTTTGTTAAATTAGCGTGAACTTCCACGACTTACTCTCTTTTTCGCCATTATAATCACCTTAGCGATCCCGCCAGGGTTTTGGTATGCTTGCGCCCCGAACAATGGGAAGAGTGATTATGCAGGCCTGGTATTTACTGTATTGCAAACGCGGGCAACTTCAGCGCGCACAGGAACATCTTGAACGTCAGTCTGTTAACTGCCTGACGCCCGTGATCACGCTTGAAAAAATGCAGCGTGGAAAACGCACGACCGTCAGTGAGCCTCTGTTCCCGAACTATCTGTTCGTTGAGTTCGACCCCGAAGTGATCCACACCACGACGATCAGCGCCACGCGCGGCGTCAGCCATTTTGTGCGTTTTGGCGCCCATCCGGCAAGAGTACCGTCATCGGTTATTCATCAGCTCTCTGTCTACCAGCAGCCTGAAGATATTACCGATCCGGAAACCCCTTATGCCGGGGACAGCGTGGTGATCACCGAAGGCGCTTTTGAAGGGTTACAGGCCATCTTCGCTGAACCAGACGGTGAAGCGCGTTCTATGCTGCTGCTCAACCTGCTGAACAAAGAGGTGTTGCAGAGCGTTAAAAACACCGATTTCCGCAAAGTTTAGAACTGCACGCCGAACAGACGACGCACGTTGTCATCGGTTTGGGCTGCCAGCCACTGCGCATCTTCCCCGCGCCAGTACGCCACTCGCTCAGCAATGTGTCCCAGATAAGCCGGTTCGTTACGTCGTGATGCCGGTTTGGGCTGCATATCCCGGGGCATCAGATACGGCGCATCCGTTTCCAGCAACAAACGATCGGCCGGGATTACGGATAACAGCTCGCGCAGCTCCAGCCCACGACGCTCATCGCACACCCAGCCCGTGATACCCAAGTAAAGCCCGCGGTTCAGGCAATCCAGCGCTTCCTGACGGGAGCCCGTAAAGCAGTGCAACACCGCGCCTGGCAGTTTCTCCAGCCAGGGGTCCAGTAGCGCCAGAAAACGTTCATGCGCATCGCGACAATGCATAAACACCGGCATCCCCAGCTCTGCAGCCAGCGCGAGCTGGGCGGTAAATGCCTTCTCCTGCTCTTCAGGCGTCGAGAAGTTACGGTTGAAATCAAGCCCGCATTCGCCAATGGCAACCACTTCTGGCGTAGCCGCCAGACGATGAAGCGCCTCAGCGCTTTCCTGAGTCCACTGGCTGCTGTCATGAGGATGCACGCCTGCAGTGGACCAGCAGTGTTGATAGCGTTGCGCCAGCTGCCGTGCCTGCTCACTCTCATGCAGATTTGTTCCCGTCAGTAACAGCCCGTTCACGCCGGCGGCAAAGGCGCGCGCCACCACCTCATCGCGGTCTTTCGCAAACTGGGCGCTGGTCAGGTTAAGCCCGATATCAAACATACGTATCCCCATATGACAACCGCCCTGACGGGCGGTTGGTTTTATTCTTTAGTAGTCTCTTCAGACGGCTCGTCTTCTTCGTCCCGGGTACGCCCCTTTCCGACGTAGAAACGAGCGAAGAATACGCCGACTTCAAACAGGCAGTACATGGGTATCGCCAGTAAGGTTTGCGAGAAGACGTCCGGTGGCGTTAACAGCATACCTACGACAAATGCCCCTACCAGGATGTACGGGCGCTTCTTACGCAGATCGTCAGGCGTGGTCACCCCCACCCAGCAGAGCAGGACAATCGCGACGGGCACCTCGAAGGCGACACCAAAGGCCATAAACAGCGCCATAACGAAGCTGAGGTAGCTGGCGATGTCCGTCGACACCTGTACCCCTTCCGGCGCGGTATGCGTCAGGAAGCCGAAGGCCAGCGGGAAGACAACGAAGTAGGCGAACGCCATACCGATATAAAACAGCAGCGAACTGGACACCAGCAGCGGAATAACCAGCTTGCGTTCATGCCTGTACAGCGCGGGTGCCACAAATGCCCAGACCTGATACAAAATGACCGGCGCAGAGGCAATCAACGACACCCAGAAGGTCAGCTTGATCGGGGTAAAGAACGGCGAGGCAACGTCCGTTGCAATCATCGTTGCGCCCAGCGGCATCTGCTTAATCAGCGGTGCGGAAACCACCTGATAGATATCGTTGGCAAAATAGACCAGACATAAAAAAATGAGGAAAACCGCAATAATGCAGTTTAACAGACGCTTACGCAGCTCAATGAGGTGCGTAATCAGCGGTTGAGTATCATCTACTGCCATGTTTACGCTTTATCACTCGACGAGGGGGATGATTCGGAAACGGGCGCGGCGGGTTTTACCTCAGCCGTTTTGACCACGGGCTCTTCCGGCGGCACCTGCTTTTTCACTTCGGGCTTCTGCGGCGATTGCTCTGGCGAAGCAGCCTGATGCTCCGCGCTGGAAGGCGTCACACCCTCGCGCTGCTCTTCGCTGCCCTTCACCACCGGATTATGGATGGTGTTTGCTTCATCACTCGCCTTCTCAGGATCGTTAACGCTGTATGAGCGCTTCATGGATTCAGCCGCTTCGCGCAACTCATCCATGGATGCTTTCAACTCCGGCGTCAGGTTATCCATGCTCGCCTTTTCAACCTTTTTCAGGCTGTCCTGAAATTCCTGAAGCTTCAGTTCCTGCGCCAGCTCGTTCTGCACGGTCGTTGCCAGCGAACGGAGCGCACGCACCCAGCCCACGACAGTTTTTACCGCAACGGGTAAACGCTGCGGCCCCAGCACAATCAAACCAATCACAAAGACCAGCAGTAACTCACCAAAACCAATGTCGAACACGAATTACACCTGCTCTTTATCGTGACGTTTGGCCTCTTCCTTTTTGGCTTCGTCCTGCTTATCGGCGATAGATTTAGCGGTAAAATCAGCGTCCTGACCGCTTTTTTCCTGCTTATTCTCATCATCGCTCATGGCTTTCTTGAAGCCTTTGATTGACGCGCCCAGGTCGGAACCAATTGATCCGAGTTTTTTCGTGCCGAACAGCAGCACAACGATGACGGCAATGATCACTAACTGCCAGATACTGATACCACCCATGCGTGTTCCCCAGTGATAGATGATTAATTAGTCAGATCGCATTATACGTATGCAATCCCTCGATAGCGACGCTAATTCAGCGTGTTTTTTGCCAGCCAGCAAGCCAGACAACCACACCGGCAGCCATAATCCAGGCTGGCATCATTTCCCAGTCCGGACGATTGATCAACAGCAACGTGCCGCTTATCAGCAGCGTCGCGCCAATTCCGAAGAGATAGCGGGACTGCCCCTGACGCACGCGACTGGATTGAAGCTCGTGCGCGATTTTATCCATGCTGTGCTGAAGGTTCTTGCTCTGACGCAAACTGTCGTAAACCAGTTCAGGAATTTCTGGCATTTTTTCAATCCAGAACGGGCCTTTCTCTTTAAGCGAGCGAACCAGGGCTGGAATACCGACCTGATCCTTAATCCAGGATTCGAGGAACGGTTTCGCGGTTTTCCACAAGTCTAACTGAGGATAGAGCTGGCGGCCTACGCCCTCAACGTAAAGTAATGTTTTCTGAAGTAAAACTAATTGTGGCTGCACTTCCATATTAAAACGGCGTGCGGTGTTGAACAGGTTGAGCAGAACATGCCCGAAAGAGATCTCTGAGAGCGGCTTTTCAAAAATTGGCTCACAGACGGTACGGATCGCAAATTCAAACTCTTCCACGTTGGTATCTGGCGGAACCCATCCTGAATCCACGTGCAGTTCGGCCACCTTACGGTAGTCGCGATTGAAGAAAGCGATAAAGTTCTCGGCGAGATAACGCTTATCCTCTTTATTCAGCGAGCCGACAATACCGCAGTCGATGCCGATGTATTTCGGATCTTCCGGGTGCTCATAGCTGACGAAAATGTTGCCCGGATGCATGTCAGCATGGAAGAAGCTGTCGCGGAAAACCTGAGTAAAGAAGACCTGCACGCCGCGCTCGGCAAGCAGCTTCATGTTGGTGCCCTGTTTTTCCAGCGCTACCACGTCCGAGACCGGGATGCCGTAGATACGTTCCATCACCATCATGTTCTGACTGCAATAGTCAGAATAGACTTCAGGAACATACAGCATCGGGCTGTCTTCAAAGTTTCGACGCAGCTGAATGGCGTTCGCCGATTCACGCAGCAGGTTAAGTTCATCGATGAGCGTTTTTTCGTATTCCCGTACCACTTCCAGCGGACGCAGACGGCGGCCATCCGGCAACAGACGCGGCACCCAGCGAGCCAGGCGATAGATCAGCTTCATGTCCGCTCTGATAACCGGCAGGATATCCGGGCGAATCACCTTAATGACCACCTCTTTGCCATTCTCCTTCAGGCGCGCGGTGTGAACCTGCGCAATAGAGGCAGAGGCCAGAGGCTGAATGTCGAAATCATCAAACCAGGTCTCGATGGGGATATTGCCCATCGCTTCTTCGATTTGTTTCTTCGCTCTCTCTCCGTCAAACGGAGCGACGCGGTCCTGCAATAGCGCGAGCTGATCGGCAATCTGCGGCGGGAAAAGGTCGCGACGCGTTGAGAGCATCTGCCCAAACTTGATCCAGACCGGTCCCAGCTCCTGCAACGCAAGACGCAGGCGTGCGCCGAGCTCCTGATCCTTATGGCGATTCGGCATCCAGAACAGCGTGCGACGCCAAAGCCGAAGCGGCAGGGTGATACGCATTCTGGGGATAAGCTCGTCGAGCCCGTAGCTCAAAAAGGTGCGAACGATAAAATAGAGGCGCCGAATTTCACCAGGCGTCATTTGCCCTCCAGTTTTTCAAGCCGTTTGGTTAACGCATCAACTGCGCGCTCAACTGCCGCGGTCTCTTCTGCAAACCAGGCGACTTCTAAAGGCCCAGGCGCCATACGCCACTCTTCGGTCAGCACCTCGGCAGCATAGCGCTGTTGACGGAGCAGGCCTTTACGCAGGAAAGTGGAACCCGTGCGCAGCGTTTTGCTTATCCCTTCAGCCGCGATGTCGCCGATATAGGGCGCCAGCAGTTCCGCGGGGTCAAATTCAGCCTGATCGCTGAGTGCAACGAAGTTCTGTACCACCTGAATATCGCCCTCGACCTCCAGCTCACCGCTGCGAATAAGCGCCGTCATCTGCTGACGGTCACGCAGTTTTGGCAATACGCTCATGTGCGTAATCACCGAGCAGTCAGCCTCGCCTTCCCACTCCCCCAGAACGTCAAGCTGGCGTTCGCTGAAGACCAGCACAAGCGGCGTCGAGAACTCTTTTAAAACGATACGCAGCACCTTTCCGTTAAGCCGCTGACGTGCGGTTTTCAGCGCCGGGGCGCGATACAGAAAGGCATTCAGTACATTCTCGATGCCTGCGGTGACTAAGGGTTTAATGGGCACGGGAAACCTCCACTCAGAACTTGTAACCACGATGCAGCGCGACGACACCCGCCGTCATATTGAAGTATTCCACGTTTTCAAACTCCGCATCCTGCATCATCGCTTTCAGCGTGTCCTGATCCGGGTGCATTCGGATGGATTCGGCCAGATAACGGTAACTTTCTGCATCGTTTGCCACCAGCTCGCCGATGCGCGGCAGAACGTGGAAGGAATAGGCATCGTAAGCTTTGCTCAGCGGGTCGATAATCGGTTTAGAAAACTCGAGTACCAGCAGTCGGCCGCCCGGCTTCAGCACGCGGTACATAGAGCGCAGCGCTTTATCTTTATCGGTCACGTTACGCAGGCCGAAGGAGATGGTGATGCAGTCGAACGTATTGTCCGGGAACGGCAGCGCTTCGGCGTTGGCCTGAACATATTCAACGTTGCCTACCACGCCGATGTTACGCAGCTTTTCGCGTCCCATTTTCAGCATGGAGTCGTTGATATCTGCCAGCACCACGCGACCGGTTTCGCCAACCAGACGGGAGAATTTAGCGGTCAGATCCCCTGTGCCGCCGGCTAAATCCAGCACCTTTTGTCCACGGCGCACGCCGCTGCAATCAATAGTGAAGCGCTTCCACAAGCGATGAATGCCAAACGACATCAAATCATTCATCACATCGTACTTCGCCGCCACGGAATGAAATACGTGGGCCACCATGTCAGCTTTCTGCGCTTTGGCGACAGTCTGAAAGCCAAAGTGCGTTGTGTCTTGTGAATCGTCAACCATCTCAGAGCCTGCTAATCAGTCAAATGTTCGTGAAGTGTAACAGATTGGGCGCATTTGCCCTACGTTTCAACCACCGTGAAAGAAACGCGCCGACTGCGCTTCGGGGGATAAACTCGCCGCTAACCCATTGTCTTCATTGCGGCTATTTTGCTCACCATCGCCTTCACGCAGACGAAACTCCTCGTCCTGAGCCGTAGCCTGCTCCACCAGTTCCGGATTAATCTCGCGTTTAACTTCCACCCCCAGGCTGCGAAACGCCTCCGCCTGCGCCAGCAAATTGCCGCGCCCGGAGGAGAGTTTTTTCATCGCCTGGCGGTAGTTATCCTGCGCGCGATCCAGGCTTTGCCCCACCGAGGACATATCGTCCACAAACAGCCGCATTTTGTCGTACAGCTTGCTGGCGCGATCGGCAATCTGCTGCGCGTTTCGGCTTTGGTGCTCATAACGCCACAGGTTGGCAATGGTACGTAACGCCACCAGCAGCGTGGTGGGGCTGACCAGCATAATGTTATTTTTCAGCGCTTCGGTGATCAGTTCAGGCTGTCTGTCGAGCGCCAGCAGGAAGGCTGGCTCAACCGGAATGAACATCAGCACATAATCCAGCGATCGCAGCCCCGGCAACTGTTGATAATCTTTTCTGCCCAGCAGACGGATATGGTTACGCACGGAGGCGATATGCTCCTGCAACGCTGTTTCGCGGGTATAGTCATCTTCCGCGTTGAAGTAGCGCTCATAGGCCACCAGCGTCATTTTGGCGTCGATAACCACATCTTTGCCCTGCGGCAGACGAACAATGACATCCGGCTGCATTCGCGAGCGCGCATCGTTTTCAATGCTGACCTGCGTTTCGTATTCGTATCCTTCACGCAGGCCAGAGGCCTCCAGCACGCGCGTCATGACCACTTCGCCCCAGTTTCCCTGCGCTTTGTTATCACCTTTCAGTGCGCGCGTCAGGTTAACCGCCTCCTGAGCCATCTGCGCATTCAGCTGCTGGAGATTACGGATCTCATGCGCCAGCGTGTGGCGCTCGCGAGCCTCCTGACCAAAGCTGTCCTGCACCTGACGGCGAAAGCCGTCCAGCTGTTCACGCAGCGGCGTCAGCAGGCTGTTCAGGCTCTGGCGGTTCTGCTCATCCACGCGGCGATTGCTGTGCTCAAAAATGCGGTTCGCAAGGTTCTCAAACTGCTCGCTAAGACGCTGCTCGCTGTTGATCATCTGACGGATTTTGTCTTCGGCGTGCAGTTGGGTGGATTCAAGGCGGGTGGTCACTTCCCGGAGATCGGCCTCCAGCGAGGTGTTAATGTCGCGCAGATTGCGCAGTTCGTTATTGAGCAGTTCACACTCATCGCGCCAGTGGTCACACAGCGCAAGCTGTTGTTTCGTCGCGCTGAGTTCGGCGACGATCTCTTCGCGCTCTGCCAGCTGATCGGCTTTCTGCTGAGCATGTTGGTAGCCGCAAATGAGCCAGCCAATCCCCACGCTCACCAGCGCAACTACCGCATAAACCAGGATTGAGATATCCACAATGCCCCCTGCATCCACGTGTAACCCGCACAAAATAGAATTGTGCTGTATGAACGTCCAGTTTGAAAGGGTTTTCCTGCGAGGCGTTACGCAAAAAAGAAAGGCCGAGCATGTCGGCCTTTTAGCACTGAAGAGAGAATTAGATCAGACGGCGCGCCGCTTCAACCACGATTTTCACCGCATGGCTTTCAGTCTGCTTCATGGTTTCAGCGTTCGGGATCTCCTGCTGGGTACGGTTGACGATAACGCCCGCCACCATACCGGCACGCAGACCCTGGCTTGCGCACATGGTCAGCAGCGTCGCAGATTCCATTTCGTAGTTCATGACGCCCATCGACTGCCACTCTTCCATTGAGCCTTTGAAACGGCTCACCACGCGACCAGAGAAGGTGTCGTAACGCTCCTGGCCCGGGTAGAAGGTATCGGAAGAGGCAGTGACGCCCACGTGGGTGGTGGCGCCCACGGACTTCGCGGCTTCAACCAGCGCGGTGGTGCATTCGAAATCAGCCACTGCCGGGAATTCCATCGGTGCAAAGTGCAGGCTTGCCCCGTCCAGACGCACGGATGCGGTGGTAACCAGCACGTCGCCCACGTTGATGTGCGGCTGAATGGCGCCTGTGGTGCCAATGCGCAGGAAAGTACGAATGCCCAGCTGTGCCAGCTCTTCAACGGCGATAGAGGTAGACGGGCCACCGATACCGGTAGAGCACACGATCACCGCTTTACCGTCCAGCTCTGCGCGCCAGGTGGTGAATTCGCGATGCGCTGCCAGCTTAACCGGCTTATCCATCAGCGCGGCGATCTTTTCCACACGCTCAGGATCGCCAGGGACGATAGCAAGCGTAGCCCCTTGTAAATCGTTTTTAGTGAGGCCGAGATGAAAAACATCAGACTTAGACATAGGTGACTCCTCTGTGGGTCGGTTTGTCAGAAGAAGTAAAACGGTACTTTACAGAAGCAATGTGCATTATTTCGTGACACACCTCACCATGAATGAAAATGATTGCAGTTAATTTCCATAAAATGGTGATTCACATCACATTAACAAGTTATATCGCCGGGTGCTGCACAAAAGATAGACGCTATAAGGCACTGTGGGTTGTTAACCTGGTGTCTATATTTATCTTTGCGCTAATCCATTCATTGGTACGGAGAATGCCATGACTGAAAAAACCGGTTTTGCACCTGCTGCGGCCCCGCATGCTTCAACCATCGTCTCAACCCCTGAAGAGGCCATTACCGCAGGCGAGACCTCCATTCCCTCCCAGGGAGAGAACATGCCAGCGTACCACGCGAGGCCAAAATCCGCCGATGGCCCGCTGCCCATCGTGATCGTGGTGCAGGAAATATTTGGCGTTCATGAACATATTCGCGACCTCTGCCGCCGTCTGGCGCTGGAGGGTTACCTGGCCGTTGCGCCGGAACTCTATTTCCGTCAGGGCGATCCGAATGATTACAGCGACATCCCGACGCTGTTCAGCAACCTGGTCAGCAAAGTGCCGGACGCGCAGGTGCTGGCCGATCTCGACCACGTTGCCAGCTGGGCAGCGCGCAACGGTGGCGATGCGCATCGTCTGATGGTGACTGGCTTCTGTTGGGGCGGACGCATTAGCTGGTTGTACGCCGCGCATAACCCGCAGCTAAAAGCGGCCGTGGCCTGGTACGGCAAGCTGGTGGGTGAAAAAACGCTGAATTCACCGAAGCAACCTGTTGATATTGCGACGGATTTAAATGCGCCTGTGTTGGGGCTCTATGGCGGTCAGGATACCGGGATCCCGCTTGATACGGTCGAGACCATGCGCCATGCGTTGCGCGCAGCAAACGCGAAGGCGGAAATTGTGGTGTATCCGGAAGCCGGGCACGCCTTTAATGCCGATTATCGTCCGAGCTATCATGCGGAATCGGCGAAAGATGGCTGGCAGCGGATGCTGACATGGTTTAGCCAGTACGGCGGGAAAAAAGCGTAAAAGCAAAAAGCCCGGTGGCGGCTACGCCTGACCGGGCCTACATTTCATCAAGCCTGACGCAAATTCTGCGCCGCCTTCACCATGTTCGCCAGCGCCGCGCGGGTTTCAGGCCAGCCACGGGTTTTCAGGCCGCAGTCCGGGTTTACCCACAGACGTTCCGCCGGGATGCGCTGGGCCGCTTTTTGCAGCAGCGATTCAATCCACTCCACGCTTGGCACATTCGGGGAGTGAATGTCGTACACGCCCGGCCCGATTTCGTTCGGGTAGTCGAACTCTTCGAACGACTCCAGCAGTTCCATGTCTGAACGCGAGGTCTCGATGGTGATCACATCGGCGTCGAGCGCGGCAATGGAGTCCATGATGTCGTTAAATTCGCAGTAACACATGTGGGTGTGGATCTGCGTATCGTCCTTCGCGACGGCCGCGTTGAGGCGGAACGCCTCCACGCCCCACTGTAAGTAAGCATCCCAGTCGCTGCGACGCAGCGGCAAACCTTCACGCAGCGCAGGTTCGTCGATCTGAATGATGCCAATCCCGGCCGCTTCCAGATCCGCAACTTCATCGCGCAGCGCCAGGGCGATCTGTTTGGCGATGGTTTCCCGGGTTACGTCTTCACGCGGGAACGACCAGCAGAGAATGGTCACCGGACCCGTCAGCATGCCTTTTACCGGTTTGTCGGTCAGAGACTGGGCATACTTCGCCCACTCCACGGTAATCGCTTCCGGGCGGCTGACGTCGCCGATTACCACCGGCGGCTTCACGCAGCGGGAGCCGTAGCTCTGCACCCAACCGTTCTGGGTAAAGACAAACCCGTCCAGGTGCTCACCGAAGTATTCCACCATGTCGTTACGCTCGGCTTCACCGTGCACCAGCACGTCCAGACCTAAACGTTCCTGCTCGATAATCGCCTGTTTGATGTGTTCCGCAATACCGGTGCGGTAGTGATTCGCATCCAGATTGCCCTTTTTGAAGTCCAGGCGCAGGCTGCGGATCTCGGTAGTCTGCGGGAAGGAGCCGATTGTCGTGGTCGGCCACGCGGGCAGGTTAAAGCGCGCACGCTGGGCTTCGGCGCGCACTTCATACGGGCTCTGGCGCTGGCTGTCCCGGGCGGTGATGGCCGCCAGACGTTTTTCCACTGCCGGGTTATGCACGCGCGTCGAGTGACGGCGCGCCTGGATCGGAGCGCTCCAGTCGCTAATCGCTGCCGTGTCGCCGCTGTTCAACGCGTCGCGCAGCAGAGCCAGCTCCTCACACTTTTGCAGGGCGAAGGCAAACCAGCTTTTCACCTCAGGGTCGAGTCGGGTCTCCACGCTCAGGTCAATCGGGCTATGCAGCAGGGAACAGGAAGAGGCCACCCACAATTCACGTTTACCGACTATGTCTTTAATTTGTGCATATTTCTCGGTGAGATCGGCACGCCAGACGTTACGACCATTCACCAGACCGGCAGAGAGCAGCCAGTCCACTGGCAGACGCTTGTGCAACTCTGCTACATCGTCTTTGCCGTGAACGAGGTCAATGTGCAGACCCTGAACCGGCAGCGCGGTAATGGTTTTCAGGTTCGGCGTGACGCCTTCGAAGTAGGTGGTCAGCAGCAGCTTCACCTGCCCGGTGAGCGCGTTATACGCCGGTTTGAAGGCGTCAAGCCACGCCTGCGGCAGCTCAAGCACCAGCGCCGGTTCATCGATTTGCACCCACTGAATGCCGCGTTTGCCCAGCTCAATCAGCACCTGCTTATAAACCGGCAGAATGTCGTTCAGCAGGCTGAGGCGGTCGAACTGTTCACCTTTCACTTTGCCCAGCCACAGGTAGGTTATCGGCCCCAGCAGCACGGGTTTCACCTGGTGACCCAGCGCCAGCGCTTCGTCCACTTCATCCAGAAGCTGGGTCCAGGTCAGTTTGAACTGCTGGCCTTTAACGAACTCCGGCACCATATAGTGATAGTTGGTGTTGAACCACTTGGTCATTTCCGCCGCTGCCGCTGGCTCACCCGTTGGCGCGCGGCCACGGCCGATGCGGAACAGGGTATCGATATCCACCGATCCATCGTTGTTCTGATGACGAGCCGGCACGTTGCCAAGCAGCAGGCTGGTGGTCAGAACATGGTCGTACCAGGCGAAATCGCCCACCGGCAGCAGGTCAATGCCCGCCTGTTTTTGCTGATCCCAGTGACGCGCGCGCAGCTCACGTCCCACCGCCAGCAGTTCTTCACGGGTGGCGTTACCTGCCCAGTAGCTTTCTTGCGCTTTTTTTAGCTCGCGACGCAGGCCAACGCGAGGGAAACCGAGGGTGTGAGTGCGGATTGTCATGGTATGCCCCTTGTGAAATTCGTTATTTAGACGTCCAGATGTTTACACATCTATAATTGGCAGGTACTGTATATTCCTCAAGCGCAAAATGTTCATGGCGAAGTGAAGGACTTTCATGATCGAGATAAAACACCTGAAAACGCTACAAGCGTTGCGGAACTGCGGTTCTCTTGCGGCGGCAGCGGCCACGCTGCACCAGACTCAGTCAGCCCTTTCTCACCAGTTCAGCGATCTGGAACAACGCCTCGGCTTTCGTCTTTTTGTGCGTAAGAGCCAGCCTTTGCGCTTTACGCCGCAGGGCGAAATTTTGCTTCAGCTGGCGAACCAGGTGCTGCCGCAGATTGCCAGCGCGTTGCAGTCCTGTAACGAGCCGCAGCAGACCACCCTGCGCATCGCCATTGAGTGTCACAGCTGTATTCAGTGGCTGACCCCCGCGCTTGAGAACTTCCGCCAGAAGTGGCCGCAGGTGGAGATGGACTTCAAGTCCGGCGTCACGTTTGATCCGCAGCCGTCGCTTCAGCAGGGTGAGCTGGATCTGGTGATGACCTCAGATATTCTGCCGCGCAGCGGTCTGCACTATTCGCCAATGTTTGATTTTGAGGTGCGTCTGGTGCTGGCCCCGGACCATCCGCTGGCCGCCAAAACGCGTATCACGCCGGAAGATCTGGCAACGGAGACGCTGCTGATTTATCCGGTACAGCGCAGTCGTCTGGATATCTGGCGCCATTTCCTGCAACCCGCAGGCATCAGCCCACAGCTGAAAAGCGTGGATAACACGCTGCTGTTAATTCAGATGGTGGCGGCCAGAATGGGAATTGCGGCGCTGCCGCACTGGGTGGTCGAGACGGTTGAACGCCAGGGTCTGGTGGTTACCAAAACCCTGGGTGAAGGACTGTGGAGCCGGCTGTACGCCGCCGTGCGCGACGGCGAGCAGCGTCAGCCGATTACGGAAGCGTTTATTCGCTCAGCGCGGAACCACGCGTGCGACCATCTTCCGTTTGTGCGGAGCGCGGAGCGACCCAGCGGCGATGTACCCACAGCGAAGCCAGGATCACCGTTCCCCCAATAAGGAAACTCGGCCAGTGCGGCTGTTCCTGCCAGATGGCGAGGTTCACCAGTAGCCCCGCCGGCACGTGCACGTTGTTCATGATCCCCAGCGTTCCGGCGTCTACCTGCGTCGCGCCGTAGTTCCACATAAAGTAGCCCAGCCCCGAGGCCACCACGCCCAGCCAGACCAGAACGCTCCACTGCACGGGGGTGGTCGGCAGCTTTTGCGGGTTGCCGAGCATAAACCATGCCGCAATCGCGACAATCGCTGCGCCCATATAGAACCACGCAAACGCGTTATGCTGCGGCATCGGGCGGGTCTCCATGAGGCGTTTGTAGCCCACCATCCCGATGGCGAAGCTGATATTGGCCAGCTGGACGAACATCAGCCCGGTCCAGAAGTGATCGCTCACCTTGTCATAGCGAATTATCGCCGCGCCAATGACTGCCAGCGCCGCGCTCAGCAGATATCCCCAGCGCAGGCGGCGCCTGCTGAGCAGGTCGTAAATCAGCGTGATATAGAGCGGCGTGAGCACGGTAAAAAGCAGAAATTCCGAGACGGAGAGGTAGACGTAAGCCCGGAAGCTGAACAGGTACATGATGCCGAGCTGCATCGCGCCCACCAGCATATACAGCAGAATGGTTTTCAGCGATTGCCCGCGGGTACGCAGGAACGGCAGGAACACCAGCGCCGCCAGCCCCACACGCATCAGCACCGAAAAGTAGCTGTCGACCGATCCGGCAAGGTATTCGCCAATCAGGCTAAAGGAGAAGGCCCACAGGATAGTGGTGATAATGAGTAGCGCCACAATGCTTGTCTCTCAGAAAGAAGGAGAGGCATTGTAGCGAACTCTTTAGTTGACATCTGAACAATAAATAATCAAATGAAGATTATTCAAGGAACAGTTTGCGCAAATACTTAGGTACCGCGTTGTCTGCGTTGGTGCCAATCACTTCCAGCTCCGGGTGCAGATCTTTCAGGCGCTGGTGCGCGTTCTGCATGATGCAGCCTTTGCCCGCCATGGAGAGCATCTCGGCATCGTTCATGCCATCGCCGAACGCGATGCAGTCTTTCAGATCAAAGCCCAGACGCTTCGCGACCGCTTCCAGCGCGTGACCTTTGGACACCCCGCCCGCCATCACTTCCAGACAAGTCAGCGTGGAGAAGCTCACGTTCACGCGGTCTCCCCAGCGGGCGTTGATCGCCTGCTCCAGCGGAAGCAGCGCTTCGTGACTTTCGCAGGTAAAGAATACCTTGCTGATCCCTTCAGGATCCAGCAAACCCGGTTCATACAGGGAGTAGTTGAAGACGGCTTCCTTGAAGAAACGCATTTCGTCCGGGCGATGACGGTTCATAAACCACTCGTCGTCGCGATAAACGTTAGTGACGATATCCGGGTTGTTATGCACAATGCCGAACAAATCAGTGGCGATGTCGCGATCGAGATTGTGGGTAAAAATCAGGTTGCCGTCCGTGTCGTGTACGCGCGCACCGTTGGAGGTGATCATGTACGACTTGATCTCCAGGTTATCGCGGATCTGCCCCACGTCCACGTGGTGGCGGCCGGTGGCGAACACAAAGTTCACGCCACGGGCAGTCAGGAGTTTTAAGGTCTCTTTCGCATAAGGCGACAGGGTGTGGTCGGGGGAAAGCAGCGTGCCATCTAAATCAGATGCAACAACCTGGTACATAGGGATTTCAACCTCTGGTGGAAAACAATAATCAGTTATGCCTGTTGAAAAATTCAACAATGGCGTTGAGCGCGACTGAGCGCATAGCGTCCTTTTCAAAAAGGATCTCATGGTACGCACCGTTGATGACCAGCGGTTTACCCCCTTCACAGGGATGGCCCGCCGCGGCGCGAAGTTCACAATAGCGGTCATGCATGCGGTTATCCACCACACGCTCTTCTTCCGCCTGGATCAGAAGCGTCGGCGTGTCATCATCGCCTACGCCCGCCAGCACCTGCTCACCGGCATGAATACCTTCCCGCACCCAGTGCCAGGTGGGGCCGCCGACCCGCAGACGCGGTTCATCGGCATAAAAACGCAGGTTGCGGCGATAACGCTGCCGACTGTGGGTTAACACGTTGATGGCAAACGGCAACGCCCGCCAGCGTCCTGTTCCGATGGCATAGCCTTCACGAATGCGCTGATGGCCCTCAGCCCAGTCGAGAAGATGGCGCACCATCCAGTCAGGAAAACGTATCACAATGCCGTACATCGGCGCGGTCAGCGCAATGGCGTCGCACTGGTGCTTATGGCGCTGCAAAAACAACGTCGAGATCGCGCCCCCCATGGAGTGGGCAAGAATATAACGCTTGCGCCACGGTCCGGGCTGCACTTCCTGCTGCCAGAACGCGGCCAGATCGTCGACGTAATCGCTGAAGTTATCCACGTGGCCGCGATGGGTATCCGGCAGCATCCGGCCGGAAAGCCCCTGCCCGCGATGGTCGATAATTAACACATCAAAGCCCAGATGGAACAGGTCATACGCCAGCTCGGCATATTTGATATAGCTTTCGATGCGCCCGGGGCAAACCACAATCACCCGGTCATTTTTTTCATCATGGAAACGAACGAAGCGTACCGGGATATCCCCGACGCCCATAAACTCATCTTCCTCACGCTGGCGCCAGAAATCGGTCAGCGGCCCCATGGAGAAAGCAGCAAATGCGTTTTCTCGTGTTTCCCAGTCCTTTTTCTGCTGAAACATTGGGTTTCCACCCCCCGTAATTCAGGGAATATCGTTTTTTTCGTCACCGGTCACAAAATGACTCAACAATAGCGTATTGTGGCATAAAAACAGACGATCCGGGAGTTTCAAATGACCTTCGAATGGTGGTTCGCTTACCTGCTGACATCCATCATCCTCAGCCTTTCACCTGGCTCGGGCGCAATCAACACCATGACCACCTCCATTAATCACGGCTATCGCGGCGCGGCGGCGTCAATTGCCGGTTTACAGACAGGGCTTGGCATTCACATTGTGCTGGTGGGGATTGGTCTGGGCACGCTGTTCTCCCGTTCGGTACTGGCCTTCGAGGTGCTGAAATGGGCTGGCGCAGCGTATCTTATCTGGCTGGGCATTCAGCAGTGGCGCGCCGCAGGCTCGATTGATCTGCATACGCTCTCCCGGACGCAAACACGCGGCCACCTGTTTAAGCGCGCGGTATTCGTTAACCTAACCAACCCGAAAAGCATTGTGTTCCTCGCCGCCCTGTTCCCGCAGTTTATCGTGCCGCATCAGCCCCAGGTGATGCAGTACGTGGTGCTGGGCGCGACCACCATTATTGTCGATATCATTGTGATGATTGGTTACGCGACGCTGGCGCAGCGAATTGCGGCGTGGATCAAAGGGCCTAAGCAGATGAAGGCCCTGAACAAAGTCTTTGGTTCGCTGTTTATGCTGGTTGGCGCGCTGCTTGCGTCAGCGCGTCATGCTTAGCGAGAAATGATGAGATGAATGCCGAAGCCGGCGAACAGTGCGCCGGCAAAGCCGTCGATCCACTTCGCGATGCGCTGGTAGCCGCGACGCATCGCCGGTAAAGCAAACAGGCTTGCCACAACGGTAAACCAGGCGAACGTCTCAACAACGATTAGCAGGAAGATCCCCCAGCGCGCGCCCGCACCGACGTTATCCCCCACAAACAGCGAGAACACAGAGCCGAAGTAAATAATCGCTTTCGGGTTCGCCAGGTTAGTCAGCAGCCCTTTCACAAAGCTACGGCCGCCCGTTGCCAGCTCAACCTTTGGCTCTTCCGGCTTTTTCTCTTCTTTCTTCAGCGCCCCGCGCAGCATCTGGTAGCCCATCCAGCACAGGTACAGACCGCCGCCAACCATGATGATGTTATGCAGCCACGCCATTTTCGCCAGGATCAGGTTCAGACCAAGCAGCGCAACCGCCGCCCAGACCATAACGCCCATGGTGATACCGAGCACACCCATCATCGCCTCTTTGCGGGAGCGGCTGACGGCCGTTTGTGACACGAAGAAGAAGTCAGGGCCAGGGCTCATCAGCGCAACGATGTGCACTAACGCCACGGTGAGAAATAGCATTAACATAATTAGCTCGCGGGGAAATAATGTAGTGATTCATCATCCTGGCACTTTTTCGCCCGGCTGACTACTCCTCATCATCACCATCAGCGTGGGAACGGATAAGCGCCATAAACTCTTTACCAAAGCGCTCCAGCTTGCGCGTGCCGACGCCGTTGACGCTGAGCATCTCGCTGGCGCTGAGTGGCATTTGCTCGGCCATCTCGATCAGCGTCGCGTCATTGAACACCACGTATGGCGGGATGTTCTCTTCATCGGCAATGGCTTTACGCAGCTTGCGCAGCTTGGCGAACAGCTTGCGATCGTAGTTGCCGCCGTAGGATTTTTGCATCACGCGCGGCTTGAGGGCGACGACGCGCGGAACGGCGAGCTTCAGTTCAACCTCACCGCGCAGGACCGGTCGCGCCGCTTCGGTAAGCTGAAGCGCAGAGTGCTGAGCAATATTTTGCGTGGCAAAGCCGAGATGGATCAGCTGGCGGATGATGCTTACCCAGTGCTCGTGGCTCTGGTCTTTCCCGATGCCGTAAACCGGCAGCTTGTCGTGCCCCATGTCGCGGATACGCTGGTTGTTAGCCCCACGCAGCACTTCGACGACGTAGCCCATCCCAAAGCGCTGGTTCACGCGTCCGATAGTCGAGAGCGCTTTGCGCGCGTCCATCAGACCGTCGTACTGCTTCGGCGGGTCGAGGCAGATATCGCAGTTGCCGCACGGCGCCTGTCGCCCTTCACCAAAGTAGTTGAGCAGCACCAGACGGCGGCAGGTTTGCGCTTCGGCGAAGGCACCCATCGCGTTAAGCTTGTGGCGTTCGATATCCTGCAACTGCCCCTGCGGTTTCTCCTCGAGACAGCGGCGCAGCCACGCCATATCCGCCGGATCGTAAAACAGCATCGCTTCCGCAGGCAGGCCATCACGCCCGGCGCGGCCGGTTTCCTGATAATAGGATTCGATATTGCGCGGGATATCAAAGTGCACCACAAAGCGCACGTTGGGCTTGTTGATCCCCATCCCGAACGCCACCGTTGCGACCACGATTTGCAGGTCGTCGCGCTGGAATTTTTCCTGTACGTCGGCGCGGATGTGGTTTTCTAACCCGGCATGGTATGCCGCCGCGCTAAAGCCGCGATTTTGCAGACGCGCAGCGGTGTCTTCCACCTTCGCGCGGCTGTTGCAGTAGATGATGCCGGACTTGCCGCGCTGCTCCTGCACGTAGCGCAGGAGCTGATCCAGCGGCTTGAATTTTTCCATCAGCATATAGCGGATGTTCGGCCGGTCGAAGCTGCTGACCTGAATATAGGGGTCTTTCAGCCCCAGCAGGCGAACGATGTCCTGACGCGTGGTGTCATCCGCCGTGGCGGTAAGCGCCATAAACGGCAGCTCAGGGAAGCGCTGACGCAGCTGGCCGAGGGCGGCATATTCCGGGCGGAAATCGTGCCCCCACTGGGAGATACAGTGCGCTTCATCCACCGCCAGCAGCACCGGGTTCCAGTGCGCCAGGTGGTCGAGGAAGTTGTCCAGCATCAGGCGCTCTGGCGCGATATACAGCAGGCGGATCTGCCCGGTGCGGCACCCGGCCATCACCTCTTGCTGATGCTCGCGGGTTTGCGTCGAGTTAAGACAGGCCGCCGCCACGCCGTTGGCAAGCAGCTGGTCGACCTGGTCTTTCATCAGGGAAATAAGGGGGGAGACCACAACCGTCAGGCCATTAAGTACCAGCGCGGGCACCTGATAGCAGAGCGATTTTCCGCCGCCGGTCGGCATGACCACCAGGCAATCGCGGCCTTCCAGCACGGTTTCAATGATGGTTTCCTGGCCAGGACGGAACTGCTGGTAGCCAAAGGTTTCATGCAAAACCTGTTTAGCCAGCGATTCCTGATTCAATACTTCCGCCTGCGCCACGTTAACCCCATATGCCAGAAATGAAACAGGCGCTATTTTCAGCGCCTGAGAGAGAAACTTCAACGTTTAACGCAAAAACATTCGAGCAGCTTAGAAAATATCGTTCAGCATGACGCCCACACCAACGCGGGTCTGGTTGAAGTTATAGTCGATCAGCGATTCGCCATAACCGCTATACACCTGGGTATAGAGACGAACGTGTTTCGTCACCGGGTAGCTCAGGCCCAGCTCTGCGCCGCCGTAGCCGGTATTCCAGTTGTACTGCCCTTTGGCGCTCAGCACCGCGTCACCCAGCTGATAGCCCACTTTAAGCTGATAATAGCCCATGTATTTGGTGATATCCGGGTTGTCATCGGTGCTGCCCACCACGTACCACGGCTTCACTTCCACCATGAAATTGCCGTTCTGCGCCATCAGACGCGTATAGACGCGATTCCAGCTGCGTGAGGTTGGGTCGGAACGACCGTTGGAATCGTGGTTATAGCCCACCTCCACGTCGCGCAGCGTCCAGCCTGCAAACTCATAATCAGTGGCGAAACCGAGGAACAGCTGCGGTTCATAGTTGGTTTCGCGGAACGGTGAAGATTCCCCGCTGTTGGAGAGCTGCCACCATGACTTCTGCGTGTAAGATGCACCAAGCACCGAGTTCGGCCCCAGGATGCCGCGCCATAACGGGAAGGCCAGGCTGAGCTGGAACTTCACCTCATCTTTACGCGCATTGTCAGACCAGTTATAGGAACTTATCGCCTCTTTGTTGAGATCGCTGGTCTGGGTATAGATCACGTAGTTTGTGTCATAGGGGTAGAGCGTGAACGGATTGTCATGCTCCTGAAGCATATTGGCGATGATGCTGCCCTGAACGGCAGGTTTATCATGCACTTCTTTGATCGTCGCTTCCTGCGCATATGCTGTGAGGGGCAGCGCAACCGCCGCCAGTAACCAACCCAGATACGTCCGCATCGGTGGTGTTCTCCTGAAATTGTGACATTTAATGAATAGTTTTGTCCGGGCATTCTACAGACTTCTGCGATAACTTCCGCTTCCTCGTTTCTTAAAGTGGCATTCCTTTATCCTGAAGCATAAAATCAACATTTTGTTAACAACAAGGATGCCACGTCAGATGTCAGCCACACTCACCGCCGAAGAAACCTTAAAGCTCGTGGGCGAGATTTTTGTGTACCACATGCCATTCAACCGTGCACTGGGTCTTGAGCTGGAGCGATACGAAAAAGACTTCGCTCAGCTGAGTTTCAATAATCAGCCAATGATGGTCGGTAACTGGGCGCAAAGCATTTTGCACGGCGGAGTGATTGCCTCTGCGCTGGACGTGGCGGCCGGTCTGGTGTGCGTGGGCAGCACGCTGACGCGCCATGACACCATCAACGAAGATGAGTTACGCCAGCGCCTCTCGCGCATGGGAACCATCGATTTACGTGTCGACTATCTGCGTCCGGGACGCGGAAACCGCTTCACCTGCACCAGCAGCCTGCTGCGCGCCGGGAATAAAGTTGCCGTCGCCCGCGTTGAGCTGCATAACGAGGAGCAGGTTTATATCGCCAGCGCAACCGCCACTTATATGGTGGGTTGAGACGGCAAATTCGGGTAAAATTACTTCACTTTTTTGTAACGGATTTTCCCGATGGATGCTAAACAGACGCGGCAGGGCGTTTTACTCGCCCTTGCCGCTTATTTTATTTGGGGTATCGCGCCGGCGTACTTCAAGCTTATCGCCTATGTCCCGGCGGACGAGATCCTCACTCACCGCGTCATCTGGTCGTTTTTCTTTATGATTGCGCTGATGAGCATCAGCCGTCAGTGGTCAGGCGTCAAAACGCTACTGAAAACCCCGAAGAAGGTCTTCCTGCTTGCCCTCTCTGCGGTGCTGATTGGCGGAAACTGGCTGCTGTTTATCTGGGCGGTGAATAACCATCACATGCTCGAAGCCAGCCTGGGGTACTTCATTAACCCGCTGGTGAACATCGTGCTGGGGATGATTTTCCTCGGCGAACGTTTCCGCCGGATGCAGTGGGTGGCGGTGATTCTGGCCCTCTGCGGCGTGCTGGTGCAGCTGTGGACCTTCGGTTCACTGCCGGTTATCGCCCTGGGGCTGGCGTTCAGCTTTGCCTTCTACGGCCTGGTGCGTAAAAAAATCGCCGTGGAAGCGCAGACGGGAATGCTGTTTGAAACCCTGTGGCTGCTGCCTGTCGCGGCGATCTACCTGTTCGGTATTGCCGACAGCGCCACCAGCCACATGGGCAGCAACCCATGGTCGCTGAACCTGATGCTGATGGCGGCGGGCGTGGTCACGACGATTCCCCTGCTGTGCTTCACCGGCGCGGCAACGCGTCTGCGTCTCTCGACGCTTGGCTTCTTCCAGTACATCGGCCCGACGCTGATGTTCCTGCTGGCGGTGGTGTTTTACGGCGAGGTGCCGGGTGCGGATAAGATGGTGACGTTTGCCTTTATCTGGGTGGCGCTGGCGATTTTCGTTGCGGATGCAATTTATACCCAGCGCAGGACTCGCAGAGGAATTTAGGTGCTTTGTAGGGCGGGTAAGCGCAGCGCCACCCGCCTGATTTTTACAACCAGTTCTTCCGCTTGAAGTACAGGTACGGCGCCAGCCCGGCGAGGATCATAAAGATAATCGCCCCCGGGTAGCCAAAGCTCCACTTCAGCTCCGGCATAAACTCAAAGTTCATCCCGTAGCTGGATGCCACCAGCGTCGGCGGCAGGAACACCACGGAAACCACCGAGAAGATCTTGATGATGCGGTTCTGCTCGATGTTGATAAAGCCCATTGCCGCCTGCATCAGGAAGTTGACCTTCTGGAACAGGGATTCGTTGTGCGGTAGCAGGGATTCAATATCGCGTAAGATCTCACGCGCCTGCTCCAGCTGACCGCCCGGCAGACGCGCCTTGCGAACCAGGAAGTTCAGCGCGCGCTGGGTATCCATCAGACACAAACGCACCTTCCAGCCGATATCTTCCAGCTCTGCCAGCGTGGACAACGCTTCGTCGTACTCATCACCCTGATGGCCTTCCATGATCACGCGGCTCAGCTTTTCCAGGTCGCTGTAGATGTTTTCGATTTCATCCGCCAGCTGTTCGATTTTGGTTTCGAACAGATCCAGCAGCAGCTCATAGGCGTTACCGTCCATCATCGCCTGGCTGCGGGCGCGCATGCGGTAGAGACGAAACGCAGGCAGTTCGCGCTCGCGCAGGGTGAACAGGCGGCCATCGCGGATGGTGAACGCCACAGTGGAGTTCCCCGCGTGGTCTTCGGCATCTTCGAAGAAGAAGAAGGAGTGAATGTGCAGGCCGTCTTCGTCTTCAAAAAAACGGGCGGATGCTTCGATGTCTTCCAGTTCCGGGCGTGTCGCCAGGCTTTGCCCCAGTTCAGATTGTACGCGAAGGCGCTCATCGTCGTCCGGCTCGACCAGATCCACCCATACGGCATCAATGAGGGGCTGTGACTCTTCGGCTTCAAGCCGAGTCAGTCGGTTATTTTCGAGTTGAAATGCGCTCAACATGACCGGGACTCCCAATGCAAAAAATATCGGACAGTTCGGTGGGCACACAGAAACAAATTGGGTTTCAGACCATTAAACAGCCTGACTCAGCGCGACGGGAATGATGCAGTCGCTGACAACCACTAAGGCCATCAGCAAGAGGAGATAGCCTTAGGAGTTGTTCCTGGATGACAGGGAATTGAGCCAGTATCTACTGGGTGTGTCCAAGGCGAATGTCCTCTTAGCGTAATCGTGCGCGCATGTTACGCCAGCAATAACTGTGGCGTCAACACGCAACGGAACGCTGAAGGGCATTAATTGACCTTCAACGTATAAGGCTAGCAGATTATTACAAAATAGTGATATTTTTCTGAAAGTTACACACTTTCCAGCTTGGCATAGGCTGCCACCAGCCATTTGATCCCCTGCCCCTGGAACGCGACCTGCAAACGGCTGTGCTCGCCGCTGCCTTCCAGATTGACGATGGTGCCTTCGCCAAACTTCGAGTGGCGCACGCGCTGGCCCAGCTTGTAACCGGTATCGGTTTCCGAGATTGGCGAGCCCATACGCTGATGACTGACCGGACGGCTGATGCTTGCGCGCAGGCGCACCTCTTCCACACACTCTTCCGGCAGTTCGCCGATAAAGCGCGACGGACGGTGATACACCTCTTTCCCGTACAGGCGGCGGGTTTCCGCGTAGGTCAGGGTCAGTTTCTGCATCGCACGGGTCACGCCCACGTAGGCCAGACGACGCTCCTCTTCCAGACGCCCGCCTTCATCCAGCGACATCTGGCTCGGGAACATCCCCTCTTCCATCCCGACGATGAACACCTGCGGGAACTCCAGACCTTTCGCGGAGTGCAGGGTCATCAGCTGAACCGCATCCTGCCAGGTATCGGCCTGCCCTTCACCCGCCTCCAGCGCGGCGTGAGAGAGGAATGCCTGCAACGGCATCAGGTCTTCGTCTTCTTCGTTGTAGCTGAACTGGCGCGTTGCCGTCACCAGCTCCTCTAAGTTCTCAATACGAGTCTGGCCCTTCTCGCCTTTTTCCTGCTCGTACATGGTGCGCAGGCCGGAATCTTTGATTACCCGGTCGGTCTGGACGTGCAGCGGCATGTCGGCCGTTTCCTGCGCCAGCGCGTCGATTAACTCCAGGAAGCGCTGCAATGCGCTGGCGGCGCGCCCGGCGAGGGCTTTTTCCTGTAACAGCTCGCGGCATGCCTGCCATAGCGTGAGCTGACGATCGCGCGAGGCCTGACGCACCACGTCCAGCGTACGATCGCCGATGCCACGCGTCGGCGTGTTCACCACGCGCTCAAACGCCGCATCGTCGTTACGGTTGGCAATCAGACGCAAATACGAGAGCGCATCTTTGATCTCCTGACGTTCGAAGAAGCGCATACCGCCATAAATGCGGTACGGCATGCTCACCTGTAACAGCGCCTCTTCCAGCACGCGCGACTGGGCGTTGCTGCGATAGAGAATGGCACACTGCTCCAGCGCACCGCCGTTCTCCTGCCAGGTTTTAATGCGGTTCACCACGAAGCGGGCTTCGTCGAGCTCGTTGAAGGCGCAGTAAATCGAAATCGGTTCGCCGTCGACGCCATCGGTCCACAGCTTTTTACCCAGTCGCCCGTTGTTGTTCTCAATCAGGGCGTTGGCCGCGCTCAGTATGTTGCTGGTAGAACGGTAGTTCTGCTCCAGACGGATGGTTTGCGCGCCGGGGAAATCGTTGAGAAAGCGCTGGATGTTCTCCACCTGCGCGCCGCGCCAGCCGTAGATAGACTGGTCGTCATCGCCCACGATCATCACCTTGCCGGTATCCCCGGCCAGCAGGCGGATCCACGCGTACTGAATGTTGTTGGTATCCTGGAATTCGTCCACCAGAATGTTGGTGAAGCGTTCACGGTAGTGTTGCAGGATATGTGGTTTGTTGAGCCACAGCTCGTGGGCGCGCAGCAGCAGTTCGGCGAAATCCACCAGACCGGCGCGATCGCACGCTTCCTGATAGGCCTTGTAGACGTTCTGCCAGGTCTGCTCAACCGGGTTACCGAAGCTTTGAATGTGGTGCGGACGCAGCCCTTCGTCTTTCTGACCGTTGATGTACCACATCGCCTGACGCGGCGGCCACTGCTTCTCGTCGAGGTTCATCGCCTTGATCAGACGTTTCAGTAAGCGCAGCTGGTCTTCGCTGTCGAGGATCTGGAAATCCTGCGGCAGGTTAGCGTCCATATGGTGCGCGCGCAGCAGACGGTGCGCCAGGCCGTGGAAGGTGCCAACCCACATGCCGCCCTGGCTGGTGCCCATTAGCTGTGCGATACGGTGGCGCATCTCCGCCGCCGCCTTGTTGGTGAACGTCACGGCCATAATCGAGTACGGCGAGCAGTTCTCCACGCTCTGTAGCCAGGCGATACGGTGAACCAGCACGCGCGTCTTACCACTGCCCGCTCCAGCCAGTACCAGCAGGTTTGTACGCGAGGCGGCAACCGCGTCACGCTGTTTGTCATTAAGGCTGTCGAGCAGGTAAGAAACGTCCATTGGCACCGTCACGTCATGTCGGGCGGGCAAATGTTTCCATTCGCCAAAACCCTGTTAATTTATACAGAACAATTGATGATTATATCAGCGTCGTGAGGGATGCCAACCGTGAAATTTCCACGTGCGGCAGAAGACGGCTATCCGGGGTAGTCATCAGATCGGCATTTTCCGGCTTGATCCAGCAGGCCTGCATGCCGCAGCGGATCGCCCCGGCGACGTCCGTGGTCAGGTCGTCGCCCACGTGCAGGATCTCACCGAGCGGCAAATCCAGTTTTTCCGCCGCCAGATGATACATATCGTTGAACGGCTTCGAGCGTCCGTGCGGGCCCGCGCGCAGCACGAACTGAAAATAGTTCCCCAGACCAAACAGTTCAGGCTGAGCGTTGCCGTTGGTGATGGCCACCAGCGGCCACTTTTCAGCGAGCTTCGCCAGCGTGTCGTGGGTCTCCTGCGGCACATCGATGCGGCTGCGCCATTTGGCGAAATTTTCCATGGCCGCTTCGGCACCCATGGCCGCGTCCTGCGCGCTCAGGCCGGCATTGAGCATCGCCTGCTCAACCGCACGGCGGCGCCATTCGGTCACGTCATGGTAAATTTCCGGCTCGGTTTCCCGCAGGGACTGACGCAGCTTCTGGAACTCTTTGTTCTGGATCGCTTTCAGCGCAGGATGGTAGTTTTGCACAAACGCCAGCGACTCCTGCTCGGTACGCAGGATCACTGGACGGTTGTCGTAAAGGGTGTCATCAAGATCAAACGTCAGGGCTGAGATCTGACCGAGTGGGCGGTAAAAACGCATTATTTCCCCCGTTTGGCGCGTGGATGCGCCGCGTCATACACCGAGGCAAGGTGTTGGAAGTCTAAGTGGGTATAGATTTGGGTGGTCGACAGATTCGCGTGACCAAGCAGCTCCTGTACGCCGCGCAGGTCGCCGCTTGATTCCAGCATGTGCGTCGCAAAAGAGTGGCGCAGCTTATGCGGGTGAACGTGGCTGTTCAGCCCCTGCTTAATGCCCCACTCCGCAAAGCGCTTCTGCACGTTACGCGCCGAGATCCGCTTGCCGAGCTTCGACAGGAACAGCGCATCCTCTTCCGCGCCAAACAGACCGCGCAGATCCAGCCAGTGCTCAATCCAGGAAACCGCATTGCGGCCGATCGGCAGGCGGCGCTCTTTGCTGCCTTTGCCCATCACCCACACTTCGCCAGATTCCAGATCGAGGTGCTTTAAGTCGAGGTTCACCAGCTCAGAGAGACGCAGGCCCGCGCCGTACATCACCTCCAGCATCGCGCGGTCGCGCACGGCCAGCGGATCGTTGAGATCGATATCCAGCAGGCGGTTTACGTCGTCGACGTCGATATTTTTCGGCAGATGACGCGGGGCCTTTGGCGTGGCGATCCCTTTTGCCGGGTTGGCTTTCAGACCGCCCTGGCTGACCAGCCAGTCGAAGAAACTGCGCAGGGCAGAGAGCCGGAGCGCCAGGCTCGCCGGGCTTAAGTTTTTTTTACGGCTACGCACAACGAAGCCGCGAACCGTGGCGGCGTCACATTGTTGCCAGCTTTTCAGGCCGATTTCATCGGCAATCTGCATGATGGCATCAAGCTGACGCTGATAGTTGAGCAGCGTAATAGGGCTAAGCTGGCGCTCAACGCCCAGATAGCGCAGAAAACGGGTGACGTCAGTGGCGAGCAGTCCGTCCGTCATACGCGCTCAATCCAGCGCTCCAGCAGCTCAGGCAGCATCAGGGCGATCTCCTGCAACAGTTGCGTACCCTGCCCCTGTTCATAATGATGCGCGTCGCGGCTGGTAAATAACATCACACCCAGGTCACCATCGCGCCCCATCAGCGACATCGCCACCGAGCCGATAGCTTTGGCTTCCGGTAGCACCACCAGCAGTTCTGGCCCGTTAAGCGGCCCCAGATAGTGGTGCTCATGGCCCAGACGCTGAATGCGCAGCGGCTCAAACGCCTGACGGCTCAGCGCCAGATGGGTAAACCCGGACGGCGCGCCAATGCGCCAGCGGTCGGGAAAGAGACGGATCGTCGCGCCTGCCAGCCCCAGCTCGCGCGCCCAGCGGTGGAAGCGGTTGAGGAACTCTTCGAGACTGTGCGCGGAAGCCAGACGCGCCTGAAGGTGCAGAAGACGATAGAACAGGCTTTCGTTATTGCTGGCCTGCTCCATCAGCAGCGTCATGTTCTCTTCGAGCTGATTGATGTGGTTGCGCGAGCGCGCCATGTGCCATTCAACCAGCGACACGGTCTCGCGAACCGGATGCGGCACGCGCATCCTTTCGACGACGCGTGCATTGCGGATAAAAAACTCAGGATTGTGCAGCAGGTAATCCACAACAGCGCTGTCGTCCAGCTCCGTTACAGGTTCCCGCAGTTCTTCCCCTGGTTGCTTCATAGATGGATAAACCCGTCATAAACATGTGTCGCCGGGCCAGTCATGTACAGTGGATGACCCGCTCCTTTCCAGGCGATATCAAGACGCCCGCCCGGTAATTCCACGCGAACCTCTTCCGCCAGTAACCCCTGCGAGATTCCGACGGCCACCGCCGCACAGGCACCGCTTCCGCAGGCCTGGGTTTCGCCCGCGCCGCGCTCGTAAACCCGCAGGCGAATGTGTTCACGCTTCACCACCTGCATGAAACCGATGTTCGCCCGCTCCGGGAAGCGCTCGTGGCTTTCCAGCACCGGGCCGAGCGTTTCAACCGCCGCGGTTTGCACATCATCTACCTGAATCACGCAGTGCGGGTTACCCATCGAGACGACGCCGCACAATACTGTCTGCTCGGCGGCACGCATAATATAGGTCTTTTCCGCTTTGTTGGCGCGAAACGGCACGGCAGTGGGTTCGAAGTTCGGCTCGCCCATGTTCACGCGCACCAGTTCGTCGTCGGTGACGCTGAGCACCATCCGGCCGTTGGCGGTGCTGACGCGGATATCGCGCTTGTTGGTCAGCCCTTTCAGCCGAACAAAGCGGGCAAAACAGCGCGCGCCGTTGCCACATTGGGAAACTTCGCTGCCGTCGGCGTTAAAAATGCGATAGTGGAAGTCCAGGTCAGGATCGTAAGGCGGCTCCACCACCAGCAGCTGGTCAAACCCCACGCCCACGTGTCGATCCGCCAGGCGACGGATCAGTTCCGGGGAGAAAAAGACATTCTGCGTTACCGCGTCGACGACCATAAAGTCGTTGCCAAGGCCATGCATTTTAGAGAACTGCATCATTTGCTCCATTGCGCGGGTACAGAACGTAATTGTCAGAGATTGACCTGAGTCGGGCCGCCGTTATTGCCGCGATCGTTGGTATCCGGCGTAGATGACTCGATACCACTTTGCACTGGTTTTGTCGGCGGTGGTGCGTTTTTATCCTCTGGCGGGAAGTACAGTGGTCCCTTCAGTCCACAGCCGGTCAGGCTAAACAGAGTGACAAGAACGGCAAGCGTTCGAAAGACGTTTTTCATGTAGAGGTTGCCCGTAAGTTCAAATCTGTTTCTATCATCGCAGGAGAAGACACAAAAGCAAGAGTTTGCCGCTTTCCTGCAACGGGAATTATTTAGCGTTATACTGCCGCCATCACGAAAAACAGGAATAAAACCATGAACGACAGTGAATTTCATCGCCTTGCCGATACCCTGTGGATGACCATCGAAGAGCGTATCGACGACTGGGACGGCGACAGCGATATCGATTGTGAAATCAACGGCGGGATCCTGACCTTAAGCTTCGAAAACGGCAGCAAGATTATTATTAACCGTCAGGAGCCGCTTCACCAGGTGTGGCTGGCGGCGAAACAGGGCGGCTATCACTTTGATCTAAAAGGTGACGAGTGGATCTGCGACCGCAGCGGTGAAACGTTCTGGGATCTGCTGGAGCAGGCGGCGACCGCGCAGGCGGGCGAGGACGTGAGTTTCAGGTAGTTTTGTTGCCCGGTGGCGGCTACGCCTTACCGGGCCTACAACGGCTCGAACCATAGTCCGGGTAAGCGTGAGCGCCAACCGCAACAGCAGCTCGGACCGTAGGCCGGGTAAGCGTTAGCGCCAACCGGCGAAAAGGTTCAGGAGAAATACTGCTGCAACAGCGGCGCAGTTTCCTGGTTAGCGGGCGCCGCAGGGGTAATCGCCTGCGTACGGAACGGGATCACCTGCGCTCGTCCATCCACATTCACAATCTGGTAGAACTGCGGCAGGTTGAAGTTGATAAAGCTTGAGCCGTAGGTAAAGCGATCGTGCGAGGATGAATAGAACCGGCTGACGTCGCGCACCAGCTCCTCTTTGCTGCCTTCACAGTGGTGATACACCTCGGCACGGTTGGTTTCATCCAGAATGTAGATATTAAACCCGGCGTTATCGCCCGACTCCTCGAAGAAGAACTGAATAATCCCTTCACTCGCAAAGCCATCCACCACCTGCGGCAGCTTAACGTGGTTGGTTTCCACCTGAACCGACAGGCCATGCAGTTTGTTGTGTGAAATCGCGCCGTAGAATTCAATGGCGTTCTCCAGCTTCTGCACCGACACGTTCAGGCGCTCAAAGAACAGCCCCCAGGTCTGGCCGGAGACGCGCAGCGCTTTAAAGCGTCCGGTTTCATTCCGGGTGCTGGAAAGACGCAATTCGATGCACTCAGACACCAGCTGCTGCACGCGGGTACGAATCAGGCCGCGAAGGTGCTGGCTGTAGCAGAACACCTCTACGCTGTCCGGCGGCGCGGCGTCCTGATGCATCTTGCCGAGGATCGTTTTCAGCGCCTCGATCATCGCCTGCTCGCCGTTAAAGTGCAGGGTACGCACTTCGTTCCACGAGTTGCGGTACAGCAGATCCACGCTGCCCACCAGGCAGTTTTGCTGCTCACCGAAGCTAAAGACGTCCAGCTTACGGAAGTCAAAGTGAACCACCTGATTGCGGAAGGCCGCCGTCGGGTCGTATTCCAGGTTGACGATGATCGCCAGATGGCGAATCTCACACGGGCTGTAGAGCGCTTTTGGCGTCGGCGCAGGCAGACGCAGTGGGAAGTGGTGCGAGACATCCGCCACCATCTCCTGCAATTTGGCTAAATCGACCACCTCGTTGCCCTTGATAAACAACCGGGTGCGTGAGGTGAGAAGGCCGTTAAACCAGGCCCAGGCCACCAGCTTGTTAAGGTAGCGGTTATACTCCAGCGGCTGATGGCTGATGATCGAATCCATGCTTGGCGCACGGTTGTACAGATACCACCCGGTGCGGTTTGCGCGGCCCGGCGGCACGTAGATAAAGGTCAGATTCGGTTCAGACAGGTCAGGCGAAATCTGTGGGTTCACCAGCGTTACCTTGCCCGGCAACGCTTCAAACGCGGCGTACAGTTTACGGGTCAGCACCCCGATATCCTGTGGGCTGGCAGAAACGCTAAGGTTGTTACGGCGGGCAAAGCGGATCAGGTTGCGGTAGCTCTGCATCATCGCATCAAGCAGCTCGTTGTGCGCCTCGCGCACCTGATCGATTTTCCAGTTGGCGCGGTTGTCGAGCATGGCGAGACGCGCTTCGTCCCATCCCCACTCTTTGACTAACTGGCTGACCACTTCACGGCGCCAGCCAACGCAGGCGCGCTCGCGGCTCAGTTTTTCACAGACTTTGAGATAGAAACATCGACGCACCAGGTCAAGACGCGTGGCGTCATCAATGGCCGTCAGGTATTCGGTGACGCGTTCCAGCATCATGCAGTAGGCATCAAGCCCGTAGGAGACGATCTCCCCGTCGTGCAGACGCTGCTTAATATCTTTCGCCAGCAGACGCGGCGTGGGGTATTCCCAGGAGTAGGCTTCCAGCAGCAGGGTTTTCAGCACCGCTTTGTACGGTGAATCAATGCTCTTATAGAGCTGCCAGAGGCTTGCACCAAAGTACTCTTCGGCGGACAGGGAGCTCAGACCGCCCAGATCCAGCCACTCGTTTGGCGTCAGTACGCCCTGCGAGTAAAGCGACATGACGTAGTCGTCATAATTCTCTTCTTCATCGCACGGCACCATATTCCACAGAATACGTTTTCCGGCCAGGCGAACCGCAGTACGGTAAAACTCATCCAGCAACAGAATGTGCTGAGTCGAGCCGCAGTCTTCACCACCCAGACTGCCGCTTTCGTTATGGCGGAAACGGTTTTCATCAATCAGGAAGAAGCTCACTTCCACGCCGAGCGACGCCGCCCAGCTCTCCAGCAGACTGCATTTACGCTGCAACAGCTGGCGCTCTTCATTGTCGAGCCAGGACTGATGGCAGACCCAGATATCCAGGTCAGAAGAACAACTTTGCCCAACCGATGACGTGCTGCCCATGGAGTAAACCCCGGTAATCGGCAGCTCGCCTTTCGGCGAAACCTGCGGCGGCATACCACGGTAAAGCTCAAGTTCAGTCAGATAGTGCTGTTGGGTTTCATCAGGCGTGAAGAGGCAAATGCCCTGGGGAACGTTACCATCGAGGTAACCCGGCATTAGCGGATGGTGATAGTGCAACAATGTCGGCAGTAGACTGTATACCTGCTGGAAAGCAGGGCCCATGGCAGCAAGCGCGCGATCCACACGCAATTGATTGATGGCATCCAGTCTCTGTTTCAGAGTCTCAATATAGAGGTACAAGACGTATCGCCTGATGTTTCCGGGTGTCGCACGCCAGTCAAAACAGAACAAGCAGCTGACCCGCAGTATTTCAAAAAATAACCGTTACCCTTTTTCGCCTTGTTGTTTTCTGGTGGTACAGACGAAAAAATGGTCTAAAACGTGATCAATTTAACACCTTGCCGGTTGACCGTAAAGAAAGATGCGCTACATACAAGTGTAGCACCGTTCTGTACGTGTAAATTCCTGAATACGGCGGTGGCTGACGCGAACGCCGCCCTGTCCCTCTCACTCTTCATCAACCGTAAAACTGCCATCCGAGTGTCAACAATGTTAGGATGGTTAGCGATTGATAATGACGGTAACAAGCATGTTAGACAATGTTTTGAGAATTGCCACACGCCAAAGTCCTCTTGCGCTCTGGCAGGCACATTATGTTAAGCAGCGCCTGGAAGCCTGCCACACCGGATTACGCGTTGAGCTGGTGCCAATGGTCACGCGTGGCGATGTCATTCTTGATACGCCGCTGGCCAAAGTGGGCGGAAAGGGTCTGTTTGTCAAAGAGCTGGAACTGGCATTGCTTGAGAACCGCGCCGATATCGCCGTGCATTCGATGAAGGATGTGCCCGTTGAGTTCCCGGAAGGGCTGGGGCTGGTGACCATCTGCGAGCGCGAGGATCCGCGCGATGCGTTTGTCTCTAATCGCTATGACTCGCTTGATGCGTTGCCGGCAGGCAGCGTGGTCGGCACGTCAAGTTTACGCCGCCAGTGTCAGCTGGCTGAACGTCGCCCGGATCTGGTGATTCGCTCGCTGCGCGGGAACGTCGGCACACGCCTTGGCAAGCTGGATAACGGCGACTACGATGCCATTATTCTTGCGGTTGCGGGCCTGAAACGCCTGGGGCTGGAAGAACGTATTCGCGTGGCGTTGCCGCCGGAGCTGTCGCTCCCCGCCGTCGGCCAGGGTGCCGTCGGCATTGAGTGTCGTCTGGATGATGCGCGTACTCAGGCACTGCTCGCGCCGCTGAATCATGACGATACCGCCGTTCGCGTAAAAGCCGAGCGCGCGATGAACACTCGCCTCGAAGGAGGCTGTCAGGTGCCAATTGGCAGCTATGCTGAATTAACTGACGGTGAGCTGTGGCTGCGTGCGCTGGTTGGCGCGCCGGACGGCTCGCAGATGGTTCGCGGTGAACGTCGCGGCAAGCCGCAGGATGCCGAGGCGCTTGGCGTATCGCTGGCGGAAGAGCTGCTGAATAACGGCGCGCGTGAAATTCTGGCTGAGGTCTATAACGGAGAGCCCCCTGCATGAGCATACTTGTCACCCGCCCTTCTCCCGCAGGAGAGCAGTTAGTGAGCCGTCTGCGCGCACTGGGGCAGGTGGCCTGGAGTTTTCCGTTGATTGAATTCTCCCCCGGTCGCGAGCTGCCTACGCTCGCTGACCAGATGCGTGCCTTGCAGGAAGGTGATCTGCTCTTTGCGCTATCGCAGCATGCCGTGGAATTTGCCCATGCGCAGCTGCAACAGCAGGGCGTTAACTGGCCCCACGCACCCCGCTATTTCGCCATCGGGCGCACCACGGCGCTGGCCTTACATACCGCGAGCGGAATCGATGTTCGTTACCCGTTAGATCGGGAAATCAGCGAAGTCTTGCTACAATTACCTGAATTACAAACTATTGCCGGAAAGCGTGCGCTCATTTTGCGCGGCAACGGTGGCCGCGAACTGCTGGGCGAGACGCTGCGCGAACGCGGCGCAGACGTGACGTTTGTGGAGTGCTATCAGCGCTGTGCAAAACACTATGATGGCGCGGAAGAAGCCATGCGCTGGCATGCGCGCGGCATTAATACGCTGGTGGTTACCAGCGGTGAAATGTTACAACAGCTTTGGTCGCTGATTCCGCTTTGGTATCGCGAAAACTGGTTACTCCGCTGTCGGCTTCTGGTCGTCAGCGAGCGTCTGGCGAACCACGCCCGGGAACTGGGCTGGCAGGATATTCGGATCGCTGATAACGCCGACAACGATGCGCTGCTGCGCGCATTACAATAACTCTCAAATGGGAAGCCATAATGACGGAACACGAAAAATCCTCCGCCGTGGTTGAAGAGACCAGGGAGACTGTGGACACCACGTCACAGCCAGAGACGACAGACAAAACCGTTGAGAAGAAAAACGGCAGCAACAAAACCAGCCTCACGCTGAGCGTGATTGCCATCGCGATTGCGCTGGCCGCAGGCGTGGGTCTCTACGGACTGGTGAAGAAACAAGGCACCAACCAGACGGCCACCAGCGACGCGCTGGTTAACCAAATCACCGCCCTACAGAAAGCGCAGGAGACGCAAAAAGCTGAGCTGGAAGGCGTGATCAAACAGCAGGCTGCCGCCCTCGCCGACGCGAACAGCAAACGTGAAGAGTTGACCAAACAGCTGAGCGAAGTGCAGGAGAAAGTCGCCACGATTTCGGGAACCGATGCCAAAACCTGGCTGCTCTCACAGGCCGATTTTCTGGTGAAGCTGGCCGGGCGCAAGCTCTGGAGCGATCAGGATGTCACCACCGCCGCCGCGCTGCTGAAAAGCGCCGACGCAAGCCTGGCCGATATGAACGATCCGAGCCTCATCAACGCACGCCGCGCTATTACGGAAGATATCGCCAGCCTGTCTGCGGTTTCTCAGGTCGACTATGACGGTATCATCCTTAAGGTAAATCAGCTCTCCAACCAGATTGATAACCTTCAGCTGGCCGATAACAACGACGATGACTCCCCGATGGATTCTGACGGCACCGAGCTGTCCAGCTCCCTGAGCGAATGGCGTATCAACCTGCAAAAGAGCTGGCAGAACTTTATGGACAGCTTTATTACCATTCGCCGCCGCGATGAAACTGCCGTGCCGCTGCTGGCACCGAACCAGGATGTCTATCTGCGCGAAAATATTCGTTCCCGCCTGCTGGTGGCTGCCCAGGCCGTACCACGTCACCAGGAAGAGACCTACAAACAGGCGCTGGATAACGTTTCAACCTGGGTACGTGCTTACTACGATACCAATGACGCAACCACGACCGCGTTCCTGGAGGATATCGACAAGCTGAGCCAGCAAAACATCACCATGAACGTGCCGGACAAGCTGGAAAGCCAGCCGATTCTGGAGAAGATCATGCAGACGCGCGTGCGTAACCTGCTGGCCCAGCCGGGCGTTCCGGCAGAGCGCCCGGCTGAAGCACCTGCCGCCGCGCCAGCGCCTGAAAGCGCGCCGCAAGGAGAGTGATGATGCTAAAAGTCTTCTTACTCTTCATCCTGCTGATCGCCGGAATTGTACTGGGGCCGATGCTCGCGGGTCACCAGGGTTACGTATTGATCCAGACCGATAACTACAACGTCGAAACCAGCGTGACAGGGCTGGTGATCATCCTGATCCTGGGTGTGGTCGTCCTGCTGGCAGTGGAATGGATCCTGCGTCGGATTTTCCGTACCGGGGTTCACACGCGCGGCTGGTTCGTTGGCCGTAAGCGCCGTCGCGCCCGTAAGCAGACCGAGCAAGCGTTGCTGAAGCTGGCCGAAGGCGACTATCAGCAGGTTGAAAAGCTGATGTCGAAAAATGCCGACCATGCAGAACAGCCGGTTGTTAACTATCTGCTGGCCGCTGAGGCGGCGCAACAGCGAGGCGATGAGGCCCGCGCCAATCAGCATCTCGAACGCGCATCTGAGCTCTCAACTAAGGATCCGATTCCGGTTGAGATCACCCGCGTTCGTCTGCAACTGGCGCGCAATGAAAACCATGCCGCACGTCACGGCGTTGACCGTCTGCTGGAAATCACCCCTCGTCATCCGGAAGTGCTGCGTCTTGCTGAGCAGGCATATATTCGGACCGGTGCATGGGGCTCGCTGCTGGACATTATCCCTTCCATGGCGAAAGCCGACGTGGGCGATGATGAACATCGTGATGAACTTCAGCGTCTGGCCTGGATTGGCCTGATGGATCAGGCGCGCGCCGATCTCGGCAGCGACGGCCTGAAAACCTGGTGGAAAAACCAGAGCCGCAAAACGCGCCAGCAGGTTCCCCTTCAGGTGGCGATGGCAGAACATCTGATTGAGTGTGACGACCATGACACCGCGCAGGAGATACTTCTCGACGGTCTCAAGCGACAGTATGATGACCGCCTGGTGATGGTCATCCCGCGTCTGAAAACCAACAATCCGGAACAAATAGAAAAAGCATTGCGCCAGCAGATCAAAACCGTGGGCGATCGCCCGCTGCTGTGGAGTACGCTGGGCCAGTCTTTGATGAAACACGGCGAGTGGCAGGAGGCGAGTCTCGCCTTCCGCGCAGCGCTGAAGCAACGCCCGGACGCATTTGATTACGCCTGGCTTGCTGATTCGCTGGACAAGCAGCACAAGCCGGAAGAGGCCGCAGCCATGCGGCGTGATGGGCTCCTGCTTACGCTACACAATAACGGAACGCAGCAGTAATTATCCAGGAGGCCAGATGGCCTCCTTTTTTGTACCCATAAAAAAACGCCTGCTATAAAAGCAGGCGTTAAAACAGGTCTGTAAGACAACATATTTGGTGCTTCACTCAACGTTATGTCCATGGTGTTTGATGAGGCCGAAGCGACATCTGTCAGTGGACGATAAGCACCGTAAACGGCTCTGCGTCATTCCTGAGTTTATGAGGCCGTAGGGCGAACATAAGAGATGGAATGAGCATCTACACGCATATTATTGCATGTAATGTGCCAGGTTTACACGCATAACTTTTACATCGCGCAACATTTTAAGATAAAAGGAAATTATGTTGTTAAGAGACGCCTTACGCCATACAAAATCGCGCTAAGGGCGGCAATCTGTCGTCACCAGGAGACAGGTTAAGAGAGAAAATAATATATTCTTTATTATTAACAGCTTATATGTCGCTGAATCGCGACAAGGATATAGAGTGTTGTCGGGGAATGGCTACAGGATGAAAAAGCGCAGAAAACAAAAAACCCCGCCGAAGCGGGGTTCAAAATTGGTCGGCGAGAGAGGATTCGAACCTCCGACCCACTGGTCCCAAACCAGTTGCGCTACCAAGCTGCGCTACTCGCCGATGTACTGCTTTTTTGAATTTTTAGTTCAACTCATTAAAAGTCGTGGTGCGAGGGGGGGGACTTGAACCCCCACGTCCGTAAGAACACTAACACCTGAAGCTAGCGCGTCTACCAATTCCGCCACCTTCGCAATTCACAACTCTTTCAATAATGGGGTGGCTAATGGGATTCGAACCCACGACAACTGGAATCACAATCCAGGGCTCTACCAACTGAGCTATAGCCACCACTGTATTCTTTCACGCGGTTCTGACTACTTCTCAGACCACCGCAGCTCTAGCGCCGGGACTAAAATGGCGCGCCCGACAGGATTCGAACCTGAGACCTCTGCCTCCGGAGGGCAGCGCTCTATCCAGCTGAGCTACGGGCGCTTAGCGCCGTTGCGGGGCTGGATATTACGTACCTCCGACCCCGCTGTCTAGTGCTTTTTTGAAAAAAATGCGCGTTTGGTTATGGTTTGCACATTTTGCCGCTTATTCCTCCACTTTATGGGCGGAGCCACGGCGACCCAGGCCAAAAAGTTTATAAGCAGCTGTGACGGCAGCCAGGAAGATCATCCCGACAAACAGCGACATGCGGGTATCTTCATTAAAGTACATTCCAATTAATACGCAAATCAGGAACGCCATCGTCAAATAGTTCGCATACGGGAACAGAATGGAACGGAATGGATGGCTGGCGATCGCTTCTTTGTGCGCCTGTCGGAAACGCAGCTGGCTAATCAAAATGACAAACCACGGTACCATCCCCGGCAGCACGCTGGCGCTATAAACATAAACAAACACGCGCTGCGGATTCGGGATGATGTAGTTCAGGCAAGAGCCAATCAGCAGAATCACAATCGACACCGCTACGCCCGCCACCGGTACACCCACGCGGGAGACTTTACCCATCACCGCCGGCAGCTGTTTGTTTTGCGAGAGCGCGTAAAGCATGCGCCCGCAGCTGTACATTCCGCTGTTACAGCCGGAGAGCGCCGCCGTCAGCACCACAAAGTTGATAATGGCGGCTGCCGCCGTGATGCCAATCTTAGCGAAGGTTAAGACAAACGGGCTGCCGGTGGTGCCGATCTCGTTCCATGGGAAAATGGTCACGATAACGAAGATCGCGCCCACATAGAAAATCAGGATACGCCACAGCACCTTGCCTACCGCGCTACGCAGCGTGACCTGCGGGTTTTTCGCCTCACCTGCGGTAATGCCGATCAGCTCAACGCCCTGATAGGAGGCGACAACGATACAGAGCGCCGTCAGAAAGCCCTTCCAGCCGCCCGCAAAGAAGCCGCCGTGCCCGGTCAGGTTACCAAAACCGATAGCGTGCCCGCCGTTACCGAAGCCAAAGAAGATGACCCCAAGGCCAACGACAATCATCACGATGATGGTGGTGACTTTGATCATCGCAAACCAGAACTCGATTTCGCCGTAAAGACGAACGGCGGCAAGGTTCGCCAGCGCCACCAGCCCTACGGCAATAAGCGCGGGTATCCACTGGGCCATCTCCGGGAACCAGAACTGCACGTAGACCCCGATGGCGGTGATCTCCGAAATCCCCACGGCCATCCACATAAACCAGTACGACCAGGCCGTGAGATAACCAAAGAACGGGCTCATATACCGGTGGGCGTAAACGGCGAAAGAGCCCGTCACCGGCTCCAGGAACAGCATTTCGCCCATTGAGCGCATGATGAAGAAGACGAACAGTCCGGCAATAATATACGCCAGCAGGACGGAAGGCCCCGCCCACTTCAGCGTGCTTGCCGAGCCCATAAACAGGCCAACGCCGATAGTCCCGCCCAGCGCGATCAGTTCAATATGTCGAGCTTCCAGCCCACGCTGAAGCTCCGGTTTTTTCTCTGCCATAATTCCTCGGTTGTGTTTGCTGTTTCCCGACTTGTTGCCGGGTATTGTTTTGAGGGGTACTGAAATACGGAGCGAATGGTTTCTTAAATTCTGGCAAATGGCAAACAATGCATTAAAAAAATGAATGCATTGCACATAAACTCAGCAGTTTTGCGGGGGGCGTTGCAGCGCGAACAGCAGATCGCGCTGCATATTGATTACATTTTCCCGGTGTAGTGCCAGGCGAGGTAGCGCAGAAGGCGAATCTGTCGTTTTATACGCGTCGGTTGGGAGAGCAGGCGGTAGAGCCACTCCAGCCCCAGGTTTTGCCAGACTTTGGGCGCACGCTTAACGTGGCCGGTAAAGACGTCGTAGGTGCCGCCAACGCCCATATAAAGCGCATCCGGGCTGACCAGACGGCAATCGCGCATCAGTATTTCCTGGCGCGGCGACCCCATAGCGACAGTGACAATTTTCGCCCCGCTGTCGCGCACGCGCTCATATAACGCCTGGCGATCTTCCGGCCTGAAATAGCCATCCTGGCTGCCCACAATGTTAACATTCCACTGGTTACGCAGCTTTTGTTCGGTCTGCGCCAGCACCTCTGGCTTGCCGCCGATCAAAAATACCGGCGTGCCTTCAGCGCCTGCGCGCTCCATAAGCCGCTCCCAAAGGTCAGCACCCGCCACGCGAGACACATTAGCGTCTGGAAACTTTTTACGAATTGAACGCACCACGCTAATACCGTCTGCGTATTTAAACTCCGCGGCTTCAATCAGGCTTTTCACTTCCGCATTATCTTCAACCGCCAGCATTTTTTCTGCGTTGATGGCCACCAGCGTGCCCGACTTCATCTGCCCGTCCGCGAACAGAAAATCCAGCGCGTGCTGCATGTCACGCCAGCCAATCAGCTGTAGCCCGCGCAGCGCATAACGCGGGGCTGAAGTTGTATCCGTCATGATAATCCCTACTCAGACTTGCGACAGCGTTGTGCTGCCCTGTGGCTCACGTCTGTGCACAAGCCCTGCACTGTCAAACAACCAGTACAGCAGTTTTGCCAGCAGCAGACAGAGTCCGAAAACGACCATAAAGAACACCACGCGTGAGACGAATGAATCCAGCCCCTCGCGCGCCAGAACGATCATATTGAAAATGGCACCGAAACAGAAACTGTGCAAAACAGCGGCTTTGTAGCGGTTGGTCTCTTCGTTACCCAGCGTATATAGCCAGTCGAACCATTTTATTATCAGCCCTACCGCGATCGCGCCAGGCAGGATAAACCACGTTCCGCCCATCACTACCAGCGAGCCAATCAGGGTTGGAGAAATCGCCAGACCCGAATGGTTGTTCAGCACTTCCCAGGTGAAGTAGTTCGCCGTGTTCAGGACAATGCCGGGGCGATCGGGCCACAGCCACGTCGGTATAAAGACATAGAAATCGCGAACAATCGGCGCCAGCCCCTGGAATTCGATTTTGTCGTAGTTTTGCAGCAGTAATGCCAGGTTTTCCCACGGCGAGAAGGTGTCGCGCGTCAGATACAGGAAGGTGTAAAACGCTTCGTCGCCGGCCACGTTCAGCCCGTAGCGCTTCAGCGCAAGCCAGAACATCCCCACAATGCCAAAGACGCCTGCCGCCGCCAGCATCCACAGCGAGATCCAGCCGCGAATAATGCCGATAAACAGGAAAATCGCGAAGGCGATAATGATGTTGGCGCGGGTGCCGCCGACGATCATGTAGGTCAGAATGCCAAATGCGACGGTGCTGACCAGGAAGAACAGCCAGGCTTTGCTGTCCTGACGCAGGAAAAAGACCACCAGCATCGCCGGGATAAAGAAATAGAAGAAACGCTTGAGCGCGACGCCGGAGACTTCGGCGGAGAAAATCTGGCTATAGGACTGCAACTTAAACAGTAAAAAGCCGTTATGCATGAAGAAAATCGCCACGCTGACGAGGGCGATAGTCATCAGCATAACCCACGTCAGATGGGTTTCTACCCGGTTCATGGTAAACAGCGGACGACGGGGGGTGGTGTCTTTTGCCGCGCGCAGGCGCGTTTTATAAGTGACGTAGTACACCGCGTAGAAGCAGGTCGCAGAGAGCAGCGCCTGCAACAAGATTTCCGGCGGCGCGACGCCAACATCAAAGCGGAACACGAGGATGCTGGTCAGCGGGAAGCCAAAGAAAAAGGTCAGCAAAAACAGCAGCGAGAAGAATACGTTGAAGTTAAAACGTACCCGCCGGAATTCAAACCAGGTGAGCGTGGCGATAAACAGCGTGCTCAGCAGCCAGACCACCAGCAAGCCGCTAAACTGCAACTGGCTCATGCGTTGTCTCCTGAAGCAATACGCAGCGCGCGGTGCCACGGCGTGAGGTAGTTCGGGCTGAAAAAGTCGATGCTATTTTTATCCACCAGCGTGAGCTGACGCTGCGCTTCCCGTACCACCTCGACATTAAGCGTGTCAGAGGTAAACAGCACCGGAATATGCTGCTCGGCCATGTCCTGCCAGAACGGGTTTTCGCGGTTGAGCACGCAGGGTACGCCCGCCTGAATCAGCAGACACAGCGTGCCAATCCCCTGCTGACGGGCAAAGATGAAATAGCCCAGATCGCATTTTCGCAGCAGCGCGAGATAGTCATCAAATTCCAGCTTATCGCTGAGAATGTGCAGGTTTTCCGCGCTAAACAGCGCAAGCCCTTGCTGGCGAACTTCATCGATGTAGGCGTCGTTATTGGCGGGATAGCCCATCGGCACCACCACGTTCACCGTGTCGCCAAACTGCTGATGCACCGCCCTCAGCGCCGCGACATGCTCGTTACTGCGATCGCCGGAATTCCCCACCAGGATGGTCAGCTTGCCCTCTCGAACCGTGTCATTCGCCATGGTGTTCAGCGCCGGATCCATACGGGTCGGGAAATAGAGCAGCTCCCCGCGAACCTTCGGGTGCTGTTTAGCAAAATAGTTGAGATCGCCTCGGGTAGCAAAAACGCAGCCCACACGCGCCTGCGCCAGACGACGCAGCGGATAGAAAAGTCGGAACTTCCAGCCACGGGAGACTTCGTAGAGATCCGCTCCCCAGATATGCCAGCTGAACTGAGAAGGTTTGATCCCGCCGCTTAACAGCGCCAGCCACAGTCCGGTATTGAACTGTCCATGGAAGAAGAAACGTTGGCTTCGATCCGCTTTGGCTTTAGCAACCACGGCCTTCGTCAGCGCCGCTTTGTCTGGCCAGAAGGTGATATGCAATGCCGGACACGCCGCGCTCAGGCCGCTGTCGCGTCCAACGACCATAAACTCACGCGCATCGGGCGTGCCGGATGCCAGTTCATCGTTGAAGAACCGCAGAACGGTCTGGTTATGATGCGGGATATCCGATCCCAGTATGTGTATCAGTGCAGTCATGCGCGTTTACGCCAAAGTAAAAATACGCCGCAACAGGCAGCGAAATAAACGATATAAGTTGCCATATAGGCCTGCGCCGCCCCCAGCGCACCGTGGGTGGGGATCAGCCAGTGAGAAAATGCCGTTAGCAGCGCAAACTGGCCGATCTCTGCCAGGATATACAACCGCAGCGAAGCCTTCGCAATCACCAGATAGCCGAAAACGTATGCCCCCACTTTCAGCACATCGCCGACCAGTTGCCAGGCAAACAGATCGCGCATGGCGGTAAACTTCGCTGAAAACAGCAGCCAGATGGCGAAATCACGCAGTAACCAGACGGTAAAGCTGGCGATCGCAACGGCCGGCAACACGAAACGCAGGGCGCGAAAAATCTCGCGGGTAATATCCTGCCTGGACGTCAGGCGCGATAAGGTTGGCAGCAAATAGACGCTAAAGGAAGCCGTAATAAATTGGAGGTAAGCATCTGAAATGCTGCTCACGCCCTGCCAGATCCCCACTTCATCCCAGCTGTAATGCGCTGCCAGCAGGTTTCGCATCATCACGTAAGCCACGGGAAGCGTTACCGAAGTGATGAGCGCCATCAGGGTAAACTTTCCTAGCTGCCCCGCCAGCATCTTGTCCCACTGCGGTTTCAGGTAACTCAGCGGGACATTGCCTCTGCGCATCAGCATAAACGCTGCCGGAATGACAACGAGCGCAGGCACCAGCGCCAGCCCCAGCAGCGCGCCTTCATAGCCGCCCAGCCGATAGCAGAAGTAGTAGGCGATAACGCCGATAATGCTGCCGAGGATCAGCGCCAGCGCATTCCCGGCGGCATCACGGAAGCCTTTCATCAGCGCCAGCAGCAGGTTCGCCCAGGCGATGCCCATCTGAACGAGCGCCACCAGGCGCACCAGTCCCTGATAGTGCGTGTGTCCGAACAGTCCCTGACTAACAGGTGCAGCCGCCAGCAAAAAGACGATGGCCAGCAACGTAGAGAAGCCCAGCACCATAGCAGAGGAGGTGCCCACCACCGTGCGAAGCTTTTCGGCATCGTCATGATGCTGCGCGACGTATTTGGTGACGCCATTGAATATCCCGGCACCTGCCAGCACGCCAAGCACCGTGACCAGCTGGCGGAAGTTCCCTGCCAGCCCAACGCCTGACGGACCAAATGAGACGGCCAGCAGCTTGACGACCAGTAACCCGGCGCCAATTTTTACAAGCGTGGACGCTGCCGTCCACACCGACGCTTTTGCCAGAGACATATCAGGCGAAATAACTCAGAAGCGAATTGATCACCGTACGCTGGTTCACCGGCGCGAGATTGTAGAACAGGGGCAGGCGGAGCAGACGTTCGCTCTCTTTGGTGGTGTAGCGGTCTTCACCGGCAAACATCCCGAAGGCTTCGCCAGCCGGGCTGGAGTGCAGCGGAATATAGTGGAATACCGCCATAATTTCCGCCTCTTTCAGCCAGGCAATCAGCTTGCTGCGATCGTCGTTATCGCGCAGCTTGATGTAGAACATGTGAGCGTTGTGGATGCAGTCTGCCGGAATAGTCGGCAGTTCAATACGTCCGGCTTTAGCCAGCGGCTCCAGCGCGTCGTAGTAGGTTTGCCACAGGGAGAGGCGTTGCAGATTGATTCGCTCTGCCGCTTCCAGCTGCGCCCAGAGATACGCGGCCTGCAAGTCCGCCATCAGGTAGCTTGAGCCGATATCGCGCCAGGTGTATTTATCCACCTGACCGCGGAAGAACTGGCTGCGGTTGGTCCCTTTTTCACGGATAACTTCCGCACGCTCCACAAGGGCACGATCGTTAATCAGCGTCGCGCCACCTTCGCCGCCTGCGGTGTAGTTTTTGGTTTCGTGGAAGCTAAAGCAGCCGATATGACCGATGGTTCCCAGCGCGCGACCTTTGTAGGTGGACATCACGCCCTGCGCGGCGTCTTCCACCACGAACAGGTTGTGCTTTTTGGCGATGGCCATGATGGTGTCCATTTCACAGGCCACGCCCGCGTAATGCACCGGAACAATCGCCCGCGTTTTGTCGGTGATCGCCGCTTCAATCAGCGTTTCGTCGATGTTCATAGTATCCGGACGGATATCCACAAACACGATTTTCGCCCCGCGCAGGACAAACGCGTTCGCCGTGGAGACGAAGGTGTAGCTCGGCATGATCACTTCATCGCCGGGCTGAATATCCAGCAGCAGCGCGGCCATTTCGAGCGATGCGGTACAGGACGGCGTCAGCAGCACCTTGGCACTGTGAAAACGTTGCTCCATCCACTGCTGGCAGCGACGGGTAAAACCACCGTCGCCACAGAGCTTGCCGCTGCCCATAGCCGACTGCATGTAATCAAGTTCAGTGCCCACAACGGGAGGCGCGTTAAATGGAATCATCTTGTCACCTGTATAACCAGTAGGCGGTGGCGTCAATGCTGGCACCACTCGCAATATAACGTTTAAGCGCAGCGGTGTTGCCCATCTGGGTTGCGACCCGCAGCGTCGATACCTGTTGTTGCTCCGCCCAGTGCAGCGCCGCCTGCATGAGTTTTTCGCCCATGCCGCGCCCGGCTAACAAACCGATGCGCGCCTCTTGCTCGTTGAGCCTGCGAAGCGAAACAAAACCCTGAATCTGCCCACCGGCAGTACGGAACACCAGACAGACGTGGTCAAACGTGCCTTTAACCGCATTCTCTATCCACCGGGCATAAAAGCGGCCGCTGTCATCGGGCGCATACCAGGGCGCCCGGAAACGGCTTTGAGCGAAAGCCAGCGCCGCCATCTTGCGCAGCGCGGGGATATCCTGCTCCGTTGCAATTTCCGCGCCCGGTGAGCCGTGGCGGGCCACGGTAACAGAGAGATCAACCTCGCCCTCGACCAGCCGGAATCCGTGCTGCTGGAGCACGTCCAGCAGATCGGCGCGGTCCGCCGGGATCTTAGCCTGTACGCGCTGCCAGGCGCTGAAGTCTGCGTCCTGCAACGCAGGAGCGTTATCGCGCAGACGCACTATCGCTGAGGGGAGCGAAAAAAATACGCTTTCCCACTCAAGGGACTCCAGCACGCCGTTGAGAGTAATCAACGCCAAACGCCCTTAGTATCAACAATATACTGCTGACGCACGGCATCAGCGGAGACCGCTTTAAACGCATTGTGATCCACCAGCAGCACCAGCACATCCGCCGTCGCCAGCGCGTCATCCAGTGCGGTAAGGGTGCAGTGACCGGCAAGTTTTGCCGGCAACGCATGAATATTCGGCTCAACCACCAGCGTTTCACCGCTGTGCCAGGCTGCAATCGTTTCGGCAATTTCCATTGCCGGGCTTTCGCGAAGATCGTCAATATTCGGTTTGAATGCCAGACCAAAGCAGGCAATTTTCAGCTCACTGGCACGTTTACCGCTGTCGGCGAGGCAATCCGCCACCGTGGCTTTCACCTGGTTGATAACCCAGTGCGGTTTGTGGTCGTTTACTTCGCGCGCGGTGCGAATCAGGCGCGCCTGTTCCGGATTCTGCGCCACGATAAACCACGGATCGACAGCGATACAGTGCCCACCCACACCCGGCCCCGGCTGAAGAATGTTCACGCGTGGGTGACGATTGGCAAGGCGAACAAGTTCCCAGACGTTAATCCCCTGATCGGCGCAAATCAACGACAGTTCATTCGCAAATGCAATGTTAACATCGCGGAAGCTGTTTTCGGTCAGTTTGCACATTTCGGCAGTACGGGAGTTGGTCACCACACATTCGCCTTCAAGGAAGATCTTATACAGCTCGCTGGCGCGCGCGGAGCAGACTGGGGTCATGCCGCCAATCACGCGGTCATTTTTAATCAGTTCCACCATCACCTGGCCTGGCAGTACGCGCTCAGGGCAGTAGGCGATGTTGATATCGGCCTGGTCGCCCGCCTGCTGGGGGAAGCTGAGATCGGGACGCGCCTCGGCCAGCCACTGTGCCATCTGCTCGGTTGCCCCAACAGGTGAAGTGGACTCAAGAATAACCAGTGCCCCTTTCTTCAGCACAGGCGCAATGGATTTTGCCGCCACCTCGACGTAAACCATGTCAGGCTCGTGATCGCCTTTAAAGGGCGTAGGCACCGCAATCAGGTACGCATCGGCTTCTACCGGCGTGGTGCTGGCGCGCAGGAAGCCACCGTCCACCGCCTTTTTCACCACGCGATCGAGATCGGGCTCCACGATATGAATTTCGCCACGGTTGATGGTTTCTACCGCATGCGCGTTGATATCTACGCCAATAACCTGCTTTTGACGAGAGGCAAAGGCCGCCGCAGTAGGCAGCCCGATATAGCCGAGACCAACAACAGAGATGGTAGTAAAACTCATAGCGTTACCCGATTGTGTTTAAGTGCGTGCAAAATACGTCCACAAGCCTGCCCGTCCCCGTACGGGTTATGGGCACGGCTCATCGCCTGATACTCTTCTTCGTCATGCAGTAAGCGCGTGACCTCTTCGACAATGCGACGCGGATCCGTTCCCACCAGACGCACGGTACCGGCAGTGACCGCTTCCGGACGTTCAGTGGTTTCGCGCATCACCAGTACCGGCTTACCGAGGGAAGGCGCCTCTTCCTGAATGCCGCCAGAATCGGTCAGGATCAGCCAGGCGTGGTTCATCAGCCAGACAAATGGCAGATAGTCCTGCGGCTCTATCAGGAGCACGTTTTCCACGTGGCCCAGGATACGGTTGACCGGTTCGCTGACGTTAGGGTTAAGGTGCACCGGATAGACAATCTGCACATCCTCATTCTGCGCGGCGATTTCAGCCAGCGCGTGGCAGATTTGCTCAAAGCCACGGCCAAAACTTTCGCGGCGGTGTCCCGTCACCAGAATCGTTTTCTTGCCGTTGTTCAGGAACGGATAGTGCGCAGCGAGTTCTGCCTGAAGCTCGCTGTTAGCCAGCACGCGGTCACGCACCCAAATCAGCGCATCAATGACCGTATTGCCGGTAACGAAGATTTTGCTGTCGCTGATATTTTCGCGCAGCAGGTTCTGACGTGAGTTCTCGGTTGGCGCAAAATGGTACATCGCCAGGTGACCGGTGAGCGTACGGTTGGCCTCTTCCGGCCACGGGGAATAAAGATTGCCGGTACGCAGTCCCGCTTCGACATGGCCAACAGGGATACGCTGATAGAACGCGGCCAGGCTGGTCGCCACGGTGGTGGTGGTGTCGCCGTGCACCAGCACTACATCCGGCTTGAACGACTCCAGAATAGGCTTTAATTCTTGCAGAATACGGCAGGTGATTTCCGTCAGTCCCTGTCCCGGTTTCATTATATTGAGATCGTAATCCGGGACGATAGAAAAGAGGGTTAAGACCTGATCGAGCATCTCACGGTGCTGGGCAGTCACGCACACTTTCGCTTCAATATCAGGATCTCTGGCCAGCGCATGAACCAGAGGCGCCATCTTGATGGCCTCCGGCCTGGTGCCAAATACGGTTAGTACTTTCACATCGATTCTCTTCGATTAGACGATGAAGGCCGCAGCCTTCATCGTAGACGGCGTTCTTAGTTTGTGCGGCGACGCAATAACGCTACGCCAGCGCCAGTCAGTGCGCCCACAATCCCCCACATGATCATCAGGAATGCGCGACGCGGACTATCGCGTTTTACAGGCTCTTCAGGCGTTCTTAAATAACGATAGGTCTGAAAACGCGGGTCCAGCGTTGGACCGACGTTGAGCGTATTGAGCATGGCGCGGTTTTGGTCGTAATCAAGGTCAAAGTCAGGGCCAACGGCCTGGATATTTTCCAGACGTGCCTGAAGCATTGGGCGACCAAGAAGGAACATTTCTGAATCAGGGAGTTCGTCAGCCGGAACATCCGTTTCGCTACGGGAAATATTGTGCTGTTCCGCAATCTTCAGCGCCTGCTCAAGATTATGCACGCGACGGGCAAAGATGGCCTTAGCGACCTCTTCCTGACGTTTGACCTGCGCTTTCATCTGGATAGTTCGCGCAGCCCAGGCGCCTTTCAGCTCGTCATTCAGATGACTGGCCGCACGCTGGCTGGCAAAAGCAACGTACTGACGCAACAGGTTATTGGCGTCAGGCGCCGTTTCCGCAATCAGCTTCACGCTGTCGCTAACGTTACGGAGCACATCGCCAGGCATAAACTGAATGTTGTTGATTAAATCATCCAGCAGCGCGGCATCCGCTTTGCTGTTACCGACCATACGCTGCTTGTAGTAGTCTGTCTGGGACCAGAAATCGCGACGTGTATCCCACGACGCCAGCTGCATCACAAACTCTTTGTAGGACTCATCCATCACCGAGGCCTGATCCGGGGTCGCCAGATTGGCCTTGATATCAAGATTACGCAGGAATTGCTGCTGGGAGTAGTAGCCTCCAAGCATATTCACCGTTGGTCGGTCTGTGATCGCCGTGGCGCTCCACTCTTGTTTCGCAAAGAAGGTGTAGGCAAGCGCTAACAGCGCGAACCCCAGGCCAATCCCCACAATCCACAGTTTGCCCTGCCATAACACTCGAAACAAACCACGAATATCCAGCTCGTTCTCAGTGCCCACTGATTTCGCTCCCGCCAACGGTTGAGTCATCATAGTCCCGGTTTTACTTAGTTAATGTTGTGTTTTTGCCACTGTTCCGACGCATCCTGCGTTTTAAACGTTTAATAAAACGCGCGACTTTCCATGCACGCTTGATGCAGTAACCGTACATGAAAAATGCTAGCAAGAATAATACCAACATTACCCATTCAGGAATGAAATGAGCATATTCCGCGGCAACGCCAATCGCAGCCAGAATAGCAGCCGCAAGCGTAATCAACACAAATGCCTGACGAGACGTGAAGCCGGCGCGCATAATCAGGTGGTGAATATGCTGCCGATCGGGAGAAAACGGGCTCATCCCTTTACGCAGACGGCGGTACATAATAGCGACCATGTCCATCAGCGGGATGGCGATAATCCAGAGGGCCGTTACCGGGCTGATAGGGTGCGTTTTACCCTGCGTGGTTTCCAGCAGGACCCAGATAACCGTAAAGCCAATCAGGGTACTGCCCGCATCGCCCATAAAGACTTTATAGCGACGCCCTAACACACCCAGGTTCAGGCAGATGTATGGCAGGATGGCGGCAATCATAGCAAAGCACCACATTGACAGGCTGTACTGGCCGTCAAACCATAAGATGATGCCGATCGCGCCAAACGAAACAGAGGACAGCCCACCAAGCAGACCGTCTATACCGTCAACCATGTTAAAGGCGTTGATAGCCGCCCACACGGCAAACAGCGTCAGGAAGAAGCCGAATGGCCCAAGCACCAGCTCCCAGGGACCAAACACGTAGCCCAGGCTTCTGAGATAAAGGCCGCCTACCACCATCATAATGATGCCAATGGCCGCCTGTACCGTCGCGCGGAACTTCACGCTGATATCAAAACGATCATCAAGGGCGCCGACCAGTACCAGCACACCGGCACATGCCAGATAGAGTGCGGCATGGGGGATATAATAATCCGCGATCCCGAATGTGAAACAGATGCCTGCGTATACCGAAATGCCGCCCACCAGCGGAATAAGCCCCTGATGACGTTTACGGAAGTTCGGTTTGTCCACTAACCCAATTCTTTTTGCTACCTTGCGCGCAATGAACAAAAAACAGGTTGTGAATAAAAAAATACTGATCAGCTCAGTTACTGCAGTGAGTAGATTCACAATGGATTGCTCTCAACAAATGTTAGTCCCGGAAGTATAACCATGAAGCCTCTGCCTCAGAAGGATTAAAGATGGCTTCTCACAACTCCCTTTGTATGTTTTTCAATCAATTATTTCTTTGACTGTGCAAACATTCTTATTGTCGCACCGACAGGTCAAAATTGGGAGTGTGTGGTAATAGCGTATAGTCCATAAATAAAAAACGCCACGTAAAAACGTGGCGTTTACTGGGATTATTTGCGTTACGAGCGTTTCATCATGTCGAAGAAATCGTCGTTCGTTTTGGTCATCGCCAGTTTATTGATGAGGAATTCCATTGCGTCGATTTCGCCCATTGGATGGATGATTTTGCGCAGGATCCACATTTTCTGAAGCTCTTCCTGAGTGGTAAGCAGCTCTTCTTTACGGGTACCGGAACGGTTGTAGTCGATCGCCGGGAAGACGCGTTTTTCTGCGATTTTACGAGAAAGGTGCAGTTCCATGTTGCCTGTACCTTTGAACTCTTCGTAGATAACTTCGTCCATTTTGGAGCCGGTATCGATCAGCGCCGTCGCGATAATGGTCAGGCTACCGCCCTCTTCCACGTTACGCGCCGCACCGAAGAAACGCTTCGGACGATGCAGGGCGTTGGCATCCACACCACCGGTCAGTACTTTACCGGAAGCCGGCACCACGGTGTTGTAGGCACGCGCCAGACGGGTAATGGAGTCGAGCAGGATGATCACGTCTTTCTTGTGCTCAACCAGGCGTTTCGCCTTCTCGATGACCATTTCCGCAACCTGAACGTGGCGAGAAGCAGGCTCGTCGAAGGTAGACGCAACCACTTCCCCTTTCACCAGACGCTGCATCTCGGTTACTTCTTCCGGACGTTCGTCAATCAGCAGCACCATCAGCACACAGTCTGGATGGTTGTAAGCAATGCTCTGCGCGATGTTTTGCAGCAGCATGGTTTTACCGGCTTTTGGCGGCGCCACAATCAGACCACGCTGGCCACGACCAATTGGCGATGCCAGATCCAGCACACGAGCGGTTAAGTCTTCAGTAGACCCGTTACCACGCTCCATGCGCAGGCGAGAGTTCGCGTGCAGCGGCGTTAAGTTCTCGAACAGGATCTTATTGCGGGAGTTTTCCGGTTTGTCGTAGTTAACTTCGTTAACCTTCAACAGCGCAAAGTAGCGTTCACCCTCTTTTGGAGGACGAATCTTACCTGAAATGGTGTCACCAGTGCGGAGGTTGAAACGGCGGATTTGGCTAGGGGATACGTAGATGTCGTCAGGGCCGGCGAGGTAGGAGCTGTCTGCAGAGCGGAGGAAACCAAATCCGTCTTGCAGTATCTCCAGCACACCGTCGCCAAAGATATCTTCGCCACTCTTAGCGTGTTGCTTCAGGATGGCGAAAATGATGTCCTGCTTGCGCATACGAGCCTGGTTTTCCAGTCCCATATTTTCGCCGAGAGTGATCAGCTCAGAAACCGGCGTATTCTTTAATTCGGTAAGATTCATAATGGTGTGGGTTCTTAAACTCGGGGTGATTCTCGAACTTAATGTTGTGAATGGTATGGCAGGGTCATCCATGCCTGTTTAGCGGCCATCACCTCATGTCTGTTCGCTGTCTGGTCACAGGGAAAGAACGCAGAACTGAAACGACAAGACGGATTGAGTGACAAGCCCGGAATCTAGCAACTTCACGCACTGTTTAAGTTAACAACGGGAAGTATCGGGTAAAACAAGATTCAAACAACAAGATATGTTTAAAACGTAGTCATAGCTAACTTAGCACGACTAAAGCCGGGCGTCCAGAGCTCACCATTAATTAGGCGCTCTGGACGCTCAGCGGAGAAACCTTACGCCAGGTTAGCGTCCAGGAACTCTTTCAGTTGACCTTTGGACAGTGCGCCCACTTTGGTCGCCGCCACGTCACCGTTCTTGAACAGCAGCAGGGTCGGGATGCCACGGATACCGTATTTTGGCGCGGTGCCCGGGTTCTGGTCGATGTTCAGCTTGGCAACGGTCAGTTTGCCCTGATATTCGTCAGCGATTTCATCCAGAATCGGAGCGATCATTTTGCAAGGACCACACCATTCAGCCCAGAAATCAACGAGGATCAGCCCGTCAGCTTTAAGTACGTCCGTGTCAAAACTGTCGTCAGTCAGGTGAATAATTTTATCGCTCATATATAACTCCACAGGAATAAGCCTGGTACGTTGGTTTTGTCTCCACCAACGACGTGTTGATGTCGCATTAACCAACTAAAGGTTGACTTTATTTCACCGGATACGCTTTCGTAAAGCAATAGTAAGCTGATATTCTACCACACTATGAGCAAAACACATTTAACAGAACAGAAGTTTTCCGACTTCGCCCTGCACCCAAAGGTGATCGAAGCCCTTGAAACTAAAGGGTTTCATAACTGCACGCCCATTCAGGCTCTCGCCCTGCCGCTGACGCTGGCCGGTCGTGATGTTGCAGGGCAGGCGCAAACCGGTACTGGCAAAACGATGGCGTTTTTAACGTCAACGTTTCATTATTTACTTTCTCACCCAGCGATTGCAGACCGCAAAGTTAACCAGCCGCGCGCGCTAATTATGGCCCCGACGCGAGAACTGGCGGTACAGATCCACGCAGACGCTGAGCCCCTGGCGCAAGCCACCGGCCTGAAACTTGGCCTGGCCTATGGCGGCGACGGCTACGATAAACAGCTGAAAGTGCTGGAAAGCGGCGTGGATATCCTGATTGGGACCACCGGCCGTCTTATCGACTACGCTAAACAGAACCATATCAACCTCGGCGCAATCCAGGTCGTGGTGCTGGATGAAGCAGACCGCATGTACGATCTGGGCTTCATTAAAGACATCCGCTGGCTGTTCCGCCGTATGCCTGCGGCAAACCAGCGTCTGAACATGCTGTTCTCCGCAACCCTTTCATACCGCGTACGTGAACTCGCATTCGAGCAGATGAACAATGCGGAATATGTGGAAGTAGAACCGGAGCAGAAAACCGGGCACCGCATTAAAGAAGAGCTCTTCTATCCTTCTAATGAAGAGAAAATGCGCCTGCTGCAAACCCTGATCGAAGAAGAGTGGCCGGATCGCGCGATCATCTTTGCGAACACTAAACACCGCTGTGAAGATATCTGGGGCCACCTGGCGGCAGATGGTCACCGTGTGGGCCTGCTGACCGGCGACGTGGCGCAGAAAAAACGCCTGCGCATTCTCGACGAATTTACTCGTGGCGACCTTGATATTCTGGTCGCGACCGACGTGGCGGCCCGTGGCCTGCACATTCCAGCCGTGACGCACGTCTTTAACTATGACCTGCCAGATGACTGTGAAGACTATGTACACCGTATCGGTCGTACCGGTCGTGCCGGCGCAAGCGGTCACTCCATCAGCCTTGCATGTGAAGAGTATGCGCTGAACCTTCCGGCCATTGAGACTTATATCGGTCACTCTATTCCACAGAGTAAATACAATCCGGACGCGCTGATGAGCGAACTGCCGCCACCTAAGCGCCTTACCCGTCCACGTACCGGTAATGGCCCGCGTCGTTCCGGCGGTGCGCCGCGTAATCGTCGTCGTTCAGGTTAAAAAATGATGCTCAGTTCCACCTCGCTCTATGCGGCAATTGATCTCGGTTCGAATAGTTTTCATATGCTGGTTATACGCGAGGTGGCGGGAAGCATACAGACGCTGACGCGCATCAAGCGTAAGGTCCGCCTGGCGGCGGGCCTGAGCAGCGATAATCACCTCTCTCCCGAAGCCATGGAACGTGGCTGGCAGTGTCTGCGCCTCTTTGCAGAGCGTCTGCAGGACATACCGCATGCCCAAATCCGCGTTGTCGCGACCGCGACGCTCCGTCTGGCGGTTAATGCCGTCGATTTTATTGCCAAAGCGCAGGAAATTCTCGGCTGCCCGGTGCAAGTCATCAGCGGTGAAGAAGAAGCGCGTCTGATATATCAGGGCGTGGCGCACACTACCGGGGGCGACGATCGCCGTCTGGTGGTGGATATTGGCGGAGCGAGTACTGAACTGGTGACCGGCACAGGTGCCCAGGCGACCTCGCTGTTCAGTCTGTCGATGGGCTGCGTAACCTGGCTTGAGCGCTACTTTACTGACCGCAATCTCGCGCAAGAAAACTTCGACGAGGCTGAAAATGCCGCGCGTGAAGTGCTGCGTCCGGTCATGGACGAACTGCGCTACCACGGCTGGAAAGTGTGTGTTGGGGCGTCAGGAACTGTACAGGCGTTGCAGGAAATCATGATGGCGCAGGGGATGGATGAGCGGATCACGCTTGCTAAACTCCAGCAGCTTAAACAGCGCGCCATTCAATGTGGTCGTCTGGAAGAGCTGGAAATTGAAGGGCTGACGCTCGAACGTGCGCTGGTCTTCCCCAGCGGGCTAGCCATTCTCATCGCCATTTTCACCGAGCTAAACATCCAGTGCATGACCCTGGCAGGCGGCGCACTGCGCGAAGGTCTGGTCTATGGGATGCTGCATCTTTCGGTGGACCAGGACATTCGAAGCCGTACGCTACGTAACGTCCAGCGCCGCTTTATTGTGGATACCGATCAGGCGCAGCGAGTGGGCCAACTGGCATCGCTCTTTGCGGATCAGGTTAAATCACGTTGGGATATCGAACCGTTAAGCCGCGATTTGCTGCTAAGTGCGTGTGCGTTGCATGAAATTGGGCTTAGCGTTGAGTACAAGCAAGCGCCGCTACACGCAGCCTGGCTGGTGCGTAATCTCGATTTGCCGGGCTACACTCCCGCGCAGAAAAAATTGCTCGCGACCCTGCTGCTGAATCAAACCAACGCCGTTGACCTCTCTTCACTCCATCAGCAAAACGCTGTACCGCCGCGCGTGGCCGAACATCTCTGCCGCTTACTTCGTCTGGCGATTCTGTTTGCCAGCCGGCGTCGCGACGATCTCCTCCCGGCCATTACGCTGGTGGCAGACGATGAAAAACTGACGCTGACGCTGCCGGAAAATTGGCTAGAAAATCATCCGCTTGGAGCAGAGTTGATCGAGCAGGAGTGCCAGTGGCAGAGCTATGTGCACTGGGCGCTTGATGTGAAGTGACCCTTTGAAGCGTGCCGGGTGGCGGCTTCGCCTTACCCGGCCTACAAAATTGTTATCCCTTCTCTTTGGCTTTCGCCAGCATGGCGCGTATGTTCGCCACGTTGGCTTGCCCCTTGTGCATCCGCTCTTCAGCGGTAATAGCTTTACGCTCCTGCTCCCAGATAAGATCGTCCTGAGGCAACTCCAGCAGGAAACGGCTCGGCTCCGGGCGCACCAGCTCACCATACTGACGGCGCTCTTTGCACAGCGTAAACGTCAGCTCTTTCTGCGCACGGGTGATCCCCACGTAGGCCAGACGGCGCTCTTCGTCGACGTTATCTTCATCAATGCTGCTCTGGTGCGGCAGCAGGCCCTCTTCCATCCCCACCAGATAGACATACGGGAACTCCAGCCCTTTCGAGGCATGCAACGTCATCAGCTGGACCTGATCGGCTTCTTCTTCACTCTCGCCGCGCTCCATCATATCGCGCAGCGTGAAGCGGGTGACCACCTGCGTCAGGGTCATCGGCTCGTCAATCTCAGATCCTTCAAGCATTTCGGTCATCCAGCTGAAGAGCTGGTTAACGTTTTTCATGCGCATTTCTGCCGCTTTCGGGCTGGCGGAGGTTTCATACAACCAGGATTCGTAATCAATGCCGTGGATCAGATCGCGTACTGCCGCCACGGGCTCGCGCTCTGCCAGACGCTGCACCTCACCCAGCCAGTGGGTAAAGCGGGTTAAGGCGTCATAGCCGCGCCCGGTCAGGGTCTGGCTCAGCCCCATATCGAAGCTGGCGGTGAACAGACTTTTGTTGCGGGTCATCGCCCATTCACCCAGCTTTTGCAGCGTCGCAGAGCCAATCTCGCGCTTCGGCGTATTTACAATGCGCAGGAAAGCGCTGTCGTCATCCGGGTTGGTCAGCACGCGCAGATAGGCCAGCAGATCCTTGATTTCCGGACGCGAAAAGAACGACGTACCGCCGGAGATTTTGTAGGGGATGCGGTTTTGCATCAGCATCTTTTCAAAGACGCGCGACTGGTGGTTTCCGCGATAGAGGATCGCGTAATCCTTGTATTCAGTTTTGTTGACGAAGTGATGGGCAATCAGCTCGCCGGTTACGCGCTCCGCTTCGTGCTCTTCGTTATTGGCGCTAAGGACTTTCAGCTCGGTCCCGTAACCCAGTTCAGAGAACAGGCGCTTCTCAAAGACGTGCGGGTTGTTGGCAATCAGGATGTTCGCCGCCTTCAGGATACGCCCGGAAGAACGGTAGTTCTGCTCCAGTTTAATCACCTGCAAAGCCGGGAAGTCTTTGCTCAGCAGCACCAGGTTTTGCGGACGTGCGCCACGCCATGAGTAAATCGACTGATCGTCATCGCCTACAACGGTAAAACGCGCGCGCTGTCCTACCAGCAGCTTCACCAGCTCGTACTGGCTGGTGTTGGTATCCTGGTATTCATCCACCAGCAGGTAACGAATTTTGTTCTGCCAGCGCTCGCGCACCTCTTCATTCCGCTGAAGCAGCAGCGTCGGCAGCAGGATCAGATCGTCGAAATCCAGTACGTTGCAGGCTTTCATATGCGCGTCGTACAGGCCATAGCAGTGGGCAAAGATGCGGTCACGCTCGCCTTTGGCACTTGCCGCAGCCTGGGCCGGCGTCATCAGATCGTTTTTCCAGTTCGAGATCGTCGAGATCAGCTGTTGCAACAGCACTTTGTCATCTTCGATCAGCCCTTCCGTCAGCTCTTTGAGCAGCGCCACCTGGTCGGTGTCATCAAAGAGCGAAAAGTTGGACTTCATTCCCAGCGCCGCGTATTCGCGCTTGATGATATCCAGACCCAGCGTGTGGAAGGTGGAGATCATCAGCCCGCGCGCCTCTTTACGGCCCAGCGTCTGGCCGACGCGCTCTTTCATCTCACGCGCCGCTTTGTTGGTAAAGGTGACCGCCGCGATATGGCGCGCCTGGTATCCACAACCCCGAATTAAGTGGGCGATTTTGTTGGTGATCACGCGTGTTTTACCGGATCCCGCTCCCGCCAGCACCAGGCAGGGTCCGGTGACGAATTCGACAGCTTGTTGTTGTCCGGGGTTTAAACGCATAAATGATCACTCAATGAAAGTCGGGAGAGGAGGAAAAACGCGTGGTAGTATACCGATCGTAAACTCGTTGACTCAAGGCACGATCATGGCAAAAACAGCAGCAGCACTGCATATCCTTGTTAAAGAAGAAAAACTGGCACAGGATCTGCTCGAACAGATTAAAAACGGCGCCGACTTCGGCAAACTGGCGAAGAAACACTCGATTTGCCCGTCAGGCAAACGCGGTGGTGACTTAGGCGAGTTCCGCCAGGGCCAGATGGTTCCGGCGTTTGATAAAGTGGTCTTCTCCTGCCCGGTGCTGGAGCCAACCGGCCCACTGCATACGCAGTTCGGCTATCACATTATCAAAGTGTTATACCGCAACTAATCAAAAGCCCGGTGCATTAACTCACCGGGCTTTTTTATTTGAGTGTTCCAGCGTTCAGATACCGTCGCCGTATTCGAAGGTGTGGTGAATACCGTTAAAGTGCTGATCCATATCCATCGACGGTTTATCGCTGTCTGGCTTACCGACGATGCGCGCCGGGACGCCAGCGGCGGTGGTGTGCGGCGGTACAGGCTGGAGCACAACCGATCCCGCGCCAATCTTTGCGCCGCGTCCGACTTCAATATTGCCAAGGATTTTAGCACCCGCGCCAATCATCACCCCTTCACGAATTTTCGGATGGCGATCGCCGCTGGTTTTACCGGTACCGCCCAGCGTAACGGATTGCAGAATCGACACGTCATCTTCGATCACCGCCGTTTCACCGACAACAATGCCGGTGGCGTGATCGAGCATGATCCCGCGGCCAATTTTCGCCGCCGGGTGAATATCGACCTGGAAGGTCACGGAAACCTGGTTTTGCAGGAAGATGGCCAGCGCGCGGCGTCCCTCATTCCATAACCAGTGGCCGATGCGGTACGCCTGTAAGGCGTGGAAGCCTTTGAGATACAGCAGCGGCGTGGAGTATTTATCCACCGCCGGGTCACGCGTGCGCACGGCCTGAATATCGCAGGCGGCAGAAGCAATCATTTCCGGATCGGCAGCGTAGGCCTCTTCCACCACCTCGCGAATAGCGATAGCAGGCATGATAGGGGAAGCCAGTTTATTGGCGAGCATGTAGCTCAGGGCGCTGCCGAGATTTTCGTGCTTGAGTAGCGTCGCGTGATAAAAACTGGCCAGCATGGGCTCACAGTCGGCCAACGCTCGGGCTTCGGCTTTAATATTATTCCAGACGATATCCAGTTCTTCACACGGCATTGCTTGCTCCAGACGATAGTTAATGACCAGCCAGTTCTGCGCTGGCTGGGTCATTCAGGTGACGATACTTCCCGGCTAATTGCTGCTGCGCTCGTCCTTGCGCGCACGACCTAATAAGGTCAATGCTGCCTCGCGCGCATTTTTTCCGCAATACAATACCTGATAAATTTCCTCGGTTATTGGCATTTCGACACCGAAACGATGCGCCAATTCGCGAACTTCTTTGGTATTGCGATAGCCTTCAACCACCTGACCAATCTTCTCCTGCGCGCTTTTGACATCGCTGCCCTGTCCGAGCATCATGCCAAAGCGGCGGTTACGCGACTGGTTGTCGGTGCAGGTCAACACCAGATCGCCCAGCCCAGCCATTCCCATAAAGGTGGCCGGATCGGCGCCCAGCGCTTCTCCCAGGCGTGACATTTCGGTCAGGCCACGGGTGATCAGCGCCGTACGCGCATTCGCGCCGAAGCCGATGCCGTCAGACATCCCGGCCCCGATGGCAATGACGTTCTTCACCGCGCCGCCCAGCTGTACGCCGATAAAATCAGGGTTGCTGTACACGCGGAAGCTTTTGCCGCAGTGCAGCAGTTGCTGAAGATCGTGGGAAAATGCCTGGTCGGTGGACGCCAGCGAGATCGCCGTCGGCAAGCCCGCAGCCAGCTCTTTGGCGAATGTCGGCCCGGAGATCACCGCCAGCGGGATCGCTGTTCCCAGCGCTTCGCGGGCAACGTCCTGCAACAGACGTCCGGTTTCCGCTTCCAGCCCCTTCGTCGCCCACACAATACGCGCATCCGCACGCATCAGCGGCTTAATCTGACGCAGGACTTCGCCAAACACATGGCTTGGCACCACAATCAAAATATTGCGGCTGGCCGCCAGCGCGGTTGCGAGGTCGCTTTCCAGATACAGAGAGTCAGGGAACGGAACGTCCGGGAGAAACGCCACGTTGCAGCGGTCGTGTTGCAACGTCGCGATATGTTTTGGATCGTGGCCCCACAGGACCACGTCGTGACCATTTCTTGCCAGTGTGATGGCAAGAGCGGTGCCGTAAGAGCCGGCACCGATCACAGTCATTGACGCATTAACAGTGCTCATCAGGCATCCTGATGTTGTTCGGCACCTTCGCCAGCCTGCTGCTGTAGATAGTTCATAAACAGCGCATCAAAGTTGACTGGCGCAAGGTTCAGTTGCGGGAATGTACCGCGAGAAACCAGGCTGGTGATGCATTCACGCGCATACGGGAACAGAATGTTCGGGCAGTATGCACCCAGGCAATGCGCCATCTGGTTACCTTCGATGCCGCCGATAGAGAAGATACCGCCCTGCTGGACTTCGCACAGGAATGCAGTTTCTTCGCCCAGGGAGGCGGTCACGGTGACACGCAGTACGACTTCATACACGTCATCCGCCAGCTGGGTGGATGCGGTATCCAGATCAAGTTTAACCTCTGGCTGCCAGTCTTTCTGGAAAACGTGCGGCGCATTTGGCGCTTCGAAAGAGACATCCTTGGTGTAGATGCGCTGGATCTGGAAAGTCATCTCGGTGTTGTTTTGTTCTGACATGGAAAAACCCTTTTTAATTGTCCTAAAGTCTCTAGCTCAGCAGCGGATCGAGTCCACCGCGGGCGTCGAGCGCATACAAGTCATCACAGCCGCCAATGTGCTGCGCATCAATAAAAATCTGTGGAACCGTTGTGCGACCACTGCGTTGGATCATCTCTTCGCGTTTAATCGCGTCACCATCAATCGGCAGTTCCTTAAACGTTACGCCTTTGCTGGACAGCAGCGCTTTCGCTCGGTGGCAGAACGGGCACGTTGCTTTGGTGTAGATCTCAATATTGGCCATCACTTAACTCCTTATTTACCGCGCACTAAAGGAAGATTCTCCCCGCTCCAGCCGGAGATGCCTTCTTTCAGCACCGTTACGTTTTCAAAGCCTGCTTTATGCAGTGCGTTGGCAGATTCCTGCGCCTGCATGCCAGTGCCGTCAACAACAATAATCGGCTGGGCTTTATGCTTCTCCAGCTCACCAATGTTGTTCGCTTTAATTTCCGCTGGCAGCAGGTTGATAGCACCTGCAATATGGCCCTTGCGGAAATCGTCGCGCTGACGCAGATCGACAACCACGGCGTCCTCTTTGTTGATCAGACGTGTCGCTTCACCGCGGGTGATCACCTTAATTTTAGACGTCAGTCCCTTAAATGTGGTGAACAGTACAGCGACCAGCAGGCCAATCCACGCGATGCTCAGAACCGGGTGGCGGCTAACGAATTGCATAATTTCTTGCATGGGGGGTAACAACTCCCGACTAAGTGATTAAAAAAACCAGGACAGGAGTATACCTGTGCGCTGTGGCAAATACAGCCAGCGACATAAAGCTAATCTATTTTCTGCGGCATGCCACGTAAAAAAAGCCTCAAAATGGCCTGAGAACAGCCTTGCCCCCGCGCTTTCTTTGATCTTCTGCGGCTATTTTATCGATTCAGTTGTAGTAAAATTACGCAAATTTTTTGTCTCTTGAGCATGAGGTTGTCGCAATGTCGGTTTCTAAAAAACCTATGGTACTGGTGATTCTGGATGGCTATGGCTACCGTGAAGATCAACAGGATAACGCCATTTTCAACGCCAAAACCCCGGTTATGGATGCGCTATGGGCAAAACGTCCCCACACCCTGATTGATGCGTCTGGTCTGGAAGTCGGCCTGCCGGATCGTCAGATGGGCAACTCTGAAGTGGGTCACGTTAACCTGGGCGCAGGCCGTATCGTTTATCAGGACCTGACGCGCCTGGACGTTGAAATCAAAGAACGTACATTCTTTGCCAACCCAACGCTCACCGGAGCAGTTGATAAAGCCGTTGCCGCAGGCAAGGCCGTTCATATTATGGGCCTGCTCTCTGCGGGCGGCGTTCACAGCCACGAAGATCACATCATGGCGATGGTAGAGCTGGCCGCTGAGCGCGGTGCGGAAAAAATCTATCTGCACGCCTTCCTGGATGGTCGCGATACGCCGCCACGCAGCGCAAAAGGTTCTCTGAAAGCCTTTGAAGATAAATTTGCCGCACTGGGCAAAGGCCGCGTGGCATCCATCGTTGGCCGTTACTATGCCATGGACCGCGACAACCGCTGGGACCGCGTTGAGCAAGCCTATGATCTGCTGATCCTGGCAAAAGGCGAGTTCCAGTTCCCGACCGCCGTTGAAGGCCTGGAAGCGGCTTACGCGCGTGATGAAAACGACGAATTTGTGAAGGCAACCGTGATCCGCGCTGAAGGCCAGGCCGATGCCGCTATGGAAGATGGCGATGCGCTGATCTTCATGAACTTCCGTGCTGACCGCGCGCGCGAAATCACCCGCGCCTTCGTCAACAGCGATTTCGACGGTTTCGCCCGTAAGAAAGTGGCGAAGATCGATTTCATCCAGTTGACCGAGTATGCAGCGGATATCAAAGCCCCATGCGCGTATCCACCCGCTTCCCTGGAAAATACCTTCGGCGAGTGGATGGCGAAAAACGATAAAACGCAGCTGCGCATCTCCGAAACTGAGAAGTATGCGCACGTGACCTTCTTCTTTAACGGGGGCGTAGAAGAGCCGTTTAAAGGCGAAGACCGCATCCTGATTAACTCACCGAAAGTCGCCACATACGATCTCCAGCCAGAAATGAGCTCTGCGGAGCTGACCGAAAAACTGGTGACCGCGATCGAAAGCGGTAAATACGACACCATCATCTGTAACTATCCGAATGGCGACATGGTGGGCCACACCGGCGTGATGGAAGCTGCCGTTAAAGCGGTTGAAGCGCTGGACCACTGCGTTGAGCAGGTCGCGAAAGCGGTTGAATCCGTGGGCGGCCAGCTGCTGATCACCGCTGACCACGGTAACGCAGAACAGATGCGTGACCCGGCAACCGGTCAGGCGCATACCGCCCATACCAACCTGCCTGTTCCACTGATTTATGTAGGTGATAAGTCAGTGAAAGCAGTGGAAGGCGGCAAGCTTTCCGACATCGCGCCAACCATGTTGTCGCTGATGGGTATGGAAATCCCTGAAGAGATGACTGGCAAGCCGCTGTTCATCGTGGAATAATCGCTCCCCATGAGGGGAAAGGCGATTTTTTCAATCACATGGGTCGTGAAGCCGTTTCGGTTATCAGTCAGACCTCTGCTTTGCGCCAGCGCACTCAGCGCTGGCGTATTGCTGTGCGCCGCATCTGCTCACGCGGATGACCGCGACCAGCTCAAATCCATTCAGGCCGATATCGCCGCCAAAGAGCGTGTGGTACGCCAGCAGCAGCAGCAGCGCTCTGCCCTGCTTGCCCAGCTTAAAAAGCAGGAAGAGGCTATTTCCGCCGCCGCGCGTAAGCTGCGTGAAACACAAAACACCCTTGCCCAGCTTAATAAGCAAATCGATGAAATGAACGCATCGATTGCGAAACTGGAGCGTCAGCGCGATGCCCAGGAGCGGAACCTTGCTGCACAGCTTGATGCCGCTTTCCGCCAGGGTGAGCACACAGGCCTTCAGTTGATCCTCAGCGGTGAAGAGAGCCAGCGCGGTCAGCGTTTACAGGCCTATTTCGGCTATCTCAACCAGGCTCGTCAGGAGACCATTGCGCAGCTGAAACAGACGCGCGAACAAGTCACCACGCAAAAAGCCGAGCTGGAAGAGAAGCAGAGCCAGCAGCAAACGCTGCTCTACGATCAGCAGGCGCAGCAGGAGAAGCTTGAGCAGGCGCGCAATGAGCGTAAGAAGACGCTCGCCGGGCTGGAGTCCTCTATCCAGGCAGGACAAAGCCAGCTGAGCGAAATGCGCGCCAACGAATCCAGACTGCGTAACAGCATTGCCCGGGCAGAAGCCGCGGCCAAAGCGCGCGCCGAAAAAGAAGCGCGCGAAGCGCAGGCGGTGCGTAATAAGCAGCAGGAAGCCTCCCGGAAAGGCACCACCTACAAACCGACTGAAAATGAACGTTCCCTGATGTCGCGTACCGGCGGCCTCGGCTCCCCGCGTGGTCAGGCTTACTGGCCCGTTCGCGGTACGATCCTGCATCGCTATGGCGAACAGTTGCAGGGTGAGCTACGTTGGAAGGGGATCGTTATCGGTGCGTCTGAAGGTAGCGAAGTGAAAGCCATCGCCGATGGCCGCGTGATCCTGGCCGACTGGCTACAGGGTTACGGGCTCGTGGTGGTGGTCGAGCACGGTAAAGGCGACATGAGTCTTTACGGCTACAACCAGAGCGCGCTGGTCAGCGTTGGCACTCAGGTGCGCGCGGGTCAACCCATTGCCCTTGTGGGCAGCAGTGGCGGTCAGGGCCGCCCGTCACTCTATTTCGAAATTCGTCGTCAGGGTCAGGCGGTCAATCCACAGCCGTGGTTGGGAAGATAAGTTTTGCTTCAATTTCGTCGAATTGTTTTTTCCGTCGTCAGCGCACTGGCGCTGGCTGCACCGGTTTATGCAGGCAAACTCGCGATTGTGATTGATGACTTCGGTTATCGACCACACTATGAAAATCAGGTGCTGGCGATGCCGTCAGCCATCTCTGTCGCCGTCCTGCCTAATGCGCCTCACGCGCATGAAATGGCGACCAAAGCGCACAATGGCGGCCATCAGGTCCTCATCCATCTGCCGATGGCCCCTCTCAGCAAGCAGCCGCTGGAAAAAGATACCCTGCGTCCGGACATGAGCAGCGACGAGATCGATCGCATCATCCGCGATGCGTACAATAAAGTGCCGTATGCCGTGGGTCTGAATAACCATATGGGCAGCGCGATGACCTCCAGCCTGTACGGTATGCTGAAAGTGATGCAGGCCCTGGAGCGTTACAATCTCTATTTCCTCGACAGCATGACCATCGGCAATAGCCAGGCGATGCGTGCCGCTCAGGGGACGGGTGTAAAAGTCATCAAGCGCAAAGTCTTCCTGGACGACTCCCAGAACGAAGCGGATATCCGCGTGCAGTTCAACCGCGCGGTACAGCTGGCGCGCCGTAACGGTTCGGCGATTGCCATTGGGCATCCGCATCCGTCTACCGTTCGCGTTTTGCAGCAAATGTTGCCGGGCTTACCCGCCGATATCACGCTGGTGCGTCCGAGCGATCTGCTCAATGAACCTCAGGTGGATACTTCCCGTCCGGGTAGCGCGCAACCACCCGCAACGCAGCCGCGTAATCCATTCCGCGGCGTGAAGAACTGCACGCTGAAACAGCCGCCTGAACCGGTCTATGCAACCCGCTTCTTCACGGTGATTGGCGAAAGCATCAGCAGCAGTACGCTGGTTAAATACGTCCAGCAACAGTGGCAGGGTTGGGGAAAAAAAGCCTGATCGGCTAACGCCTATTCTGCCAGATAAGAGTCCGACTGCTCTTTTGCAACGGACTCTTTCTTTTCCCGATCCTGATACCAGGCCTTGAAATACTTCAAAAAACTGTACGCCGTGGCATAAAACCCTGTCACCACACCCACTTTGCCCTTACGCCACGCACCGCTAAACAGATACCATTTGAAAAATGCGCCGATAGCGCTGATCGCGCCGCGACCAAGAGAGGGACGTATCGTCTGATATTGAACCAGGCGAGTGGTATATCCGTTTAATTTATTGAAAAGTTCATGCAGTGAATAAAACGTATCATGTCTGACATAGCCAGGAATACGTTCAGAACGGAGAAAACCTTCAACCTGATCGTCTACTGGCCGGTTATTAAATCGCGACTGCGTACGGTTAAAAAGACGCACCGGATAATCCGGAGATGAGACTGGATAAATCGTTCGGACATTTTCTCCCAGAACAAACCAGTGACGACATATCCGCCACGCCATATCCGGTTCGGGTTCATCGCCCATTTTTAATTTTAAAATAGCACCAACGGTTTCTTGATCGAGTATTTCGTCACTGTCCATGCACAGCACCCAGTCGTTGTGCGCATGGGATATGGCATGGTTCATCTGCTCGCCGTGCCAGCTATATTTTTTGAATATGGGCGACAATCCATAACTCTGGCAAATATATATCGTTGCGTCTGTACTGCCGGAATCAACTACAACGAATTCATCTGCTATTTTTAAAAGAGGAGGAATAACATCGTGCAACGTTCTTTCGGAGTTAAACGTTAATAAGCAAACCGTTATTTTAAACATATTCTCACTCTCTCAGAAACAACATAAAATTTTTGCGCTAATACTATCGAATTGAGAAGAGGCGATTAAAGTCTTAAATCGCACTTTTAAAATAAGCGCGTTTAAAACCTTTCCTTATAAAAAGACAAAGAAATACAAAAAATCTATTTTATTTCAGTAAATTCTTTATAATGCGGTCAGATGAAGGGTAGCATACGGATTCAGACATGCCGCAAAAACGTAAAATCCTCCTCCTGGACACAGGCAAAGAATGGGGGGGAGGTACCAACAGTATGCTTGAGCTTCTGAAGCGAATCAACCGCGACAAATTCGACATTACCTGTTGTTTTTACAGTGATTATAGTCGTGCTGAAGGTCAAACGATAGGCCAGGTGCTCAACAGCATTGGGATCCCATTACTCGTTATCCCTCAACGTAAGCAACCGGCATGGGCAAAACTCCTGAAAGAAGCGGGACGTGGTCTGCTGTTTTTCTCGCGTTCGGCGCGCAAAGCATTTACGCGGCATATTGATACCCTGTGGCGTATCCGGCCCAACGTCAGCAAGATCGAGACCATTTTCAGGGAAGGTGGATTCGATACGCTGTATATGAACAACCAGCCAGGCTCTAATGAAGAAGGGTATCTGGCGGGCGCAAACCTGCGTGCACGGATAATCCAGCACTGCCGGATTGAACCGGTGCTGACCCCGCCGCTGGTGAAGCTGGTGAATGCCCATGCCACAAAAATCATTGCCGTCTCGCACGGCGTTGAACGCGTGCTACTTCAGCATGGCGTCCGGCCAGAGCTGTGTACCACGGTCAACAATGCCATCGACATCCATCAGCCTTTGCCGGACCGATGCGCGATGCGCCAGCGACTGAATATTGAAGACGATACGTTTGTATTCGGCAGCATTGGCTCGTTAATCCCTCGTAAGGCCAACCACCACACGCTGGAGGCGCTGGCACAGTTCAGCCAGAGACACCCGCAGGCAAAATGGAAAATGGTGCTGGTCGGTGAAGGGGCTGAACGCGGCGCGCTGGCTGCACAAGCTGATGCATCAGGTATTGCTGAGCACGTCATTTTTACCGGTTTCCAGAACACGCCTTTTGACTATCTCGCCACTTTTGACGCGTTCATTCTGGCCTCGCAGAGCGAAGGCTTGCCCCGCGTCGTGCTGGAAGCAATGCTGCTCAACATCCCCGTGATTGGTTCAAAGGTGACCGGCACGGCAGAATTGATCGATCATGAGTCGACCGGCCTGCTGTTTCCCTGGAGCGACGTGTCGCAACTTGCTCAACATCTGGATAATATCTGGCAGGATCCTGCTCTGCGCGCCCGGCTCGCCGCTGCCGCGCACCAGAATGTCTGCAACATGTATGCCATTGAAAGCTATGTTAACGGTGTCGAGGCCGTTCTTGGCGCGCAATAACCAAACGAGAAGAACATGTTTAAATTCCTGAATGCTCGCTACCGCCACATTACCGGGCGTCATAACATTCCTTACGCTTCCCTTCCGGTCACGCGCGATCTCGTTGCGGTTGATTCCATTGTGATCCCGTGTACGGGCGCAGATTTCGTCGAAGAGGCGTTATTGTCAGCGACCTTTGCAGAGCGTTATGCCTCTGACGTCAGCGAGATTGTTATCGTCAGCGATCAGCCTGAATCCGCTTTCGGCGAACTGCCGCCAAAAACTCGCGTTGTTACCCTCACGCTTCCAAAACGTGAAGAAGGTTACCGCTATAAGCAGATCTACCTCAGTCGTCTGGTGAAGCTTAACGCTCCGTTGCAGGCGCGCGGTGAAGGTGTGCTGATGATCGACTCCGATCTCAACCTGCTTAAAATGCCAGAGATCAACATGGCGGATATGCACATCTACTCCAGCTTCCGTCAGGGCAAAATGATTGCCAAGCTGGACGGCGCGCCAGCGGAGAAAGTGCCGGCGTATTACAAAGAAACGGTGCGCCCGTATCTGGTCGATCATGTTAACGGCGCGTTTCTTGCCGCCACCAAAAAGACCTGGCGCCGTATCTGCCCGCTGTGGCTGACGCTGTTCCAGGATACCTGGGAGCTGATGGACGATACGCAGCCGCCGACCGATCAGCTGCCGCTCGCTGCGCTGCTGGACATGCTGGATGTCAAAACGGTTAACCTGGGCGACTGGATGAACTGGCCGGTCTCCAAGAAGATCGGCGGACAGGAAGCCGTTGTGCCGAAAGAGGTGATTGGCGCGCACGGCGGTTTCCCGCTTTCCGAATGGCAGAAGTATCTGGAATCACCGGATAATAAGCTGCTGTTCAAAGGTCAGGATTACACCCGCAAGGTGCGTTACCTGACGGACGAAGAGAAAAAGAATCAGTAAAAAAGGGGCCTCAGGCCCCTTTTTGATTACTTATCCCAGCTCAGGATCACTTTCCCTGACTGGCCGGAACGCATTGCGTCGAAGCCCTGCTGGAACTCATCGATGGAGAAACGGTGAGTGATAATCGGGGACAGATCCAGACCGGACTGGATCAGCGCAGCCATCTTGTACCAGGTTTCGAACATCTCGCGGCCATAAATGCCCTTAATGAACAGCCCTTTGAAGATGACTTTGTTCCAGTCGATGGACATATCTGACGGCGGAATACCCAGCATCGCGATTCGGCCACCGTGGTTCATGGTGTCGAGCATGGTGCGGAACGCCGGTGGCGCGCCGGACATCTCCAGACCCACGTCAAAGCCTTCGGTCATGCCCAGCTCTTCCATCACGTCTGTCAGGCTCTCTTTCGAGACATCCACCGCGCGGGTGACGCCCATTTTGCGCGCCAGCGACAGGCGGTATTCGTTCACGTCGGTGATCACCACGTTGCGCGCACCCACATGCTTCGCCACGGCTGCCGCCATAATGCCGATTGGGCCCGCGCCGGAGACCAGCACGTCTTCACCCACCAGGTCAAAGGAGAGCGCCGTGTGTACCGCGTTGCCGAACGGGTCGAAGATGGAGGCCAGGTCGTCAGAGATATTGTCCGGGATTTTGAACGCGTTAAACGCCGGGATCACCAGGTATTCCGCGAAGCAGCCCGGACGGTTCACGCCCACGCCGACGGTGTTGCGGCACAGGTGCGTACGCCCACCGCGACAGTTGCGGCAGTGACCGCAGGTAATGTGGCCTTCACCGGAGACGCGGTCGCCAATGTTGAAGCCTTTCACTTCCTGGCCAATGCCGACCACTTCGCCGACATATTCGTGGCCGACAACCATTGGCACGGGAATGGTTTTTTGCGACCACTGGTCCCAGTTGTAGATGTGAACGTCAGTACCGCAGATGGCGGTTTTACGAATTTTGATCAGCAGATCGTTATGACCGACTTCCGGCTCCGGCACGTCGGTCATCCAAATCCCTTCTTCCGCTTTCAGTTTGGATAACGCTTTCATCACACGTCCTCAGGCAATTACGCCCAGCTGTTTGCCGATGCGGGTAAAGGCTTCCACCGCACGTTCAATTTGTTCAGGCGAGTGCGCCGCAGACATCTGGGTGCGGATACGCGCCTGACCTTTTGGTACCACCGGGAAGAAGAACCCGGTCACGTAAATCCCTTCTTTCTGAAGCTCACGAGCAAATTTCTGCGCGACAACCGCGTCACCCAGCATCACCGGAATGATCGCATGGTCAGCGCCGGCCAGGGTGAATCCTGCGGCGCTCATTTTTTCACGGAACAGGCGGGCGTTAGCCCACAGGCGGTCGCGCAGCTCAGCCCCGGATTCCACCATCTCCAGCACTTTAATAGAGGCGGCCACAATCGCCGGCGCCAGGGAGTTGGAGAACAGGTACGGGCGGGAGCGCTGACGCAGCCACTCAACCACCTCTTTGCGCGCAGCAGTGTAGCCGCCAGACGCGCCACCAAGCGCTTTGCCCAGCGTACCGGTGATGATATCTACGCGGCCCATTACGTCGCAGTATTCGTGGGAGCCGCGGCCATTTTCGCCGACAAAGCCAACCGCGTGAGAGTCATCCACCATCACCAGCGCGTCGTATTTATCCGCCAGATCGCACACGCCTTTCAGGTTGGCGATCACGCCGTCCATGGAGAACACGCCGTCGGTGGCGATCAGCACGTGGCGGGCACCGGCTTCACGGGCCTCTTTCAGGCGGGCTTCCAGCTCAACCATGTCGTTGTTGGCGTAGCGGAAACGCTTCGCTTTGCACAGGCGTACACCGTCGATGATGGAGGCGTGGTTCAGGGCGTCGGAGATAATCGCGTCTTCTGCACCGAGCAGGGTCTCAAACAGACCGCCGTTGGCGTCGAAGCAGGAGGAGTACAGAATCGCGTCTTCCATTCCGAGGAAGTTCGCCAGCTTTTGCTCAAGCTGCTTGTGGCTGTCCTGGGTACCGCAGATAAAGCGAACGGAGGCCATGCCGAAGCCGTGGGTATCCATGCCGTTTTTCGCCGCGGCAATCAGCTCAGGGTGATTCGCAAGACCTAAATAGTTGTTCGCGCAAAAGTTGATCACATGGCTGCCGTCGGCAACGGTGATGTCCGCCTGCTGGGCAGACGTGATAATACGCTCTTCTTTGAACAACCCTTCCGCACGTGCGGTGTCGAGGTCGCTGTTTAACTGTTTGTAAAAATCACCACGCATTGCAATTCTCCAGACTCGGCAAATTTTGGCACATATTACCCAAACCAATAGTTCATGACGAGATGACGCCGTATCTCTTCTCGTTTTTGCAGCATAAATCACGTGTACCCCTGCTGCATATCGGTGAATGGCTGAAGACCGGGCATTGTGATGATATGATAAAGAGATTAGCGTTCGGGATGTTCCCCGGACTCCACACTTCAAAGGTTACAGTTATGATCATCGTTACCGGCGGCGCGGGCTTTATCGGCAGCAATATTGTTAAGGCCCTCAATGACAAAGGCATCACCGACATCCTGGTGGTGGACAACCTGAAAGACGGCACCAAGTTCGTAAACCTGGTGGATCTGAACATCGCTGACTACATGGATAAAGAAGACTTTCTTATCCAGATTATGGCGGGTGAAGAGTTCGGCGAGATCGAAGCCATCTTCCACGAAGGGGCCTGTTCCTCCACCACCGAGTGGGACGGCAAGTACATGATGGACAACAACTATCAGTACTCCAAAGAGATCCTGCACTACTGCCTGGAGCGTGAAATTCCGTTCCTGTACGCCTCTTCCGCGGCAACCTACGGTGGACGCACTTCAGATTTCATCGAATCCCGCGAGTATGAGCAGCCGCTGAACGTTTACGGTTACTCCAAATTCCTGTTTGATGAGTACGTGCGTCAGATCCTCCCAGAAGCCAACTCTCAGATTGTCGGCTTCCGCTACTTCAACGTCTACGGACCGCGCGAAGGCCACAAAGGCAGCATGGCGAGCGTGGCGTTCCACCTGAACACCCAGTTAAATAACGGCGAAAGTCCGAAACTGTTCGAAGGCAGCGACGGCTTTAAGCGTGACTTCGTCTACGTAGGCGACGTGGCGGCAGTGAACCTGTGGTTCCTGGAAAACGGCGTGTCCGGCATTTTCAACCTGGGCACAGGCCGCGCGGAATCCTTCCAGGCGGTGGCAGACGCGACGCTGGCTTACCATAAGAAAGGCAGCATCGAGTACATTCCGTTCCCGGATAAGCTGAAAGGCCGCTACCAGGCATTCACCCAGGCGGACCTGACTAACCTGCGCGCCGCAGGCTACGACAAGCCGTTCAAGACCGTTGCCGAAGGCGTAACGGAATATATGGCCTGGCTGAACCGTGACCGCGATATAAATTCACAAAATCATTCGAGCGGTATCAAGGCGGCAACTAAGTGAATCTCCGGGAGCTTACAAAAGTAAGTGACTGGAGTGAACGCAGGCAGCCAACGCAGAGACAGCTTGAAGGATGAAGTGAATGAAAATACTGGTGATCGGCCCGTCCTGGGTGGGCGACATGATGATGTCGCAAAGTCTCTATCGCACGCTCAAGGCGCGTTATCCCCAGGCGATAATCGACGTGATGGCACCCGCATGGTGCCGTCCGCTGTTATCGCGTATGCCGGAAGTGAACGAGGCAATCCCGATGCCGCTCGGCCACGGGGCGCTGGAAATCGGTGAACGCCGCAAACTCGGCCATAGCCTGCGCGAGAAACGCTATGATCGCGCATATGTCCTGCCAAACTCCTTCAAATCCGCTCTTGTGCCCTTCTTTGCGGGCATCCCGCACCGTACCGGGTGGCGCGGTGAAATGCGCTACGGCCTGCTGAACGATGCCCGTGTGCTGGATAAAGAGGCCTGGCCGCTGATGGTAGAACGCTACGTGGCGCTGGCCTACGACAAAGGCGTGATGCGCAGCGCGAAAGATCTGCCGCAGCCGCTACTGTGGCCGCAGCTCCAGGTAAGCGACGGGGAGAAATCCCACACCTGCAACGCGTTTGGCATTTCGTCCGAACGCCCGATGATTGGCTTCTGCCCCGGCGCGGAGTTTGGTCCGGCAAAACGCTGGCCGCACTATCACTACGCAGAGCTGGCGAAACAGCTGATCGACGAAGGCTATCAAATTGTGCTGTTTGGCTCGGCGAAAGATCACGAGGCGGGCAATGAAATTCTCGCCACGCTCAGCACCGAGCAACAGGCCTGGTGCCGAAACCTGGCCGGGGAAACGCAGCTCGAGCAGGCGGTTATTTTGATTGCCGCCTGTAAAGCCGTTGTCAGCAACGACTCTGGCCTGATGCACGTCGCCGCCGCGCTGGATCGTCCGCTGGTGGCGCTGTATGGCCCGAGCAGCCCGGACTTCACGCCGCCGCTGTCGCACAAAGCGCGCGTAATTCGCCTGATCACCGGCTACCACAAGGTACGTAAAGGTGATGCCGCAGAAGGCTACCATCAGAGCCTGATCGACATTACGCCGCAGCGCGTTCTCGAAGAGCTCAACGAACTTCTGTTGAGCGAAGAAGGATAACGAATGCGGGTATTGATCGTTAAAACCTCTTCGATGGGCGATGTGCTGCATACGCTGCCGTCACTGACGGACGCGATGCGGGCCATTCCCGGCATTCGTTTTGACTGGGTGGTGGAAGAAGGCTTCGCGCAGATCCCCACCTGGCACGAAGCGGTTGACCGCGTGATCCCGGTGGCCATTCGCCGCTGGCGCAAAGCATGGTTCTCCGCACCGATTAAAGCCGAACGTAAAGCCTTCCGCGGAGCGGTGCAGGCCCGGCGTTACGACGCGATCGTTGACGCTCAGGGCCTGGTGAAAAGCGCCGCGCTGGTCACGCGTCTGGCGCACGGCGTAAAGCACGGCATGGACTGGCAAACCGCCCGCGAACCGCTGGCGAGCCTGTTCTATAATCGTCGCCACCATATTGCGAAGCAGCAGCACGCCGTGGAACGTACCCGCGAGCTGTTCGCGAAAAGCCTGGGCTATGCAAAACCTGAAGCCCAGGGTGACTACGCTATTGCACAGCATTTTTTGCGCGAGACGGAGGAGCATGCCGAACCGTATCTGGTGTTCCTGCATGCCACAACGCGCGACGATAAGCACTGGCCGGAAACGCACTGGAGAAGGCTGATTGAACTAATGCAACCTTGCGGTATCCATATTAAACTCCCGTGGGGCGCTGAACATGAGCGGCAGCGTGCGGAACGTCTGGCAGCAGGCTTTTCCCACGTTGAGGTGTTACCCAAACTCACGCTGGCGCAGGTTGCCGCACAGCTGGCGGGCGCTAACGCCGTCGTTTCTGTGGATACAGGGTTAAGCCATTTAACCGCCGCACTGGATCGTCCTAATATCACGATTTTCGGCCCGACCGATCCGGGGTTGATCGGGGGTTACGGTAAAAACCAGCATCAGATGGTCAGCCCTACGCAACAAACGAAGGATATTAGCGCAGATGCTATTTTTTCATTTTTACAGGGCAGCCATCGGCTTTCCAACAGGGATATTTAACCCATGAGTTATGTATTTCTGCTGATTTTACTCTTTCCGGTGAAACTCCTCCGGAAGCTGTTTCGAAAAGACACGGGCAAAAACCTTGTCATTCAGACAGCCAAAATCGGTGACTTTATTAATGCGACACCTCTACTGGCATATCTGCAAAAAAGCGATGTGTTGGTCAGTCGCAGCGTTGGTGCGCTGGCGAAGCATGATGAGACTATCGAGCAGATCTATTTTATTGAGCAGCATAAGCGCAACCTGTGGCGTAAACTGTGCTTCGCGTGCAGGATCATGAACCGCTACGACAACGTCTACCTGCTACAACCCAACAGCGTGAACCTCTTTTTTGCCGCCGTCTGCAATGCTAAAAACAAACAATTTTTAACCATTTACACGCGCAGGTGGTATCACGGGATTTTCTATCTTGCGGCTGACGGTACCGTTGAGCATGGCAAAAAAACGCTTTCGGTGTCGAACTACCTGAAACTGGCCGACCGCGCACTCACATGGCAAGACTCTCCCAAGCACGCCACAAAGCCGCTCTTTAAACCGACGACCTGGCCGGCCATTCTTGATAAACCTGACGTTATCCGCATCGGCATCAGTATTGCGGCGGGCAATAAAGCCAAAACCGTTCCTCCGGTTATCTGGAAGCGGATTGTTGATCAACTCGCTGATTTACCCTGCGAGTTTTATGTCTTCGGCGCGCCAAACGAACAGTCGTGGATGGACGATATCACCCGCCTTTACGGTGAAATCCCTAATTTTATCAATCTTATTGGCAAAATTTCGCTGGAAGAGCTTCCCTGGGCCATTTCTAAGATGGACTGTTATATCGCGTCTGACTCGGGGAATGTGTATATCGCAGACGCCGTTGGCGTTCCGGTAGTCCTGCTGTTTGGTCCGTGTTGTCACTATGAACAACGTCCGCTTGGCAATGTGTTGCTGATCGGGAATGACGACAACATTTGTTCTTATGTGTTTGAAACGCGCTATTACTTCCCGCAAGAACGGGAAGCACTATTCTCTGTCACTGACTCCGCGTTACACGATCTTCAGCAGTTTATCCGTACATTACCCAAAGCCCGCTCACTGGCTAGCGCTACCGACGCTCAAGGAAACTAATTTTTATGGCTTTTTTAAGCGTCATTATTGCTGCGCATAACGCTGAAGCTACGCTGCATGCCACGCTTTCAAGCCTGCTGGCAGCCACCGTTCAAGACACTGAAATTATTATTTTTAATGACAGTTCTGAGGATACCACGCAGGCAATAATTGAAGAGTGGTCACCTAAATTTCCTCAGATCATAACGCGCACCGTGAACTTTCGTAACGTCGGCCGGGTACGAAACAGTGCTGTCGCACTGGCATCCGGTGAATATATTACGATGCTCGACAGTGACGATTGCTTAAAGCCGGGCAGCCTCAGGGACGCAATTATCTTTCTGAAAGCGCAACGTCCGGATATGTTACTGACACGTTTGCTTGAGATTCGCGATCCCCGGAAAATGACTTCAGACTGGCAGGGATTCAACCCTGTGCCATTGTCACAACATGAAGCAGTCGCTCGTTTCTTACGCCATAAAGACTTTCAGGCGCATCTCATTGGCCAGTTTATTCATCGTAGCCTGTACGAGAGCAACCCTATTCCTCCAATGTTATGTTATGAGGATTTCGCTGTCTTCCCCGGAATGTTGATGCAGTCGTGCAAAATAGTCTATCAACGCCAGGGGCATTATTATTACGTCAAGCGTCGCGACAGTTTGTCGAGCAGTCTGGACGCCAGCAAAATTTCAACGCTTGTCGAATGCACGTTACAGATGGAAAGAACATTTCCGTCAAGCTACAGGCATCTTGTCAATTGCCACTGGTTTGATATTTACAGCAACCATCGGTCCTGTCTTACAGACCAACAATTGCAACTCGTGAAACAACGCGTAAAGGCCATGTACACATTGTCTTTTTTCCTGTCCACCGATGTTCGTTTTAGCTACAAAAAAAGGGTTATTGAGGCGTTATGGAAAAAATAAAACCACGGCTATATCAACTGACGATTGCTTTGAGCCTCATCTCTTTGATGCTGGCATTAGTCAGTTCAGGGAAGCAAAGAGAGTTTTTCTATATTGCTATTTACGTCAGTATTATTGGCCTGGCTTTCGAATATAAAAAAATCACTCTTCGACCTTTTACTATAGCGCTGCCCATTTTGCTGATTGGGTTACTTAACCTCGGCTGGTACTTAATCTATGAGTATCATAACGAGGGACTCAATCTTTACAGCGACTATCTAGGCGCCAGCAAAAAGTTAATTTTAGCGAGTATCCTGATTTTCTATATTGACCGCTTTAAGTTTTATATCGATAAGGACACCTTCAGGAAATTTTTCTTCTTCGCAACGGCCTTAGGGTTTGTGCTCGCCACAGGGTATGGCTTGTGGCAGGCCTCACAAGGTATGACTCGCGTTGAGATGGCAATTAACCGTGCCACCGTTTCAGCCTATGTTTATTCTGTCCTGTCACTGGCTTTCGTATACAGTCTTTACCTTCAACAGAACGTGAAGCTGTATGTTGTTGCGGGCTTCACAATATTAATCTCTTACTTCGTCATACTGTTGACGGGGACCCGTGCTGCGATGGGTTTATATCTGCTTCTGGCAATTGTGCTCACGCTTTATCATTTCAGAAAGATTCATCTTAAATCCGCCCTCATCTTTCTATGCATTGTTGCAGGCGTTGTAATCGTTAGCTACAAGCCATTGATTTCGCCGAAAATAAAACAAACCCAACGTGAGGTTGAACGTTATCAACAAGGTTTTGACGGCACGTCATTGGGCGCACGTTTTTCGATGTGGACTGTCGGGATCGAGAATGGTCTTGCGCATCCGTTAGGGCAATCGCTGGAACAGCGTGAAGCGTGGACGCGGCAGTATATTAAAGACGGACATCCGCACCTTGGCAGTGCACTCGAATACATCAAAGTTCATCTGCATAATGAATTTATTGAGAAATACTCTTTGCAGGGGATCCCCGGCGTAGCGGTAATGCTCTTTTTCTTCGTTTCGATGATTGCGTATGCCCTACGAAACAGAAACGCGCTGCTGCTAACGTCAATGCTTCTTTTGCTTTTGTATGGACTGACGGATGTCATACTGCTCAGTTCAGAAGCCTTAATCTTCTTTATGGTTTTGTTTGCATTAAGTACACCTTTCACCCAAACAAAGCAGCAATAGCAAATATGCCCGCCTGGCGGGCATAACTATTTTTTGTACTGGTAAAACTCCGCCAGCGTCATCCCCACGGTCTTATCTGATAACCAGGTAAAGAGCTGCTCCAGATCCTGATAAAGCCCCTCAATCGCGGCCTCGTCTTTAAAAGTAGGGCTCCCGCCAGGCATAAATTCCGACGAATGCAGCATGAACTCTACGTAGTCATTTCCCTGAGACAGGCACTGCTGCGCAACCTTAATCATCTCCTGCGCGTTACCGCCGGCCGGGCGTAACCAGTTAACTGACGGAGAACGGTATTTACCGCGCAGACGATCGTAACCCTGCTTCAGGGAATTCAGCCATGCCGGGTGTTTATACTGGATGCTCATTGGCACTTCGAGGAGAAGGCTGTTTCCCGGCCGGGAAATGTCGTCTACGTCCAAAAAGTAGGCGCGATCGGGAAAATGCTGGTAATTCGTTCCGCCATTACCCTGTGGGGCACCTTTCGCGTTGCGCCAGTTCACGCGCGGCGTAACGGAACAATCTACCTGATACCCCAGCTCAATCAGTAACCGGGCGTAACGGCTGTCGAATGCCCAGCGCCCGGCGCGATGGCTGAGCATTTTTGTCTGGAAGGTCTCTTCCAGTAGGCGGGTCATGAACAGCACTTTCTCACGCATGACCTCGTCTGAAAACTCAATCAGATAAGGCTGCCAGCGCCAGTCATCACCGGTCAGATCGTGCTCCGGAGGGCTGTTCCAGGCATGGAGATGCATTCCTACCTCGCCCTGCCCCCGGGCTATGACCTCTTTCGCGAACTCAATGAACACCGGTTCGACGGCCATCTCGTAGTTGGTGAGCCAGACAGGCTTAAAGCCGAAACGCTCGCAAAGCGTCTGAAACCGCGCCAGGTAGCGCGCGTTTTCCGTTTTGATGACCCGGTGGTTCTGCCAGAGATTATCCCCTTCGGTATCGATCGTGATGATAAACGCTGGTTTTTTCATAATGAGTCCGCAAGACAAAATAGTTAGCGCTATGTTACGCACGCCCGAAAGCAGGAGTAAACCCTTCCAGGGAAATTCCTGACATTATGGAGAAAGAGTGCAAGTCGTTACCAGGTCTATTAGAATTGCCAACAGTACAACGCCGATAAGATGATGATGAATAACTTACCTGACACGCCTGATTTGCGCATTTTACTGATTAAACTTCGCCATCATGGTGACATGTTACTCACCACCCCCGTCATCAATTCATTGCGCCAGAAATGGCCTGAAGCCCAAATCGACGTGCTTCTCTATGAAGAGACGCGAGACATGCTCGCCGCGCATCCGGCAATCGGTACGATCTATGGTATCGATCGTAAATGGAAGCAGTTGGGGACGCTGAAGCACCTGCAAAAAGAGTGGCAGTTGCTTCGTGCTTTACGCGCTCAGCATTATCATCTGGTGATCAATCTTGCCGATCAGTGGCGCAGCGCGATTGTTACCCGCTTCACCGGCGCACCGGTTCGGCTCGGGTTCGCTTTTAACAAGCGCAATAATGCCTTCTGGCGTTTTTGTCACAGTGAACTGGTCTCGGTCGCCAGCCATCAGAACCTGCACACCGTTGAACAAAACCTGTCCATACTGAAACCATTACCCGTTGCCGCCAGACCCGCCGTCACCATGGCTTACAGCGCGGATGACTGGCACCATGCTCATCACAAGCTGACACAAAAGGGCGTGGGGGAACGCTATATCGTTATTCAACCCACTTCACGCTGGTTCTTTAAGTGCTGGGACGAAGGCAAAATGGCGCAAACTATCGCCGCATTGCAGCAGGACGGCCACACTATCGTCCTTACGGCGGGACCGGATAAGAAAGAGCTGGCGATGATTGACCGCATTCTTGCCGCCTCCCCGCAGACGGGTGTTGTATCGCTGGCAGGGCAGTTAACCCTGCGCCAGCTGGCCTCGCTTATCGATCACGCAGCCCTGTTCATTGGCGTTGACTCCGTCCCCATGCACATGGCCGCCGCCCTTCAGACGCCCTGCGTGGCGCTGTTTGGCCCATCAAAGTTGACGTTCTGGTCGCCATGGCAGGTTAACGGCGAGGTCATCTGGGCTGGTAACTACGGCCCGCTTCCCAACCCTGACGCCATTGATACAAAAACGACGGAACGTTATCTCGACGCCATCCCCGTTGATGCTGTCGTCTCCGCCGCAAGGAGATACCTGCAATGAAGCTTCATCGTCTGGCCATTGTGCGCCAAAAATATCGGCCGGATGGGGGAGCAGAACGTTTTGTCTCCAGGGCACTCACCGCGCTGAGCAATCAAAATCTTGAGCTCAACGTCATCACCCGCGAGTGGCAGGGCGAAAAGCAGGACGACTGGCATATTCATATCTGCGATCCACGAAAGTGGGGCCGCATCAGCCGTGAACGCGGCTTTGCACACGCCGCGCGCGCGCTGTGGCAGCAACAGCAGTTTGATATTGTACAGAGCCACGAACGTATTCCGGGCTGCGATATTTACCGCGCCGGAGATGGTGTACATCGACGCTGGCTGCTACAGCGTACGCGTATTCTTCCCGCCTGGCGCGCGAAGCTGCTCATGCACGATCGCTATCACCGCTACGTGATGAACGCCGAACGTGAAATGTACCAGGCTCCCGAGTTGAAAGCCGTTATCTGTAATGCGGAGATGATCAAGCGCGAAATCGTCGAAGACTTTGATATTGACGCAAAAAAGATACATGTGATTTATAATTCAATAGATTCCCGCCGCTTCGTTCCGGCAGAAGAGAGGCAGCGAGCTGTACTGCGTAAGCAATTTGGCTTACCCGCTGATGCCGTCATTTTCTGCTTCGTGGGTTCAGGGTTTGAACGCAAGGGGCTGGCAAGCGCTATTCAGGCTATAGCAGGAACATCGGCGTGGCTGGTTGTGGTCGGTCAGGATAAAGCGGAAAGCCGTTATCGCGACCTCGCCCGTTCATTAGGCTGTGAGGGGCAAATCCGTTTCCTGGGGATGCAAAAAGAGACGCTACCATTTTATCAGCTTTCTGATGGTTTACTGCTGCCGACGCTGTATGATCCTTTCCCTAACGTCATACTTGAAGCAATGGCCTGTGGATTGCCCGTCATTACGTCAGAGAGTTGCGGTGGTTCGGAATTTATTGAGCAAGGCCAGAACGGGTTTTACTGTGATGCACTTGATATCCACACATTAAAGGAGGCCGTCATGTCCATCCCTTCACTGGAAAAAAATAACAATATGGGGCTTGCGGCGCGTGAACGCGTCAGAGAAGCAACCCCTGAAAAACTATCAAGTCAGCTTATTTCGCTTTATCAAAAATTACTGGATTAATAATGCGCATCCTAATGATTATTGATGGTTTACCCGGTGGAGGAGCCGAAAAAACGGTTCTCACCCTCTCCAGCGGACTGACAGAACTGGGGCATCAGGTCACCCTTTTCTCCTTACGGAAGGTGTGCGACTACGCCATTCCGGAAGGCATCGATTTTCAGGTCGTGCAGGATACCTGTAAAAAACCCTGGCGGAAGCTGACCGAGATCCCGCGTCGCGCCCGTTTGCTGGATCGCGCCATTGAGCAGGCAGAACGCAGCGGTAAATTTGACGTCGTCTTCTCGCATCTGCATAAAACCGACCGTATCGTGGCGCACAGCCGCGTTCTGGATCGCGATAAGGTCTGGTTCTGCGTACACGGGATGTTCTCCTTCTCCTATTTGCGCCATCGCAGCGGGCTTTCTCGCTGGTTTAAGCATTATAAAATTCGTCATACCTATGAAAACCGCAACGTGGTGGCGGTATCCGGCGCCGTGCTGCACGATCTGTCTGAAGTACTCGCGATCCCCCTGCGGCGCAAAGCGGTTATCCATAACCCGTTTGATATCCCTGAAATTCAGCGTCTGGCGGAAGCGCCCTTTGAGATGCAGGGGCAGAATTACATTATCCACGTTGGCCGTTTTCATGAGCACAAACGTCACGACCGGCTGCTGCGGGCGTTTGCGATGAGCAAGATTGACGCATCGCTGGTGTTGATGGGCAAAGGCTCTGACGTGAAAATTAACCAGCTCAAACAGCTTGCCGCTAAGCTGGGAATTGAAAACAAGATCGTCTTCCGCCCGTTTGAAACCAATCCTTATCCGTGGATCAAAGGTGCACGCCTTTTAGTGTTAAGTTCCGACTGCGAAGGTTTTGGTAATGTACTGGTAGAGTCCATTATCTGTCAGACCCCACCGGTGAGTACAAACTGCCCTGGCGGCCCTGCTGAGATCCTTACTGGCCCCCTGGCGCGCGGTCTGACAGCGTTAACCGACGAATCACTGGCGAATACCCTGGCAGAACTGTATGCCTCTCCGCCGGTTGTTGATCGCGAAACGATCGCATCGTTCGGTATCAACGCCATTTGCCAGCAATACATTGCTTTGGTCGACAACCAAAAATAATCAGGTTTCATATGCAAAATTCAGCGCCTTTATTAAGCGTGGTGGTTGCCGTTTATAACGGTGAAGCTTTTCTCGATCAGTTCTTTACCTGCCTTGTAAATCAACACATCGACAGTATGGAAGTCATCATCGTGAATGACGGCTCCACTGACCGCTCGATGCAGATTGTCGAAAAATGGCGCGAACAGCTGCCACAGATGCAGGTTATTGAACAACCTAATCAGGGCGTGTCCATCGCGCGTAATACCGGCCTGGCCGTTGCGACCGGCCAATATCTCTCTTTCCCGGATATTGATGATGTCTTCAAACCCGGCATGTACCAGCGTCTGCTGGATATGGCCGTCACGCAGAACCTGGATGTCGCCACCTGCAATGGCAACTACGTCTGGGAAAATAACAAAAAACCGTCTCGCCCTATCTTCCCTGAAGATAAGCTCGTCTCAACGGGCGTCATGAATGGCGCGGAATGGTTAAAAAAGGCGCTGGATTCACGTAAGTTCCTGCATGTGACCTGGCTGAATATCTATCGTCACGATTTTATTCGTCAGCACGGCTTTCGTTTCGAGCCCGGCCTGCGCCATCAGGATATCCCGTGGACGACTGAGGTGCTGCTTGCTGCGGAACGCGTTCAGTACACCAGCGAACGCTTTTACGACTACTACATTCACTCCGCCTCGGTATCGCACACCCCGGATAATGACGACACGCTGATTCGCTCAGCGCGCCATTACATGAAGATCCTGAAGATGCTTGATGCCATTAACCAGCGCTACCCGGATAAAGTGAAAAATATCCCGGCCTGTCACTGGCAAATCGCCAAAGAGGGTCTGGGAATTATTCATACCTTCGACAACATGAAGGATGAAGCGAAGAAATCAATGATAATCAAAGAGTTCTTCGACACCGGGATCTGGAAGCTCATCTGGAAAAGTGCCAAAAGCCCGCGTTTGCGCTGGCGCCTGGGCCGACGCTACTTCCGTTTAAAACGGTATCTGGCATAAGAGATAGCTTTAGCACGCTTAAATGCTTAGAATTTCCCGGCCGAAACTAAAAAAACGGATAATCGCTTGGAATTGTTGTATACCGCCCTGCTCTACATCATTCAGCCACTGGTGTGGCTGCGACTGTTGCTTCGTAGCCGTAAAGCGCCTGCGTACCGTAAACGCTGGGCCGAACGCTATGGCTACTGCCGCAATAAAGTGGCGCCGGACGGTATTCTGCTGCATTCCGTGTCAGTCGGGGAAACGCTGGCCGCCATTCCACTGGTGCGTGCCTTACGCCACCGTTATCCGTCACTGCCCATCACCGTCACCACGATGACGCCAACCGGCTCAGAGCGCGTGATGTCTGCCTTCGGTAAAGACGTGCATCACGTCTACCTGCCGTACGATCTCCCCTGCGCCATGAACCGTTTCCTGAATACCGTTCGCCCTAAACTGGTGATCGTCATGGAAACTGAACTGTGGCCGAATATGATTTCCGCCCTGCATGCCCGTAAAATTCCTTTGGTTATCGCCAACGCGCGTCTGTCGGAACGCTCGGCGAAAGGGTACGGCAAGCTGGGTAAATTTATGCGTCGCCTGCTCAGCAAAATTACGCTGATCGCCGCGCAGAACGAAGAAGATGCCGCGCGCTTTATCGCCCTCGGCCTGAAGCGCAACCAGCTTGCGGTCACGGGTAGCCTGAAGTTCGATATTTCCGTCACCCCTGAACTCGCCGCCCGTGCGGTAACGCTGCGTCGTCAGTGGGCGCCGCGTCGCCAGGTCTGGATTGCCACCAGCACCCATGACGGCGAAGAGGCCATTATTCTTCAGGCTCACCGCCAGCTGCTGGAAAAATTCCCTGATTTACTGCTGATTCTGGTTCCTCGCCATCCTGAGCGTTTTAAAGATGCCCGGGAGATGGTGCAAAAAGGCGGTTTCAGCTTCACCCTGCGCAGCAGCGGCGAAATCCCCTCTGGCAGCACGCAGGTGGTGATTGGCGATACGATGGGCGAACTGATGCTGCTGTACGGGATTGCCGATCTTGCTTTCGTTGGCGGAAGCCTGGTGGAGCGCGGTGGTCATAACCCGCTGGAGCCGGCAGCCCACGCCATTCCCGTGCTGATGGGGCCACACACGTTTAACTTCAAAGATATCTGCGCGAAATTGCAGCAAGCCGATGGCTTAATCACCGTGACCGATGCGGACTCGGTGGTCAAAGAGGTCTCAACCCTTCTGACTGACGAAGATTACCGCCTGTGGTACGGTCGTCACGCCGTTGAAGTCCTGCATCAGAACCAGGGCGCACTGACCCGTCTGCTGCAACTTTTGCAACCTTACCTGCCGCAGCGGAGCCACTAATGTCAACGCGTCTGTCGGTCGTGATGATCGCCAAAAACGCCGCCGACCTGCTTCCGGATTGCCTGGCCTCTGTTGCCTGGGCTGACGAAATCGTCATTCTCGATTCCGGAAGTACGGACAATACGGCGGACGTTGCCCGTGCAGCCGGGGCAAAAGTCTTTACCGACACCGACTGGCAGGGCTACGGTATTCAGCGTCAGCGTGCGCAGGGTTACGCCACAGGCGATTACGTGTTGATGATCGATACCGATGAGCGCGTCACCCCGGAACTCCGACAGGCCATTCAAACGGTGCTTGCTGCGCCACAGCCCGGCGCGGTCTACAGTATCGCGCGTCGTAACTATTTTCTGGGCCGCTTTATGCGCCACAGCGGCTGGTACCCCGACCGCGTGATGCGCCTCTATGCTCGCGAGCGTTATCAGTACAACGACAACCTGGTCCATGAGTCTCTGGCCTGCGATAACGCTCAGGTCATCCCCCTGACGGGCGATCTGCTTCATCTGACCTGCCGCGATTTCGCCAGCTTCCAGCGGAAACAGCTGAACTATGCCACCGCCTGGGCACAGGAGCGGCATGTGCGCGGCAAGAAGGCCACGCTGACCGGCATCTTCACCCACACGCTGGGCGCGTTTCTGAAAACGCTGCTGCTACGTGGCGGCGTGCTGGACGGCAAACAGGGCTGGTTACTGGCGGTAGTGAATGCCCAGTATACTTTCAACAAATACACCGAGCTGTGGGCGCTGAACCGCGGCTACTCAGAGAAAACGTGAGCCATGAGCACAAAAGCGATTTATCCGGGTACCTTCGATCCGATCACTAACGGTCATCTTGATATCATCACCCGTGCGGCGTGTATGTTCGACAAGGTGATTCTGGCCATTGCCGCCAGCCCGAGCAAAAAGCCGATGTTTGACCTGAACGAACGCGTGCAGCTTGCCACCGATGCGATTTCGCATTTGTCGAATGTTGAGGTCGTCGGATTCAGCGATTTGATGGCAAACTTTGCCCGTGCCCAGCAGGCCAATATCCTGATCCGCGGTCTTCGCGCGGTAGCAGACTTCGAATATGAGATGCAGCTGGCGCACATGAACCGCCATCTGATGCCGGAGCTGGAGAGCGTATTCCTGATGCCCTCCAAAGAGTGGTCCTTCATCTCTTCTTCGCTGGTGAAAGAGGTGGCGCGCCATCGCGGGGACGTTACCCACTTTCTGCCGGTTAACGTCCACCAGGCGTTGATGGAAAAGTTAAAGTAACCCTACTTCTGGCACTGACGGCAGTAAAACGTGGCGCGCTGAGCGTGCTTCGTGGCAATAATCGGCGTCCCGCATGCTCTGCACGGTTCCCCCTTACGACCATAAACCTGCAACTCCTGCGCAAAATAGCCCGGCTTCCCGTCGCTTTGCAGAAAATCCTTCAGCGTCGTCCCGCCCTGCTCAATTGAGCGCAGTAGTACCGCTTTAATCACTCTGACCAGCAGCTCGCACTCCTGCGCAGACAGCGAAGAGGCCAGCCGATCGGGATGGATCCCGGCGGCAAACAACGATTCGCTGGCATAGATATTCCCCACGCCCACTACCAGCTTGTTATCCATCAGCCAGGGTTTAATCGGGGTTTTCTTTTTCGCGCACTTCTCTTTGAGATAATCCGCGTTAAACGCCTCTGAGAGCGGCTCAGGTCCAAGATGCGCCAGCACGTTGTGCCCTTCCAGCTCTTTGGTCCACAGCCATGCGCCAAAGCGACGCGGGTCGGTGTAACGCAGCACCTTGCCGTTACTCATCACCAGATCAACGTGATCGTGCTTTTCCGCAGGCAACTCTTCGGTGAGGATGCGCAGGCTTCCCGACATGCCCAGATGGATAATGATCCAGCCGTCAGGCAGCTCCAGCAGCAGGTATTTCGCGCGGCGCTGTACGCTCAGGACGGGTTTATCGCTTAACGCGTGGATCTCATCGGACACCGGCCAGCGCAGACGCCCGTTGCGAACGACAGCATGAAGGATAGTCGCGCCAACCAGATGGGGCTCAATGCCGCGGCGGCTGGTCTCTACCTCAGGTAATTCAGGCATGGTTCCTCCGTTGAGATGCAGAATGCAAAAAACCCCGCAGATGCGGGGTTTTTCAATACAAGGAGACTAAAATTATTTGATTTTAGCTTCTTTGTACAGTACGTGCTGGCGTACAACTGGATCGAATTTTTTCAGTTCCAGTTTTTCCGGCTTAGTACGTTTGTTCTTCGTGGTGGTGTAGAAGTGACCTGTACCAGCAGAAGAAACCAGCTTGATTTTCTCGCGAATACCTTTAGCCATGATTTATTTCCTCTTTAAGTACTTAGTACTTTTCGCCACGGGCACGCAGTTCGGACAGAACTGTATCGATGCCTTTCTTATCGATTACACGCATACCTTTAGCAGATACGCGCAGGGTGACAAAACGCTTCTCGCTCTCAACCCAGAAACGGTGAGAGTGCAGGTTCGGCAGGAAACGGCGTTTAGTCGCGTTCAGTGCGTGGGAACGGTTGTTACCGGTCACCGGACGCTTGCCAGTAACTTGGCAGACTCGGGACATGTCTATTCTCCAAAAATCAAATTAGCTCGAGCTTCGTATGGGGTATCGGCGCCTCGTCAGGCTTTACAGCCCGGTCATCGCATAGTTCTATTGAACTCTCGATTGCCAGGCCCAAATGCCAAACCCGAGATTCTCAAAGGTGGCGTAGTATACGCTGACTCGGCGGTGTGCTCAAGTCCCGAACAGACAAAGATCCCGATGGATCGCGAGAAAAGGCCTAAATCCAGCCACGTTCGGCAAAAGAAATGTACTCTCCGCGGCCAATTATCAGATGGTCCAGCACACGAATGTCCATGAATTGACAGCATTTGATAATACGTTCGGTAATTGCTTTGTCAGCTCTGCTTGGTTCTGCACAGCCAGAGGGGTGATTATGCGCGAGGATCACGCCGGCTGCATTCACTTTTATCGCTTCCCGCACAATTTCACGCGGATGCACCTCAACGTGGCTCAATGTTCCCGAAAAAAGGCGGGTATGTTTCAGTACCCGGTTTTTATTGTCGAGAAAGATCACCATAAAGATCTCCCGCTCCAGATCGGAAAGCTGGCTTTGCAGAAATTCGCGGGTCATGTCGGGGGTGAGGATCGGGTCTTCTTCCTCCATACGCACGTTGTAAAATCTCCGGGCCAGCTCGGCAATGCCCCGTAACTGGGCATATTTCGCCACGCCAATACCCTCAACGTGCGTAAACGCCTCCAGCTCGGCGGTCAACAATCCATACAGTGAGCCGAAATGCTCTATCAGCTCTTTCGCCAGCGTAAATACCGTTTTCCCCGGCGTGCCTGTGCGTAAAAAGAGCGCCAGCAGCTCGTCGTCCTTTAACAACGTGACGCCATGGCGCAGCATTTTTTCACGCGGTAGCAGCAGTTCAGTCTCTTCCATGCCCGGCCTCCTTCTGTTTGCCATTATGCTGCCACAGGCAAATTCGGGGCTCGACGCTGGCGTTTCGTTCTTGCGTAGCGCCTCGCAAAGTGAATTAAGGACATCATCACCCCGTTTTAGGGATTGTGATAAAATGCCCGCTCTCTGGTGAAACCCAACAGGAAAGAATCATGATGAGCCTGGCCGGTAAAAAAATCGTTCTTGGCGTCAGCGGCGGTATTGCTGCCTATAAAACGCCAGACCTGGTGCGCCGTTTGCGCGAGCGCGGGGCCGACGTACGGGTCGCGATCACCGAAGGCGGCAAAGCCTTTATCACCCCGCTGAGCCTGCAAGCCGTCTCGGGATACCCGGTATCCGACAGCCTTCTCGACCCGGCAGCCGAAGCCGCAATGGGCCATATTGAGCTGGGGAAATGGGCCGATCTGGTTATCCTTGCCCCCGCCACGGCAGATGTAATTGCCCGCGTGGCGGCCGGGATGGCGAACGATCTGGTAACGACCATTTGCCTCGCCACGCCTGCGCCCGTCGCGGTTGTACCCGCAATGAACCAGCAGATGTATCGCAACGCCGCTACCCAGCATAATCTGGATACGCTGGCCTCGCGCGGCCTGCTAATTTGGGGACCGGAGAGCGGCAGCCAGGCCTGTGGCGACGTGGGGCCAGGGCGTATGCTCGACCCATTGACGATTGTTGATATGGCCGCCGCCCATTTCTCGCCTGTCAACGATCTGCAACATCTCAACATCATGATTACCGCGGGCCCCACGCGCGAGCCGCTGGATCCGGTGCGATACATCACCAACCACAGCTCCGGCAAAATGGGCTTTGCAATTGCTGCCGCGGCAGCCAAACGCGGCGCGAACGTGACGCTGGTGAGCGGCCCGGTGTCGCTTACCACCCCTGCGTTTGTGCGGCGTATTGATGTAACTACCGCGCTGGAAATGGAAGCCGCCGTACAGGCGCTTGCTCAACAGCAGCATATTTTTATCGGCTGTGCGGCCGTCGCTGATTACCGCGCCGAAACCATTGCCGACGCCAAAATTAAAAAGCAAGGTGATGAATTAACAATAAAAATGGTGAAGAACCCGGATATCGTTGCCGGTGTCGCCGCATTGAAAACTCATCGTCCTTACGTTGTTGGGTTTGCCGCAGAAACGAATAATGTGGAAGAATATGCCCGGCAAAAACGTACCCGCAAAAACCTCGATTTGATTTGCGCGAACGACGTATCGCTGTCCACGCAAGGATTTAACAGCGACAGCAACGCATTGCACCTTTTCTGGCAGGATGGAGATAAAGTCTTACCGCTTGAGCGCAAAGAACTCCTGGGCCAACAATTACTGGACGAGATCGTTACCCGTTATGATGAAAAAAATCGACGTTAAGATTCTGGACCCGCGCGTTGGCGAGCAATTTCCGCTGCCAACGTATGCCACCTCCGGCTCTGCCGGTCTTGACCTGCGCGCCTGTCTCGATGACGCCGTAGAACTGGCGCCGGGTGCAACGACCCTGATCCCGACCGGGCTGGCGATTCACATTGCTGACCCGTCACTGGCAGCGGTGATCCTGCCGCGCTCTGGCCTGGGCCATAAGCATGGCGTCGTACTGGGTAACCTGGTCGGCCTGATCGACTCTGACTATCAGGGTCAGCTGATGGTATCCGTCTGGAACCGTGGCCAGGACAGCTTCACCATTGAACCGGGCGAGCGTATCGCGCAGATGGTGTTTGTACCGGTGGTGCAGGCAGAATTTAACCTGGTGGCAGACTTCGACGCTACCGACCGTGGCGAAGGCGGCTTCGGCCATTCCGGGCGCAAATAACCGCCCGACAAACACGCATCTCACAGCGCCATAATGCAATAACAAACCGCAAACGTCAGTTTGCGGGTCGCTGTGTGGTTGCCAGCCTGACAAGTGCTTATTTTCAGGGGTATTTTGTAACATGGCAGAAAAACAAACCGCGAAAAGGAATCGTCGCGAAGAAATACTTCAATCTCTGGCTCTGATGCTTGAATCCAGCGACGGCAGTCAACGCATCACCACCGCCAAGCTGGCGGCCTCTGTGGGCGTGTCAGAGGCGGCGCTGTATCGTCATTTCCCGAGCAAAACCCGGATGTTCGACAGCCTGATCGAGTTTATCGAAGATAGCCTGATCACGCGCATCAACCTGATTCTGAAGGATGAAAAAGACACCAGCACGCGTCTGCGTCTGATTGTGCTGCTGATTCTGGGCTTTGGTGAACGTAACCCGGGTCTGACCCGTATTCTTACCGGCCACGCGCTGATGTTTGAACAGGATCGTCTGCAAGGCCGTATAAACCAGCTTTTTGAGCGTATCGAAGCCCAGCTTCGTCAGGTTCTGCGCGAGAAGAAAATGCGGGAAGGTGAGGGATATAATACGGATGAGACGCTGCTGGCAAGCCAGATCCTGGCATTTTGCGAAGGGATGCTCTCCCGGTTTGTGCGCAGCGAGTTTAAATATCGACCAACGGACGATTTTGACGCCCGCTGGCCGTTAGTAGCAGCACAATTACAGTAACGCCATCGCCGGATGGCGGCTTCGCCTTATCCGGCCTACGAACAGGTAGGCCCGGTAAGCGTAGCGCCACCGGGCAATTGAATTATACGCCAAACTCTTCGCGGTATTGACGTACCGCCGCCAAGTGATCCGCCATTTCAGGCTTCTCTTCCAGATATGCAATCAGGTCTGTCAGCGTGATGATAGAGATCACTTTGCAGCCATAATCGCGTTCCACTTCCTGAATAGCAGAGATGTCGCCACGCCCACGCTCCTGACGATCGAGCGAAATCAGCACACCCGCAAGCGTTGCACCGTTAGCCTGGATAATTTCCATCGATTCACGGATCGCGGTGCCTGCGGTGATCACGTCATCTACCAGCATCACGCGGCCCTGCAACGCACTGCCTACCAGATTGCCGCCTTCACCGTGGGTTTTGGCCTCTTTACGGTTAAAGCAGTACGGTACGTCGCGGTCATGGTGCTCCGCCAGCGCCACCGCCGTGGTGGTTGCAATTGGAATGCCTTTGTACGCGGGGCCAAACAGCAGATCGAAATCAATCCCGGAATCCACCAGCGCTTCGGCATAGAAGCGGCCTAACAGTGCCAGGTCGCGCCCGGTATTAAACAGCCCGGCGTTGAAGAAATACGGGCTTTTACGCCCGGATTTCAGCGTGAACTCGCCAAACTTAAGTACCTGCTTGTTAAGCGCAAACTCAATAAACTGGCGCTGATACGATTTCATGGATTTGCTCCTTTGTCTTTTCAGTCTTACAGGCAAAAAAAAGGCGACTCATTGGTCGCCTTAAAATCAATTTTCTAACGCCGCTTTCTGCGTCGCTACAATAGATTCAATACCCCCTCGGGCCAACGCCAGCAAGGTGAGCAGTTCTTCGTGAGTGAATGGCTCGCCTTCTGCCGTGCCCTGCACTTCAATGATGCGACCATCTTCGGTCATCACCACGTTCATGTCGGTTTCTGCGGCAGAATCTTCAACGTATTCCAGATCGCAAAGCGCTTCGCCGTTAACAATACCAACGGAGACAGCAGCAACCATCCCTTTCATTGGGTTGGTTTTCAGCTTACCGGCGGCAACCAGCTTGTTCAGCGCATCTGCCAGCGCCACACAAGCACCGGTAATGGAGGCCGTACGCGTGCCGCCATCGGCCTGGATCACGTCGCAGTCCAGCGTGATGGTGAACTCACCCAGCGTTTTTAAGTCAACCGCGGCGCGGAGCGCACGTGCGATCAGGCGCTGGATCTCCATAGTACGGCCGCCCTGCTTACCTTTTGCCGCTTCACGGGCATTACGGGTATGGGTTGCGCGCGGCAACATACCGTATTCCGCGGTGATCCACCCCTGCCCCTGACCTTTCAGGAAGCGAGGCACGCCCTCTTCGATGGACGCGGTGCAAAGCACTTTGGTGTCACCAAACTCAACCAGCACGGAGCCTTCAGCGTGTTTTGTATAGTTACGGGTCAGGGTGACGGGACGCACCTGGTTGGTGCTACGACCTGCTGGACGCATGATGGATTCTCCGGCTTGAAACGAATGTGGCTGCGCATTATACGGATAAAGGACGCTTATTCCTATCCTGAGAAGCCCCTGAAAGCTATAATCCCCCCATCTCTCCTTTAAAAACGGGAATGTCTATGATCCGCAGTATGACCGCCTACGCCCGGCGTGAAATCAAGGGTAGCTGGGGTAGCGCTACCTGGGAAATGCGCTCGGTAAACCAGCGCTATCTGGAAACATATTTCCGTATGCCGGAACAGTTGCGCAGCCTGGAGCCCGTGGTGCGTGAGCGTATCCGTACGCGTCTGACCCGCGGGAAAGTGGAATGTAATTTGCGTTTTGAGCCCGATGCCAGTGCCCAGGGCGAACTGATCCTGAACGAAAAGCTGGCAAAACAGCTGGTTAATGCGGCGAACTGGGTCAAAATGCAAAGCGATGAAGGCGAGATCAACCCGGTTGATATTCTGCGCTGGCCTGGCGTGATGGCCGCCGGAGAGCAGGATCTGGACGCGATTACCGCTGAAATCCTGGCTGCACTCGACGGCACGCTGGATGACTTTATCGTTGCCCGCGAAACCGAAGGCCAGGCGCTGAAAGCGATGATTGAGCAACGCCTTGAAGGCGTGAGCGCCGAAGTGGCTAAAGTGCGCGCGCATATGCCAGAAGTGCTGCAATGGCAGCGTGAGCGACTTGTCGCCAAACTGGAAGAGGCGGAAGTCCAACTGGAAAACAACCGTCTGGAACAAGAGCTGGTGCTGATGGCGCAGCGTGTGGACGTGGCTGAAGAGCTGGATCGTCTGGAAGCGCACGTTAAAGAGACCTATAACATCCTGAAGAAGAAAGAAGCGGTAGGCCGCCGTCTCGACTTTATGATGCAGGAGTTCAACCGCGAGTCGAACACGCTGGCGTCTAAGTCTATCAATGCAGAGGTGACCAATTCAGCGATTGAACTGAAGGTCCTGATTGAGCAGATGCGCGAGCAGATCCAGAATATCGAGTAATACCTTTCAGGGTGGTGTCTGGCACATCACCCATTACTTTTTCTAATCCTTATTTATCCTTACTTTCTTTGCCTCCCGCCTTATCACAAGCCCGCCTGGCATGCGTTGATAAATTCCTTTAGGGCAAACCCCCTCGCCTTAGAAAATCTCAATCGTGATCTTGCGCACAAATCGCTAACCTCCTCCACTTCATTCCGGAGGGTTTATGCTGCTTCACATTCTCTATCTTATTGGCATTACCGCTGAAGCCATGACCGGCGCGCTTGCCGCCGGACGTCGCCGAATGGACACCTTCGGCGTGATCATTATTGCCACGGCCACTGCGCTCGGCGGCGGGTCCGTGCGCGATATCCTGCTTGGCCATTATCCGCTCGGCTGGGTTAAAAACCCTGAGTACGTCATTATCGTGGCAACGGCAGCCGTGTTAACCACGATTGTAGCCCCGGTGATGCCTCATCTGCGCCGCTTGTTCCTGGTGCTGGATGCGCTTGGGCTGATTGTTTTTTCCATCATTGGCGCACAAATTGCTCTCGATATGGGTGAAGGCCCGGTTATCGCCACCATTGCGGCGGTGATCACGGGCGTGTTTGGCGGGGTGCTGCGCGATATGTTCTGCAAACGTATCCCGCTGGTTTTCCAGAAGGAACTGTACGCCGGCATCTCCTTTGCCGCGGCAGTGCTTTATGTCGCCTTGCAGCACTATGTCACCAACCACGATGTGGTGGTTATCTCCACGCTGCTGTTTGGTTTCACCGCGCGTATGCTGGCATTGCGCCTGAAGCTGGGCCTGCCCGTTTTTCATTACAAGCACAACGCGCATTAATGTCAGAACCCGTTAATGTGCTGCTCAGCCAGCCACCTTGCCAGCCTATCAACGGGAGGCGCATGCAGCCAGTTAACGACCTGCTGCGCCTTCTCTTCACCTGTTCCCGGCAAAGCCTGCCAGTCAGCGGCGCTCCGCTGATTCAGCGCCTGCCACGACGCCGCCCCAACCGCATTCAGCGTGGCTTTTGTCAGCGGGATCCCCATCGCTGTGACCCAGCGAATAAAAGGTTGTTTGCGCACAATATTAAAACGATGCCAGAGCGATAACCCGCGCCCGGCGGAAAAGCCAGGCGTGGACTGTAGCTGCGCCTGCGTCAGTGTTAACCACGAAAAAATATGCTCGAAACGATGCGTCTGATGAAGCGTTCGCCAGCCCGCCTCGCCTAACCCCTCGATCCCTAGCCCTTGTTTTGAGCTAAGCCACGTCAACCGGGCAAAGAACTGTTCCATACACGCTGGTGAGGCATAAAAACAGGTCAGCGAGTGGTACTGCAGGGCCGGAGGTTCTGGTTTTTCCCTGTTCGCTCCCCGCCAGACAACTCGATCGAATCGGGGGATCCCCTGCCCGGCGAGGCTTATCAGAACCTGATCGCCGGGAACAATATCCAGCCGCTGCCAGCGTGTGACCGACCCCAGGCTCACCCGCCGCACCTGTTTATCATCAAGCTTTACTGGATCCAGTTCGGCTACAACGGACACCTTGCCCGTTCGCCCGACGCCAAACTGTATCCCTCGTACTTCAGCAACCTGAGCGACAGGCGTATATTTCCATGCGACAACCCAACGGCCTTCACCGGGTAACCAACCGTCGCCCGCGGGTTCATCCGCTGAACGCACCACAATGCCGTCCGTGGCAAAGGGCAATGCTGTTGTATGCCACGCTGAACGCTGCGCTTCGACCGCATTCACAGACGCGGCGGACAGCGTATAACGCGCCGTCAGGGTGAACCCGGCTTTTGACAACGCATCCAGAGATACCTGCATCTCTTTAGGTCCATCCGGCCAGGCCCAGATAAACACGCCGAGCTGCCTGAGAAGTGCGCTATCGTTATGACGCATCATGGCGCCCGCCACTTTTGCCCGCATGTTCATCCCCCCCATCTGACGCTGGATGTGGTTTTCATGAATCCAGAACAGTTCACCCTGTAAGACGCTATTTGCCAGGGGGCCGGACAGGTTTTGCGGAACAGAGGGGATTGATCGAACCTGCGCCGTCCAGTCTTCACCTTTCACACCGTTGCCACGGCTAATGGCCCGGACAAGCTTCCCGCCCTGGTACACCAGCGTCACAGCCACGCCATCCACTTTGGGCTGCATCCAGAGATGTTGCCGGGCTCGCATCCACTGGCTGAGCTCAGCTTTACTGGCAACCTTATGCACGCCCGTATGCGCAACCGGGTGTGTCACACTACCTGTCAGAGGTGGCGGTCTCTCTTCGGAAGAGACATGACCAAAGCAGCGCTGCCACTGGTTCAACCGCGCGTTAAGCTGATCGTAAACCCCGTCATCAACGTCACTGACTCCCTGCTTCCAGTAAGCATCGTCCCAGCGTTTGATCTGCGCGCTCAGCGCTACAATTTCCTTTTCTGCTTTTGCCTGCGACCATACCGGGCATACCGCTAACCCGGTGCTACACCACAACAGCGCAAACCCGCTTATCCATCGCCACATTATTACCCCTCCTTTGCGTTGGAGGAGGTATAACCCGGTATTGAAAACGACGCGAATGGCAACGTTACGCTTTACGAGGCGTTATCCAGCGTTTCTTTTTGTTGCTGCAAACCGCAGACAAAACCTGAAAACGGCACGCAAAATTTAATCATCCACGGGAAAAAGTGTGACAAAGGCTACGTCACACAGCGGCGACGTGTATAATAAGCCCGTATGTAGGACTTCTTCGTTAACACATACAAAAGACTCTCATGGCTCAAGGCACGCTTTATATTGTTTCTGCCCCTAGTGGCGCGGGTAAATCCAGCCTTATTCAGGCACTGTTAAAAACCCAACCGTTGTACGATACGCAGGTTTCTGTTTCTCACACCACGCGAGCACCGCGTCCGGGTGAGGTGCACGGTGAACACTATTTCTTTGTGAATCACGACGAATTCAGAGCGATGATTGGCAGAGACGCGTTTCTTGAACACGCAGAAGTATTCGGTAACTACTACGGTACTTCGCGTGAAACCATTGAGCAGGTTCTGGCGACCGGCGTGAACGTGTTCCTGGATATCGACTGGCAGGGCGCGCAGCAAATTCGTAAGAAAATGCCTGATTCGCGCAGTATTTTTATTCTACCGCCATCGAAAGATGAACTGGATCGTCGCCTGCGTGGTCGCGGCCAGGATAGCGAAGAAGTTATCGCGAAGCGTATGGCACAGGCTGTTGCAGAAATGAGCCATTACGCGGAATACGATTACCTTATTGTGAATGATGATTTTGATGCCGCGCTGAGCGATCTCAAAACTATCCTTCGCGCAGAACGTCTGCGTATGAGCCGCCAGAAGCAGCGACATGACGCATTAATCACCAAACTGTTGGCAGACTGAACCCACTTTCAGTATCATGCCCAGTCATTTCTTCACCTGTGGAGCATTTTAAGTATGGCACGCGTAACTGTTCAGGACGCTGTAGAGAAAATTGGTAACCGTTTTGACCTGGTACTGGTCGCCGCGCGTCGCGCTCGTCAGATGCAGGTAGGCGGTAAAGATCCGCTGGTACCGGAAGAAAACGATAAAACCACCGTTATTGCACTTCGCGAAATCGAAGAAGGTCTGATCAACAACCAGATCCTCGACGTGCGTGAGCGCCAGGAGCAGCAAGAGCAGGAAGCCGCAGAACTGCAGGCCGTAACCGCCATTGCTGAAGGTCGTCGTTAATTAAACCTGCGGGTCGCCCTTGTATCTGTTTGAAAGCCTGAATCAACTGATTCAAACCTACCTGCCTGAAGACCAGATTAAGCGTCTTCAGCAGGCGTATCTCGTTGCACGTGACGCTCACGAGGGCCAGACACGTTCAAGCGGTGAACCCTATATCACGCACCCGGTAGCGGTGGCCTGTATTCTGGCCGAGATGAAACTCGACTACGAAACGCTCATGGCCGCCCTGCTGCATGACGTGATTGAAGATACCCCTGCCACCTACCAGGACATGGAACAGCTGTTTGGCAAAAGCGTTGCCGAGCTGGTGGAAGGGGTCTCTAAGCTTGATAAGCTGAAATTCCGCGATAAGAAAGAGGCACAGGCCGAAAACTTCCGCAAGATGATCATGGCGATGGTGCAGGATATCCGCGTCATTCTCATCAAACTGGCTGACCGCACCCACAATATGCGCACGCTGGGCTCACTTCGCCCGGATAAACGTCGCCGCATCGCCCGTGAAACCCTCGAAATTTACAGTCCGCTGGCGCACCGTTTAGGTATTCATCACATTAAAACCGAGCTGGAAGAGCTGGGTTTTGAGGCGTTGTACCCGAACCGCTATCGCGTGATTAAAGAGGTGGTGAAAGCCGCTCGCGGTAACCGTAAAGAGATGATTCAAAAGATCCTCTCTGAAATCGAAGGGCGTTTGCAGGAAGCGGGCATTCCGTGCCGCGTGAGCGGTCGCGAAAAGCATTTGTACTCTATCTACTGCAAAATGGTGCTTAAAGAGCAGCGTTTTCACTCGATCATGGATATCTACGCGTTCCGCGTCATCGTCCACGATTCAGACACCTGTTATCGCGTGCTGGGGCAGATGCACAGCCTGTACAAGCCGCGTCCGGGGCGCGTCAAAGATTACATCGCCATTCCAAAAGCGAACGGATACCAGTCTTTGCACACCTCCATGATTGGCCCGCACGGTGTCCCTGTTGAGGTGCAGATTCGTACCGAAGATATGGATCAGATGGCGGAGATGGGTGTCGCGGCGCACTGGGCTTATAAAGAGCACGGCGGCGAAAGCAGTACCACCGCGCAAATCCGCGCCCAGCGCTGGATGCAGAGCCTGCTGGAGCTGCAACAGAGCGCAGGTAGCTCGTTTGAATTTATCGAGAGCGTTAAATCCGATCTCTTCCCGGATGAGATTTACGTTTTCACGCCGGAAGGGCGCATTGTCGAACTGCCTGCGGGCGCGACACCGGTCGACTTCGCTTACGCCGTGCATACCGATATCGGCCATGCCTGCGTAGGTGCCCGCGTCGACAGGCAGCCTTATCCGCTGTCGCAGCCGCTTTTCAGCGGACAGACGGTGGAGATCATTACCGCGCCGGGGGCACGTCCTAACGCCGCCTGGCTGAACTTTGTCGTGAGCTCAAAAGCGCGCGCAAAAATCCGCCAGCTGCTGAAAAACCTCAAGCGCGACGACTCCGTTAGCCTTGGGCGTCGTTTGCTCAATCACGCGCTGGGTGGCAGCCGCAAACTGGCAGAGATCCCACCAGAAAACATTCAGCATGAGCTGGAGCGTATGAAGCTCGCCTCGCTGGATGACCTGCTGGCAGAGATTGGTCTCGGCAACGCCATGAGCGTGGTCGTGGCGAAGAATCTGCAACAAGGCGAAACGACAGCCGTTCCTGCCACCACGCAAACTCATGGTCACCTGCCGATCAAAGGCGCTGACGGGGTGCTCATCACCTTCGCCAAATGCTGCCGTCCTATCCCGGGCGACCCGATTATTGCGCACGTCAGCCCAGGTAAAGGGCTGGTGATCCACCATGAATCCTGCCGTAACATCCGTGGCTATCAGAAAGAGCCAGAGAAGTTCATGGCGGTCGAGTGGGATAAAGAGACGGCGCAGGAATTTATCACTGAAATCAAGGTGGATATGTTCAACCACCAGGGTGCACTGGCGAACCTGACGGCAGCGATCAACACGGCCTCGTCCAACATTCAAAGCCTGAATACGGAAGAAAAAGATGGCCGCGTTTACAGCGCCTTTATTCGCCTGACCGCCCGTGACCGCGTGCATCTGGCCAATATTATGCGCAAGATCCGCGTGATGCCGGATGTCATTAAAGTCACCCGTAACCGAAACTAGCATTATGAATTCAAAACGTTACGAGCGAATCTGCGAAATGCTCGCCAGGCGTCAGCCTGATCTGACGGTCTGCATGGAGCAGGTCCATAAACCTCATAACGTCTCTGCTATCGTCCGCACCGCAGATGCCGTCGGCGTGCATGAAGTCCACGCCGTCTGGCCAGGCGCACGTATGCGTACCATGGCCTCCACCGCCGCAGGCAGCAACAGCTGGGTATCCGTGAAAACTCACCAGACTATTGGTGAAGCGGTCTCGCACCTGAAAGGGCGTGGCATGCAGGTTCTGGCAACCAACCTCTCTGCTAAAGCCGTGGATTTCCGTGAGATCGACTACACCCGTCCGACCTGCATTTTAATGGGCCAGGAGAAAACGGGGATCACGCAGGAAGCACTGGATTTGGCCGATCGGGACATCATCATTCCAATGATCGGCATGGTCCAGTCACTCAACGTGTCGGTCGCCTCAGCGCTGATCCTGTATGAAGCGCAGCGCCAGCGTCAGAATGCCGGAATGTACGAGCGCAGCAACAGCATGCTGCCTGAAGAGGAGCAGCAGCGCCTGCTGTTTGAAGGTGGCTATCCGGTGCTGGCTCGCGTTGCGAAGCAGAAGAAATTGCCTTACCCCCACGTCAACGCGCAGGGCGAAATAGAAGCCGATGCCGAGTGGTGGTCCACCATGCAGTACGCGGGGTAAATCATGAAAGGCCGCCTGCTGGACGCCATACCGCTCAACAGCCTGACGGGCGTGGGCGCGGCACAAAGCAGTAAACTGGCGAAGATAGGCCTGCACACCGTGCAGGATCTCCTGCTCCACCTCCCCCTGCGTTACGAAGACCGTACTCAGCTTTATAAGATTGGCGATCTGCTGCCCGCTATTTACGCCACCGTTGAAGGGGAAGTGCTGAACTGCAACATCACCTTTGGCGGACGCAGGATGATGACCTGCCAGATCAGCGACGGCACCGGCATTCTCACCATGCGCTTTTTCAACTTCAATGCGGCGATGAAAAATAGCCTTGCCACTGGACGACGCGTACTTGCGTACGGTGAAGCCAAACGGGGCAAATACGGCGCGGAGATGATCCACCCGGAATACCGCGTGCAGGGCGATCTCAGCTCACCTGAGCTACAGGAGACGCTCACGCCGGTCTATCCAACCACTGAAGGCATTAAGCAGGCTACGCTGCGCAAGCTCACCGACCAGGCGCTGGAGCTGCTTGATACCTGCGCCATTAACGAGCTGCTGCCGCCGGAGCTGGCGCAGGGCATGATGAGCCTGCCGGAGGCGTTGCGCACCCTGCACCGTCCACCGCCAACGCTTCAGCTTGTTGATTTAGAGAGCGGGAAACACCCCGCCCAACGGCGTCTTATCCTTGAGGAATTACTGGCTCACAACCTGAGCATGCTGGCCCTGCGCGCAGGTGCGCAGCGTTTCCACGCGCAGCCATTAAGCCAGCGTGATGAGCTCAAAGATAAGCTGCTGGCCTCACTGCCGTTTAAACCCACCGGCGCCCAGGCGCGGGTGACTGCCGAGATCGAACGCGATATGGCGCTGGATGTGCCAATGATGCGCCTGGTGCAGGGCGACGTGGGTTCCGGTAAAACGCTGGTCGCCGCGCTGGCCGCTTTGCGCGCCATCGCCCACGGTAAGCAGGTGGCGCTGATGGCGCCGACGGAACTGCTGGCCGAGCAGCACGCCAACAATTTCCGGAACTGGTTTGCCCCGCTGGGAATTGAAGTGGGCTGGCTGGCCGGGAAGCAGAAGGGCAAAGCGCGCCTTGCGCAGCAGGAAGCCATTGCCAGCGGGCAGGTGCAGATGATTGTCGGCACGCACGCCATTTTCCAGGAACAGGTGCAGTTTAACGGCCTGGCGCTGGTGATTATCGACGAACAGCACCGCTTTGGTGTTCATCAGCGTCTGGCGCTGTGGGAGAAAGGTCTGCAACAGGGCTTCCACCCACATCAGCTGATCATGACCGCCACGCCGATTCCGCGCACCCTGGCGATGACGGCCTATGCCGATCTGGATACCTCCACCATCGACGAACTCCCCCCGGGCCGTACGCCGGTGACGACGGTCGCCATTCCGGACACGCGCCGCAACGACATCATTGACCGCGTGCGCAACGCCTGCACCCACGAAGGACGTCAGGCTTACTGGGTCTGTACCCTGATTGAAGAGTCTGAGCTGCTGGAAGCGCAGGCTGCCGAAGCCACGTGGGAAGAGTTAAAGCTCGCCCTGCCGGAGCTGAACGTCGGTCTGGTTCACGGGCGCATGAAGCCTGCCGAGAAGCAGGCGGTGATGCAGTCGTTCAAACAGGGCGAGCTGCATTTGCTGATCGCGACCACGGTCATCGAAGTGGGCGTGGACGTGCCGAACTCCAGCCTGATGATTATTGAGAACCCGGAGCGCCTGGGCCTGGCGCAGCTCCACCAGCTACGAGGCCGCGTGGGCCGTGGCGCGATCGCCTCTCACTGCGTGCTGCTCTACAAAGCCCCTCTGTCGAAAACCGCGCAGATGCGTTTGCAGGTATTACGCGACAGCAATGACGGCTTCGTCATTGCGCAAAAAGATCTGGAGATCCGCGGCCCGGGCGAACTGCTGGGCACGCGTCAGACGGGTAACGCCGAGTTTAAAGTGGCGGATTTATTGCGCGATCAGGCCATGATCCCCGAAGTACAACGCCTTGCGCGTCATATTCATGAACGCTACCCCGAACAGGCGGCAGCGTTAATTGAACGCTGGATGCCGGAAACCGAGCGGTATTCCAACGCCTGACGGTCAGCCAAACATCGGCAGCATCAGGTAGAGCTTAATGACCAGCGCGTTGACGATATCAATGAAGAATGCGCCCACCATCGGCACCACCAGAAACGCCATGTGCGACGGGCCGAACCGTTCGGTGATCGCCTGCATATTCGCGATGGCCGTTGGCGTCGCTCCCAGACCAAACCCACAGTGGCCCGCAGCCAGTACCGCCGCATCATAGTTTTTGCCCATCATGCGCCAGGTAACAAAGATGGCATACAGCGCCATGAACACGGCCTGCACCGCCAGGATCGCCACCATCGGCAGCGCCAGCGAGGCCAGTTCCCACAGCTTGAGGCTCATCAGCGCCATCGCCAGGAACAGCGACAGGCTGACGTTCCCCAGCACGGACACCGCGCGCTCAAAGACGCGGTAGAAGCCCATCTGCGCCAGACCGTTGCTCAGGATCACCCCGATAAACAGCACGCAGACAAAGGTTGGCAGTTCGAAAGCCGTTCCCGCCAGCCATTGCGCAACGATTTTGCCCACGGTAAGGCAGATGGCAATCATGGCGATGGTTTCAATCATCACCAGCGAGGTGATGCTGCGGCCAACGTCCGGTTTTTCAAATGCGGTCGGCACCATTTCATCGTCTGGCCTGCCTTCCGGCGTGGTGGAGTGTTTCACCAGATAGCGCGCCACCGGGCCGCCAATCAGCCCGCCAAGCACCAGGCCAAAGGTCGCGCAGGCCATTGCCACTTCCGTTGCGTTTTCAAAGCCATAGCGTTCGATGAACAGCTTGCTCCACGCCGCGCCCGTTCCGTGGCCACCTGACAGGGTAATCGACCCCGCCAGCAGACCCATCAGCGGATCCAGCCCCAGCAATGACGCCATACCGATGCCGATGGCGTTTTGCATCAGCAGCAGGCCCACCACAACAATCAGAAACACGCCCAGCACCTTGCCGCCCGAACGCAGGCTTGCGAGGTTAGCGTTCAGGCCGATAGTGGCAAAGAAGGCCAGCATCAACGGATCTTTCAGGGACATATCAAAATCGATTTCCCAGCCCATGCTTTTTTTCAGCACCAGCAGGGCCAGCGCCACCAGCAATCCACCGGCGACAGGTTCAGGGATGGTGTACTTTTTCAGAAAGGAAACACTGTGTACCAGCTTGCGACCAAGCAGAAGAACCAGCGTTGCGGCAACAAGGGTCGACAACGTATCGAGATGAATCATAAAAGGCTCCTGTTATGCGCGTGTTCCATACACACGCGGCGTTATCCTGGGCCGGGTGATGCTCGTCATGAGCCGCCGGCGCGAAAAGTGTAATTTTTTTTTCCTGTTCGTTGTAGAAAACCTGCTCACACCGGCAGATTTTCTCTCTTTTTTTTGCTGGCAATCGTTTGCTTTTACCAGGTGGTCAGCTAAAATGCCCGCTTTTCCACCGTGGGATTGCCGCCGATGTCTGTTAACACTCTGGAGTCTGCTGATGCGCAACCGATTGCGCAGAAGCAAAACAGCGAACTGATTTACCGCCTTGAAGATCGTCCCCCGCTGCCTCAAACCCTGTTTGCCGCCTGCCAGCACCTGCTGGCGATGTTCGTTGCGGTCATCACGCCGGCTCTGCTGATTTGCCAGGCGCTGGGGTTACCGGCGCAGGATACGCAACACATCATCAGTATGTCTCTGTTCGCTTCCGGCGTGGCCTCCATCATTCAAATTAAAGCCTGGGGTCCGGTGGGCTCGGGTTTGCTGTCGATTCAGGGCACCAGCTTTAACTTTGTGGCGCCGCTGATCATGGGCGGTACGGCACTGAAAACCGGCGGCGCAGATGTCCCGACGATGATGGCGGCGCTTTTCGGCACCCTGATGCTGGCAAGCTGCACAGAGATGATCATTTCCCGCGTTCTGCATCTGGCGCGCCGGGTGATCACCCCGCTGGTCTCCGGCGTGGTGGTGATGATTATCGGCCTGTCACTGATCCAGGTGGGTCTGACCTCCATCGGGGGCGGCTACGCGGCAATGAGCGACCATACCTTCGGCGCGCCGAAAAACCTGCTGCTGGCAGGCGTCGTGCTGGCGATCATTATTCTGCTTAACCGCCAGCGTAACCCGTACCTGCGCGTGGCATCGCTGGTGATCGCCATGGCGGCCGGTTACCTGCTGGCGTGGGCGCTGGGCATGCTGCCGGAAAACACCACCCCAACCAACAGCGCGTTGATTACCGTGCCAACGCCGCTCTACTACGGCCTGGGCATTGACTGGAGTCTGCTCCTGCCGCTGATGCTGGTCTTTATGATCACTTCGCTGGAAACCATCGGCGATATCACCGCCACCTCCGACGTGTCCGAGCAGCCGGTCTCCGGCCCGCTGTACATGAAACGTCTGAAAGGCGGCGTGCTGGCGAACGGACTGAACTCGTTTGTCTCGGCGGTGTTCAACACCTTCCCGAACTCCTGCTTCGGCCAGAACAACGGCGTGATCCAGCTGACCGGCGTGGCCAGCCGCTACGTGGGCTTCGTGGTGGCGCTGATGCTGGTGGTCCTCGGCCTGTTCCCGGCGGTAAGCGGCTTTGTGCAGCACATCCCTGAGCCGGTTCTGGGCGGAGCAACGCTGGTGATGTTCGGTACTATCGCGGCCTCTGGCGTGCGTATCGTCTCCCGCGAGCCGCTGAACCGCCGCGCAATCATGATTATTGCGCTGTCTCTCGCCGTAGGGCTTGGCGTCTCCCAGCAGCCGATGATTTTGCAGTTTGCCCCGGACTGGGTGAAAAACCTGCTCTCTTCCGGCATCGCCGCGGGCGGTATTACCGCTATCGTGCTGAATCTCATTTTCCCGCCTGAAAAGAACTGATCCCCACACGGCAGGCTGTCAATGCCTGCCGTGACATCTCTTTACACCATTCCCGCCTTGAGCATTGCGCATAAATCGTGCATAACACCCTTATGTGCGTTTCGCGGGAAGGAAGACCATGAAATTTATTGGAAAGCTGCTTATCTATCTTCTGGTAGCCCTGCTCATTGTAGTGCTCGCCTTTTATTTTCTGCTCCAGACCCGCTGGGGCGCATCGCAGGTCAGCAGCTGGATCACGGTGAATACCGATTACGAGCTCAACTTTGACCTGATGGATCACCGCTTTTCATCCCCTTCTCACATCCTTCTGGAAAACGTTACCTTCGGACGAGATGGCAAACCGGCCACGCTGGTCGCTAAAAAAGTGGATATTGGCTTAAGCAGCCGCCAGATCACCGACCCGCTGCATATGGATGCCATCACCCTGTTCGATGGCACGCTGAATTTATCGCCGCAGACGGCGCCGCTGCCGTTCCAGGCCGACCGTCTGCAACTGAATAACATGGCCTTTAACAGCCCGAATACGGAGTGGGATCTCAGTGCGCAAAAGGTGACCGGCGGCGTCAGCCCGTGGCAGCCCGAGGCGGGGAACGTACTGGGGAAAAATGCGCAAATCCAGATGAGCGCCGGGTCGCTCACGCTCAACGGCATACCGGCCAACAACGTGCTGATTCAGGGACAACTCAACGGCAAAGAGGTGGTGCTCAATACCATCGGTGCCGATATGGCGCGCGGCTCGCTTACGGGGTCGGCTCAGCGTAATGCCGACGGTGGCTGGGTTATCGACACCCTGCGTCTGAATGAGATCCGCCTGCAAAGCGACAAATCGCTGCTGGATTTCTTCGCTCCTCTCTCCACCCTGCCTTCGTTACAGATTGGGCGGCTGGAAGTGACCGATGCCCGTCTACAGGGGCCAGACTGGGCGGTAACCGACCTCGATCTCAGCCTGCGTAACCTCACCCTGAGTAAAGGGGACTGGCAAAGCCAGGAGGGACGGTTATCCATGAACGCCAGCGAATTTATCTACGGCTCGCTGCATCTTTTTGACCCTATCCTGAACGCGGAATTCTCCCCGCAGGGCATTGCGCTGCGTCAGTTCACTTCCCGCTGGGAAGGGGGCATGGTGCGCACCTCCGGCAACTGGCTGCGCGACGGGAACGCGCTGGTGCTGGACGACGTTGCCATTGCCGGGCTGGAATATACGCTTCCGGAAAACTGGAAAACGCTGTGGATGGATCCGCTCCCGGCATGGCTGAACAGCGTGACGCTGAAAAAATTCGGCCTGAGCCGCAACCTGGTGATCGACATCGATCCGGCGTTCCCATGGCAGATCACCTCCCTCGACGGTTATGGCGCTAATCTGCGTCTGGCGCAAGACCACAAGTGGGGCGTGTGGGGCGGTAACGCAACCCTGAACGGGGCGGCAGCAACCTTTAACCGCGTCGACGTGCGACGCCCGTCGCTGGCGCTGAATGCCAACGCCGCGACGGTAAACATTACCGACCTGAGCGCCTTTACCGAGAAAGGGATCCTGGAAGCGACCGCCACCGTGTCACAGCTGCCACAGCGACAAACCACCGTGAGCGTGAACGGGCGCGGCGTACCACTCAACGTCTTGCAGCAGTGGGGCTGGCCAGCGCTGCCGATTACGGGCGACGGCAATATTCAGCTCACCGCCAGCGGCAGCGTGCAGGCGAATGCGCCGCTGAAGCCGACGGTGAACGGGAAGCTGAGCGCGGTAAATATGGATAAACAGCAGGTGCAGCAGACGATGACCGGCGGGATGGTGTCGGCGGTGGCTCCGGCACAGTAAAAAGCCGGGTGGCGGCTTCGCCTTACCCGGCCTACGAGATTTTGGTTCCCTCTCCCCGTGGGCTGAGGGTTCCCCAC
>NZ_JADDTS010000017.1:0-107522 GCF_015159675.1 Enterobacter cloacae complex sp. S2
CTCAGCCCCGTGGGAGAGGGCCGGGGTGAGGGCATCAGGCCCCACCCTTTTTTAACTCTCTTTCACCTGCCCCCGTAAAACCGGCACCGGTAACCATGCGCGAATGCTCAAACCACCCCGTTCGCTGGTGCCAATTTCCAGCAGTCCGTTATGGTTATCAACAATACGCTGCACAATCGCCAGGCCTAAGCCGGTTCCGCTGGTGCTGCGCGCGCTGTCGCCGCGCACAAACGGCTGGAACAGGTGCTTACGCTGCTCAGGCTTGATGCCCGGGCCATCGTCTTCCACCTGGAACCAGGCGCGGTTGAGTTCCGTACCGCTGCTGACTTTGATCCAACCGTTGCCGTAGCGCGCCGCGTTGACCACCATATTCGCCACCGCGCGTTTGATGGAGAGCGGGTGCATACGTACCTGAATCTCGCCCGCCTGAAGGTCGGTCGCAATTTCACGTTCATAACCGCTTTCGGCGGCAACAACTTCGCCCAGAACCGCGTTCAGATCCGCCATCTCCATCGGCATCTCCTGCCCGGTGCGCAGGTAGTCGATAAACTGCTCGATGATGGCGTTACACTCTTCGATATCCTTGTTGATGGACTCTGCAAGATAACCATCCTGCTCGCCCATCATCTCTGTTGCCAGCCGGATACGTGTCAGCGGGGTGCGAAGGTCATGGCTAACCCCCGCCATCAGCAGCGTACGGTCGTCAGCCAGCTGTTTAACGCCTGCCGCCATGTGGTTAAAAGCACGCGTTACCGAGCGCACTTCCGATGCGCCATACTCGCGCAGCGGCGGTGGGATAATACCTTTACCAACCTGCAATGCCGCATGCTCCAGGTCGACCAGCGGTCGGTTCTGGATACGAATAAACAGCCATGCGCCACCGATGGCCAGCAGCATGATCGCCAGGGTGTATCGGAACAGCGGTGAGAAGTCGCCCTGATGAATCTCGGTGAGCGGAACACGCACCCAGATGTTGGGTGACAGCCAGGTTTTCAGCCAGACAACCGGCGAGCTTTTATTGACCTCAACGCGCACTTCCGTCGGGCCGCCAAGCTGCTGCGCCATCTGCTGGCTAAGGAATTCATAGTGCTGCGCCCAGCGCAGGCCGGCATCTTCCGCCGCTTCGTTCGAGTAGAGAGAAATGCCCAGCTCACGGTAGATTTCCCGACGGAACGCCGGGGGGACAACCAACTGCGTGCCGTCCTCCAGTTGCAGTTTGTCGGTCATCAGCATACGCACTTCGTATGCCAGCACCTTATTAAACTGCTGAAGGCTCGGCAGGATCGCAAAGTTCAGCACCACCAGGTAGGTCGTCACCAGGCTGACAAACAGCAGGGTGACGATCAATAACAGCGTGCGGGCAAACGAACTTCGCGGCGAGAAGCGCATTCGCCTCATGCTTTAGAGCCGTCCGGGACAAACACGTAGCCCAGACCCCACACGGTCTGAATATAACGAGGATGCGCCGGATCTTCTTCCACCATGCGGCGCAGACGAGAGATCTGCACGTCGATAGAACGTTCCATTGCGGAGTATTCACGGCCGCGCGCCAGGTTCATCAGCTTGTCACGTGAAAGCGGTTCACGCGGGTGGCTGACCAGCGCTTTCAGTACCGCAAACTCGCCGCTGGTGAGCGGCATTGGCTCATCTTCACGGAACATTTCACGGGTGCCGAGGTTCAGCTTGAACTTACCGAATGCAATGACGGCCTCTTCCTGAGACGGCGCGCCCGGCAGCTCGTTCGCCTGACGACGCAGCACAGCGCGAATACGCGCCAGCAGTTCACGCGGGTTGAACGGCTTAGGAATGTAGTCATCAGCGCCAATCTCAAGGCCGACGATACGGTCAACTTCTTCACCCTTCGCCGTCACCATGATGATTGGCATCGGGTTGCTCTGGCTACGCAGACGACGGCAAATAGAGAGCCCATCTTCGCCAGGCAGCATCAGGTCCAACACCATCAGGTGGAAGGATTCACGCGTCAGCAGACGATCCATCTGTTCCGCGTTCGCGACGCTACGAACCTGGAAGCCCTGCTCGGTCAGATAACGTTCCAGCAGCGCACGCAGGCGCATGTCGTCATCTACAACCAGAATTTTGTAGTTCTCTTGCATTGTGTGTACTCCCAAAGGTTCGGATAAGCCTGGAACAGCGTATTCTAAAAAAGTGCACGGGTTCGACCAGCAAATTCTGGTATAAATTCTAGACGAAATTGTTACAAAGCATATTTAACAGCAGCTTATCTGTTCATTTCATCACATAAATCATTATTAATCTTGTCTGTTACACTGTGCGCTACGTATTGTGCGCAAAGACAGTTAACCGGCATTAAAGGCAGCACCATGAAAACGCCTCTGATCACCCGCGAAGGGTACGAGAAACTCAAAAAAGAGATGGATTACCTGTGGCGCGAAGAGCGTCCGGAAGTGACCAAAAAAGTCACCTGGGCCGCAAGTCTGGGCGACCGCAGCGAGAATGCGGACTATCAGTACAATAAAAAGCGACTGCGCGAAATCGATCGCCGGGTACGCTACCTGACGAAATGCCTCGAGAATCTCAAAATTGTCGATTACTCCCCGCAACAGGAAGGTAAAGTGTTTTTCGGCGCGTGGGTCGAAATTGAAAACGACAACGGCGACACCCTGCGTTTTCGTATCGTTGGCTATGATGAAATTTTCGGTCGTAAGGATTACATTTCTATCGATTCACCCATGGCCCGCGCCCTGCTGAAAAAAGAGGTGGGCGATTTAGCCGTTGTCCAGACGCCCGCGGGTGAAGCAAGCTGGTACGTCAACGAAATCGAGTATGTTAAATAGTCCGAGAGCGCCCTCCCCGGCTGGCATTTTTTGGTGTCAGCCCGTATAACTATCCCCCTGATTTTCGATCCACAAGATGAACTGACCATGATGAAAGAGTCGCTCTGCCGGATTATTGCGGGTGATATTCAGGCCAGAGCCGAACAGGTAGAAGCTGCCGTTCGTCTGCTTGATGAAGGGAACACCGTGCCGTTTATTGCACGTTATCGTAAGGAAGTCACCGGCGGTCTGGATGACACGCAGCTGCGTAACCTTGAGACCCGTCTGGGCTATCTGCGCGAGCTGGAAGACCGACGTCAGGCGATCCTCAAATCTATCGGCGAGCAGGGCAAGCTGACCAGTGACCTGGAAAAAGCCATTAACGGTACCCTGAGCAAAACCGAACTTGAAGATCTCTATCTGCCGTACAAACCGAAGCGCCGCACGCGCGGGCAGATTGCGATCGAAGCCGGCCTTGAGCCGCTGGCCGACCTGCTGTGGAACGAGCCGTCTCACGATCCGGAAACCGAAGCCGCCAGATTTATCGACGCCGAAAAAGGCGTAGCGGACACCAAAGCCGCGCTGGACGGCGCTCGCTACATTCTGATGGAGCGCTTCGCCGAAGACGCGGCGCTGCTGGCCAAAGTGCGTGATTACCTGTGGAAGAACGCCCATATCGTCTCCACCGTGGTGTCCGGCAAAGAGGACGAAGGCGCGAAATTCCGCGACTACTTCGATCACCACGAACCCATTTCTACCGCGCCGTCTCACCGCGCGCTGGCGATGTTCCGCGGTCGTAACGAAGGCGTGCTGCAGCTCTCCCTGAATGCCGATCCGCAGTTTGACGAGCCGCCTAAAGAGAGCCACTGTGAGCAGATCATTATGGATCACCTCGGTCTGCGCCTGAACAACGCCCCGGCGGACAGCTGGCGCAAAGGCGTGGTGAGCTGGACCTGGCGCATCAAGGTGCTCATGCACCTCGAAACCGAGCTGATGGGCACCGTGCGCGAGCGCGCCGAAGACGAAGCGATCAACGTCTTCGCCCGTAACCTGCACGACCTGCTGATGGCTGCGCCGGCTGGCCTGCGCGCCACCATGGGTCTCGATCCGGGTCTGCGCACCGGCGTGAAGGTGGCCGTGGTTGACGGCACCGGCAAGCTGGTTGCCACCGACACCATTTACCCGCACACCGGTCAGGCAGCGAAAGCGGCTGTCGTGGTCGCCGCGCTGTGCGAGAAGTACAACGTTGAGCTGGTTGCCATCGGTAACGGTACAGCGTCCCGCGAAACCGAACGTTTCTATCTCGACGTGCAGAAGCAGTTCCCGAAAGTGACGGCGCAGAAAGTGATCGTCAGCGAAGCGGGGGCATCTGTCTATTCCGCCTCTGAGCTGGCAGCGCAGGAGTTCCCGGAACTGGACGTTTCCTTGCGCGGTGCGGTCTCTATCGCCCGTCGTTTGCAGGATCCGCTGGCGGAGCTGGTGAAAATTGACCCGAAATCCATCGGCGTGGGCCAGTATCAGCACGACGTGAGCCAGACGCAGCTGGCGCGCAAGCTGGATGCGGTGGTGGAAGACTGCGTTAACGCCGTCGGCGTGGACCTGAACACCGCTTCCGTTCCGCTGCTGACCCGCGTAGCAGGCCTGACCCGTATGATGGCGCAGAATATCGTCGCCTGGCGTGATGAGAACGGTCAGTTCCAGAACCGCCAGCAGCTGCTGAAGGTGAGCCGTCTGGGGCCGAAAGCTTTTGAGCAGTGCGCGGGCTTCCTGCGCATCAACCACGGCGATAACCCGCTGGATGCCTCTACCGTTCACCCGGAAGCCTATCCGGTTGTCGAGCGTATCCTGGCCGCCACCCAGCAGGCGCTGAAAGACCTGATGGGCGACAGCAGCGCGCTGCGTAACCTGAAAGCGGTGGATTTTACCGACGAACAGTTCGGCGTGCCGACGGTCACTGACATCATCAAAGAGCTGGAAAAACCGGGCCGCGATCCGCGTCCTGAGTTTAAAACCGCAACCTTTGCTGACGGCGTGGAAACCATGAACGACCTGCTGCCGGGCATGGTGCTGGAAGGGGCGGTAACCAACGTCACCAACTTTGGCGCGTTTGTGGATATCGGCGTGCATCAGGACGGTCTGGTGCATATCTCTTCCCTGGCCGACAAGTTCGTTGAAGATCCGCACACCGTGGTCAAAGCGGGCGACATCGTGAAGGTGAAAGTGCTGGAAGTGGATCTTCAGCGCAAGCGTATCGCCCTGACCATGCGTCTGGACGAGCAGCCGGGCGACACTAACGCGCGCCGTGGCGGTAATGGCGGTGGCCGTGAACAGCAGCGTCCGGCAGCGAAAGCCGCGAAGCCACGCGGACGTGACGCACAGCCAGCAGGCAACAGCGCGATGATGGATGCTCTGGCAGCGGCGATGGGTAAGAAACGCTAATCCTGTAAATGCCCCTCACCCTAACCCTCTCCCCAAAGGGAAGAGGGAACTTGAACACCCTCGCCCCTTTGGGGAGAGGGCCGGGGTGAGGGGAAAAATTATATCGTAAAATATGAAACCGATTGCATATCCATATTTAAACCGCTATTTATCACTCCATTAACAAATACGCTTTTTATTCCTTCCCGGATATTCCCGCAAATATTGAGCAAGGTCAAGCAGACCGCAAATTAATACGATTAACAACATCCCGTCACATTTTTATTATTGCTGATAAAAACTATTCTCATTATCATCGCAGTGTTGATTATTTAACCTCTCGTGGAATCAGGCGCTATGCAATTCACTCCAGAAAGTGCGTGGAAAATTATCGGTTTTACCCGTGAGATAAGCCCGGCCTATCGGCAGAAGCTACTGTCACTGGGCATGCTACCCGGCTCATCATTCCAGGTGGTGCGCGTGGCGCCGTTGGGCGATCCTGTTCATATCGAAACCCGACGCGTTAATCTGGTTCTGCGTAAAAAAGACCTCGCATTAATTGAAGTTGAATCTTTATCCCGTTAACAAGCCAGCGGTTTCAGTGAGTCCAAAACAATGAAAAAATTAACTATTGGCTTAATTGGCAATCCTAATTCCGGCAAGACAACCTTATTTAATCAGTTAACCGGCGCACGCCAGCGTGTGGGAAATTGGGCAGGCGTAACGGTTGAACGCAAAGAAGGCCAGTTCACCACGACAGATAATCAGGTCACGCTGGTTGATTTACCGGGGACCTATTCACTCACCACAATTTCATCTCAGACCTCTCTCGATGAGCAAATTGCCTGCCACTATATTCTGAGCGGCGACGCGGATCTGCTCATCAATGTGGTGGATGCCTCCAATCTCGAACGAAATCTGTACCTCACGCTACAGCTGCTGGAGCTGGGGATCCCCTGCATCGTAGCGCTTAACATGCTCGACATCGCCGAGAAGCAAAAGCTGCGCATCGACGTCGACGCCCTCTCCGCCCGTCTGGGCTGCCCGGTGGTTCCGCTGGTTTCTACCCGCGCGCGCGGCATTGACGCCCTGAAGCTGGCAATTGACCGCCACACGGGCAATGCCGACGTCGAACTGGTGCACTACGCCCAGCCGCTGCTGCGCGAGGCCGGGCAGCTGGCGCAGGAGATGGACAACGCCATGCCCGCCAGACAGCGCCTGTGGCTTGGCTTGCAAATGCTGGAAGGCGATATCTACAGCCGCGCCTACGCAGGCGATGCGGCGGATAAACTGAGCGTTGCACAGGCTCGCCTGAGCGACGAGCTCGACGACCCGGCCCTGCATATTGCGGATGCGCGCTATCAGGCCATCGCCGCTATCTGTGACGTGGTCAGCAATGCATTAACCGCTGAACCCAGCCGCTTCACCGCCGCCGTGGATAAGATTGTGCTCAACCGCTTCCTCGGTTTGCCAATCTTTTTAATGGTGATGTACGTAATGTTCCTGCTCGCTATAAACATCGGCGGTGCATTACAACCCATCTTTGATGGCGGCTCTGTCGCTATCTTCGTGCACGGTATTCAGTGGCTGGGCTACACCCTCCACTTCCCGGAATGGTTGACCATCTTCCTTGCGCAGGGGATCGGCGGCGGGATCAATACCGTCCTGCCGCTGGTGCCGCAGATCGGCATGATGTACCTGTTCCTCTCCTTCCTTGAGGATTCCGGTTACATGGCACGCGCCGCCTTCGTAATGGACCGCCTGATGCAGGCGCTGGGGCTGCCGGGGAAATCCTTCGTGCCGCTGATTGTCGGTTTTGGCTGTAACGTGCCGTCAGTCATGGGCGCGCGTACGCTGGACGCACCGCGCGAACGCCTGATGACCATCATGATGGCGCCGTTCATGTCCTGCGGCGCACGTCTGGCGATCTTCGCGGTCTTTGCCGCGGCGTTCTTTGGTCAGGAAGGGGCGCTGGCCGTCTTCTCCCTGTATGTGCTGGGTATCGTGATGGCTATTCTCACCGGCCTGATGCTGAAGCACACCATCATGCGTGGCGAAGCGTCGCCGTTCGTGATGGAACTGCCGGTTTATCACGTTCCGCACCTGAAAAGCCTGATTATCCAAACCTGGCAACGCCTGAAGGGCTTTGTTCTGCGCGCCGGTAAGGTGATTGTAGTGGTCAGCATTTTCCTGAGCGCCCTGAACAGCTTCACCCTGAGCGGCCAGGCAGCGGACAACATTAATGACTCTGCCCTTGCCTCCGTTAGCCGGATCATTACGCCGGTCTTCAAACCGATTGGCGTACAGGAAGACAACTGGCAGGCAACCGTGGGCCTGTTCACCGGCGCGATGGCAAAAGAAGTGGTTGTCGGCACCCTGAACACGCTCTACACCGCGGAAAACATTCAGGAAGAGGAGTTCAACCCGGCAGAGTTCAGCCTCGGTGACGAACTTCTGGGTGCAGTAGAAGAGACCTGGCAGAGCCTGAAAGACACCTTCAGCCTGAGCGTGCTGGCGAACCCGATTGAAGCCAGCAAAGGCGACGGCGTAATGGCGACCGGAGCAATGGGCGTGATGGGCCAGAAATTTGGCAGCGCGTCGGCGGCCTACAGCTACCTGATCTTCGTCCTGCTCTATATTCCGTGCATCTCGGTCATGGGCGCCATTGCCCGTGAGTCCAGCCGCGGCTGGATGGGCTTCTCCATTCTGTGGGGGCTGAACATTGCCTACTCGCTGGCGACCGTGTTTTATCAAACCGTCAATTACAGCCAGCATCCGCGCTACAGCCTGGTCTGTATCCTCGCGGTGATCCTGTTTAACGTGATGGTGATTGGCCTGCTGCGCCGGGCACGTAGCCGCGTTGACGTTAACCTGCTGGCAACGCGCAAAACCCCAACGACCTGCTGTAGTAGCCCTGCGGGCGACTGTCACTGAGGGGAAAAAAGATGGCATCGTTGATTCAGGTCCGTGACCTACTGGCGTTACAGGGACGAATGGAGGCGAAGCAGCTCAGCCTCAGCCTGCATACGCCGCAGCCGATGATCGATGCCATGCTGGAACGGCTGGAGGCGATGGGGAAAGCCGTGCGCATTCAGGAAGAGCCGGACAGTTGTCTGTCCGGCAGTTGTAAAAGTTGTCCGGAAGGTAAAGCCTGCCTCAGGGAGTGGTGGACGCTTCGCTGATAAAACCGGTCAGCACCGAACAAAACTCAGCAGGATGAGAGATGAACGGCGCATGTGCCGCTTTGGCAACCACCATTGATTTACTCTCCGGCCACAGCGCATCCAGCAGCGGAACCACCTTGCGCGGGACCAGCCCATCCAGATAGCCATAAATACGCAGATGCGGCACCGTCAGTGACGCCAGCGGCTCACGCAGATCGGCCGTTTTCAGGATCTCCAGTCCACCGTTCAGCACCTCAACCTCCGGCATCGGCAGGGAAAGCACCGTCTGCTTCAGCATCCGCGCGTCCTGACGGGCGGTTTCTGTTCCCATCGTCTGCAACGCCAGGAAACGCTCCAGCGTCCGCTGGAAATCTTCGCTAAGCTGGTGCTGGAACCCGGCCAGCACCTCAGGTTTGATGCCCGGCCACGCCTCGCGGGCGCTGAAACAGGGTGATGAGGCAACGGTGATCAGCGCCTGGACCCGCTCAGGATGGCGCAGCGCAATCTGGCTTGCCACCAGCCCGCCCAGGCTCCAGCCGAGCCAGACGGCTTTTTGCGGCGCCGCTTCCAGAACCTGCTCCGCTATGTCGTCGAGCGTCATCGCGCCGTAGCCGTGGCTACGGCCATACCCCGGCAGATCCACCAGGTGTACCGTAAATTGCGAGGCCAGTTCCTCACTTATGCAACGCCACACTTCGGCGTTCAGTCCCCATCCGTGCAGCAGCACAAGATGACAATTTCCCGTCCCAACGGTCTGCCACCACAGCGTCTTCATCAGTTAACGTTCTCTTTTTTCACATGGAGGTTGCGTATGCTAACAGTGCCCGGCTTGTGCTGGCTATGCCGAATGCCACTTGCGCTGAGCGCGTGGGGCGTCTGTTCCGTTTGCACGGGAGCGCTGGGTTACCTGAAGGGCTGTCCGCAATGCGGCTTGCCTGCCGTAAGCCAGACGCTCCCCTGTGGTCGATGCCTGAAAAAAGCGCCGCCGTGGAGCGCGCTGGTGGCGGTGGATGATTACGTTTTGCCGCTGAGTCGTCTGGTTCATCAGTTTAAGTTTTCCAGCCAGTTCGCGCTGGCGCAGCCACTGGCACGCCTGTTATTACTGGCGGTATTGCAGGCGCGAAGAACGCGCGGGCTACCGTCGGTCGACACGCTCGTGAACGTGCCACTCTTTCAGCGTCGGCACTGGCGGCGGGGATACAATCAGAGCGACCTGCTGTGCCGTCCGCTCGCCCGCTGGCTGGGTTGCCGGTACCCCGCCTCTGCGCTGAAACGTATTCATGCCACTGCCGTTCAGCACCGGCTCAACGCCCGGTCGCGCAAAAGAAACCTGAAAAACGCCTTTCGCCTTGAATTGCCGGTCAACGGTCTCCATATCGCGATTGTGGATGATGTCGTCACCACGGGCAGTACCGTGGCTGAACTTTCCCGACTGCTTTTGCAAAGCGGCGCCGCGTCAGTTCAGGTATGGTGTCTGTGCCGTACCTTGTAGCCCTTCTTCAATGGGCGTATGATTATACCCAGGTAATTTAGTCAACTATTAGGCCAAAGCTATGATCCGTATTTCCGATTCTGCACAAGCGCACTTTGCCAAACTGCTGGCAAATCAGGAAGAAGGGACGCAGATCCGCGTGTTTGTGATCAATCCAGGCACTCCGAATGCAGAATGTGGTGTCTCTTATTGTCCTCCGGATGCTGTGGAAGCAACTGACACTGCCCTTAAATTTGAACAGCTCACCGCATACGTTGATGAGCTGAGCGCGCCGTATCTTGAAGATGCGGAGATTGATTTCGTCACCGACCAGCTGGGTTCGCAGCTGACGCTGAAGGCGCCAAACGCGAAGATGCGTAAAGTCTCTGACGATGCCCCGCTGATGGAGCGTGTGGAATATCTGCTGCAATCGCAGATCAACCCGCAGCTGGCCGGCCACGGTGGACGTGTTTCCCTGATGGAAATCACCGAAGATGGTCTGGCGATCCTGCAATTCGGCGGCGGCTGTAACGGCTGCTCCATGGTCGATGTAACCCTGAAAGAAGGGATCGAGAAGCAGCTGCTGAACGAATTCCCGGAACTGAAAGGCGTGCGCGATCTGACCGAACACCAGCGCGGCGAGCACTCTTACTACTAATTCAGTGCCCGTCTGTATTGCCCGGTGGCGCTGCGCTTACCGGGCCTGCTTTTTCTTGCTTCCCCCTCTATATGTTGACCTGCGTCTCATAATTCAAATTTTGCCTCCCTGGGTGATTCTCAATCACGCCATGTTACCCGTATCATTCCCATGGGCACTCAACACCCTTATAACAGCCGACTAAACTTATCGTTTTCGCAGGCATCAGTATGAGTGCCGTTAATACTCTGTTCCCAGTTGGGACAACCGGAATTTGTCGTTGAAACAATGACGTTACCCATAACAATTCAAAGGCCAGGTCAATCATGCCATTAGTCATCGTCGCTATCGGTGTTGTGTTATTACTGCTCTTGATGATCCGCTTCAAAATGAACGGATTTATCGCTCTGGTTCTGGTGGCACTTGCAGTCGGTCTGATGCAGGGAATGCCGCTGGTTAAAGTTATCAGCTCCATTAAAGCCGGTGTCGGCGGTACGCTCGGCAGCCTGGCGCTGATCATGGGCTTCGGCGCCATGCTCGGTAAAATGCTCGCGGACTGCGGTGGCGCGCAGCGTATTGCCACTACCCTTATCGATAAATTTGGCAAGCAGCACATCCAGTGGGCGGTGGTGTTAACCGGTTTTACCGTCGGTTTCGCACTGTTCTATGAAGTGGGCTTCGTCCTGATGCTGCCGCTGGTGTTCACCATCGCCGCTGCCGCCAACATCCCGCTGCTGTTCGTAGGCGTACCGATGGCTGCGGCGCTGTCCGTCACCCACGGCTTCCTGCCGCCGCATCCGGGTCCAACGGCTATCGCCACCATCTTCCACGCCGACATGGGTAAAACCCTGCTGTTCGGTACGATTCTGGCGATCCCAACGGTTATCCTGGCCGGTCCTGTTTATGCGCGCTTCCTGAAAGGCATTGATAAGCCCATCCCGGAAGGCCTGTACAGCGCCAAAACCTTCACAGATGCAGAGATGCCTGGCTTTGGCGTCAGCGTCTGGACCTCTCTGGTGCCGGTGATCCTGATGGCAATGCGTGCCGTAGCAGAGATGGTTCTGCCGAAAGGTCACGCGTTCCTGTCCGTTGCGGAGTTCCTGGGCGACCCGGTGATGGCAACGCTGATTGCGGTCCTGATCGCCATGTTCACCTTCGGTCTTAACCGTGGTCGTTCCATGGATCAGATCAACGACACGCTGACCTCTTCCATCAAAATCATTGCCATGATGCTGCTGATCATCGGCGGTGGCGGCGCGTTTAAGCAGGTGCTGGTCGACAGTGGCGTGGATAAATACATTGCTGCCATGATGCATGAAACCAACGTATCGCCGCTCCTGATGGCATGGTCTATTGCCGCGGTGCTGCGTATCGCGCTGGGCTCTGCAACCGTTGCGGCGATTACCGCGGGTGGTATCGTTGCGCCGCTGATTGCGACCACGGGCGTAAGCCCTGAGCTGATGGTTATCGCGGTCGGTTCGGGCAGCGTGATTTTCTCCCACGTGAACGATCCGGGCTTCTGGCTGTTCAAGGAGTACTTCAACCTGACCATCGGTGAAACCATCAAGTCCTGGTCCGCGCTGGAAACCATTATTTCGGTGTGTGGCCTGGTCGGGGTGCTGCTGTTGAATATGGTGGTCTGATGCCCTAAGTCGGGTGGCGGCTACGCCTTACCCGACCTACATGAGCACGACCTGATAATAAAAAACCCGCCACTGGCGGGTTTTTTATTATTTCTTCGCGGCTGCTTTTCGCCGTTTATCCAAATCCTTAATCAGCCTGTTCACCCCGTCATCGGCGAACATCGCTTCAAGCGTAGTGGACAGCTTGCGACGCCAGTTTTTGTACTGATAGCTGGTGCCGGGAATGTTTACCGGCTCCGCCATATCAATCCAGTCTTCCGGTTGCAGACCGAGCAACGCGCTGTTGCTGTCGGCAATATAGCGCTGTAAGCCACGGTTAAGCGTTGGCGTCATCGACATCAGCGACGCCTTATGCCCGGCGCGCTTCGGCAGACAGCCATGCTTATGCAGCGCATCCAGCAGCCCCTGTTTCGCCAGCTCGCGATCCTGATACAACCCACGCAGAACCTCTTCATCCGGGTAGAGACCCAGCGTTTTGCCGAGCGTCAGGTCGCCGCTTTCCCAGTAGCCTCTGAGCGTAGGAAGATCATGCGTCGTCGCGACTGCCATTGACTGTTCAGGGTACGCTTTCGGCGCGCGGAAGGTTTTCTCATGGTCGTTTTCAAAATAGAGCACTTTGTAGGAGTAAACCCCGCTGTCGCGGAGCTTGCTGACAATCTCAACCGGCACGGTACCGAGATCTTCGCCAATCACCATGCACTGATGACGTTTACTCTCCAGCGCGAGGATTGAGAGCAGATCGTCCACCGGATACTGCACGTACGCCCCGTGATCGGCCGTTTCACCGTACGGGATCCACCACAGACGCAGCACAGACATGACATGGTCGATACGCAACGCGCCGCAGTTCTGCATGTTAGCGCGCAGCAGATCGATAAACGGCTCGTAGGCACGCGCCGCCATCACGTGTGGATCCATCGGCGGCAAGCCCCAGTTCTGACCAAGCGGGCCCAGAATATCCGGCGGCGCACCGACGGAGGCTTTCAGACAGTAAAGTTCACGGTCACACCAGGTCTCCGCCCCGCCTTCCGCCACGCCGACGGCCAGATCGCGATACAGACCGATCGGCATGTTATAGCCCTGACTCACCTGCCAGCAGGCAGCAAACTGGCTGTACGCCAGCCACTGCAACCAGAGATAGAAATCCACCTCGTCGGCATGCGTCTCACAGAACGCCTTCACTTCCGGGGTATCCACGGACTGATACGCTTCCGGCCACACCGGCCAGCCCCAGCGCATCTCATCCTCCTGGACCTGATACGCATGCAGCGCATCAAACGCCGCCTGCCAGTAAAGGCTCTCGCCTTCCTGCATCACAAACTGGCGGAAGGCTGCCATCTGCTCGTCGTCACGCTTCGCAAAGCCCTTCCAGGCCAGACGCAGCGCCGCCATTTTCAGCGCGGTCACGGAGGCATAATCGACCCAGTCCGCATCGCGGGCCTGTTTCAGCATCTGTTGGGTGGTGTCCAGCTTCCACCACGCCTGCGCCTCTTTGCTGTTTTTGAAATCGTCTAACGCGTTAACGTCGATGTAGATCACGTTCAGCCAGCGGCGGGAAGACGGGCTGTACGGGCTCGCGCTTTCCGGATTCGCCGGATAGAGGGCGTGGATCGGGTTGAGGCCGATAAATGCCCCGCCGCGCTCACCAACAGATGCCAGCATCTTTTTCAGGTCGCCAAAATCGCCAATGCCCCAGTTGCTGTCTGAACGCAAGGTGTAAAGCTGCACACAGGCGCCCCACAGCTTTTTGCCTTCGAGTAGCGCCTGCGGCTCATAGCAGCGCTTCGGCGCGACGATCACCCGACAGTGGAAGCGGCTGTCATTCTGGGTGAGCGTCAGGCTGTGATAGCCCTCCGGCAGCTTCGCCGGAAGGGTGAGGGTTTTACCGCCGGTGGCATGGCCTTTATGCTGATGCCCCTCTTCGGTGGTGAGCAGCCAGCTGAACTCGCCGCGTCCTTCCACCGCCAGCGGCATCTTCTTGCCCGCGGTAAAGACCTTCACGTTCGGCACCGGCGCTCCCGACGCTTTCGCGTCGGTTTTGTGCATGGCATCCAGCAAACGTCTTTTGGTGTCCGCACCAATAGACTGCGGTTTGCCGTGCGCATTGATGTAACTGAGGCTAATTCCCGCCGCCTGCGCGGCACTGTCCAGACGTTTACTCTCCATCGCGCTTCCTTAGCGTTTTGCCTGCCAGATACGAGCCTGATAATCACGGATTGAGCGGTCAGAGCTGAACATACCGCAGCGCGCGGTGTTCAGGATACATGCGCGAGTCCAGGCATCCTGGTCACGGTACAGCACGTCGACCTGCTTCTGCGCTTCAACGTAAGCGGTAAAGTCCGCCATTACCAGGTACGGGTCGCCGCCCTGTTTGTCCATGCTGTGCAGCATCTGGTCAAACGCGTGCTTGTCGCCGTCGCTGTACTTCCCGCTTTCCAGCTCTTTCAACACCGCATCCAGCACTTTGTCTTTTTTACGCCATTTCACCGGGTCGTACCCTTTGGCTTTGATGGCTTTCACTTCTTCAACAGTATGGCCGAAGATAAAGATGTTCTCTTCGCCGACCTTCTCGGCAATTTCGACGTTCGCACCGTCCAGCGTGCCGACGGTCAGCGCGCCGTTCAGGGCCAGCTTCATGTTGCCGGTGCCGGACGCTTCTTTACCGGCGGTAGAGATCTGCTCGGAAATATCCGCCGCCGGGATCAGCATTTCAGCCGCAGAGACGCAGTAGTCCGGCAGGAACACCACCTTCAGCTTGTCGCCCACTTTCGGATCGTTGTTGATCGCCGCCGCCACTTTATTAATGGCAAGGATAATGTTTTTCGCCAGGTAGTAGCCCGGCGCCGCTTTCGCACCGAACAGGAACACGCGCGGGACGCGGTCGGCCTGAGGGTTCTCGCGGATCTCTTTGTACAGCGCCAGAATGTGCAGCAGGTTCAGGTGCTGACGTTTGTACTCGTGCAGGCGTTTGATCTGGATATCGAAAATCGCATTTGGGTTAATTTCAATTCCGGTACGCATTTTCACGAACTCGGCCAGACGTACCTTGTTCTCCAGCTTAATGGCGCGGTACTGCTCGCGGAACTTCGCGTCGTCAGCGTATTTTTCCAGGTTGATGAGCTGGTCCAGATCGTTGGCCCACTCTTTCTTCAGGGTCTTGTCCAGCAGGCCGGCCAGCAGCGGGTTGCACTGTTTGATCCAGCGACGCGGCGTAATGCCGTTGGTCACGTTGTGGAATTTGGTCGGCCACAGCTGGTGGTATTCCGGGAAGAGATCTTTCACCACCAGATCCGAGTGCAGCGCGGCCACGCCGTTCACCGCAAAGCCGCTTACCACGCACATGTTTGCCATGCGCACCTGTTTGTTGTGTACCACGGCCAGCTTCGCCCAGACGGCTTTGTCGCCCGGCCAGGTTTTCTCCACCAGCGTTTTGAACTGGTCGTTAATCTTATTGATGATCTGCATATGGCGCGGCAGCAGCGTTTTCACCAGCTTCTCATCCCAGCACTCCAGCGCTTCCGGCATCAGGGTGTGGTTGGTGTAGGCGAAGGTACGGCTGGTGATGGCCCAGGCGTCGTCCCAGCTCAGCTGATGCTCGTCGATCAGCACGCGCAGAAGTTCCGGGATGGCAATGGTTGGGTGCGTGTCGTTGAGCTGAATAACTTCGAAGTCCGGCAGCTGCGCCAGCTTGCGGCCTGCCAGGTGGTGGCGGCGCAGAATGTCCGCCACGGAGCAGGCGCACTGGAAGTATTGCTGCATCAGGCGCAGCTTTTTACCCGCCAGATGGTTGTCGTTCGGGTAGAGCACTTTGGTCAGCTTCTCGGCGTCGATACCCTGCTGCTCGGCGCGCAGGAAATCACCGTCATTGAATTTAGTCAGGTTGAATGGATGCGCGTGCTTCGCCTGCCACAGACGCAGCGGCTGCGCCACGCCGTTACGGTAGCCGAGCACCGGCAGATCCCAGGCTTCACCGGTAATGGTGAACGCTGGTTCCCAGAGCCCCTGCTTCGTGACTTTCCCGCCAATCCCGACCTGCACATCCAGCTGTTCGTTGTGGCGGAACCACGGGTAAGTATTACGATGCCAGTCGTCCGGCGCTTCCATCTGGTGGCCGTCAGCGAACGACTGGCGGAACAGACCGTACTGGTAGTTCAGACCATAGCCAATGGCCGACTGGCCCACGGTTGCCATGGAATCCAGGAAGCAGGCTGCCAGACGTCCCAGACCGCCGTTACCCAGCGCCGGATCAATCTCTTCTTCCAGCAGATCGGTCAGGTTGATGTCGTGTTCTTTCAGCACATCGCCGACGTCCTGATACCAGCCAAGGTTCAGCAGATTGTTACCCGTCAGACGGCCAATCAGGAACTCCATCGAAATGTAGTTGACGTGACGCTGGCCTTTCACAGGCTTCGTCGCGGGCTGAGCGTCCAGCTGCTCTGCGAGCGCCCCGCTCACCGCCTGCCACCACTGGTGAGGCGTCATCTCGTTTGCAGCATGAAGGCCAAAACGCTGCCACTGACGCGTCAGGGCAGCCTGGAATTGAGCTTTGTTGAAAGTAGGCTGTGACATAGGGAATCGGCATCCTGTAGAGAGAAAACACATTTGGCGCTAGTGTGCCTGGCTCATTGCGCCTCTTCCTCCTCCTGTCGGGGATTAGGCAGGGAGGAGTAGCGGGGATGAGCATAAAAGTGTGATCGAGGCCACTGTGTAAGTGTGCGCTTCGCTGAAAAAGCGATCCCGGAAGAGCGTCAAAGAAATGAAATGCAGTTTCGGAGGAAATTAATCATCGCTGAAATGATTACTTACGTAGAATAATATTTCTCACGTACAGCGGCTTTCCAGCAACACTATTAAGCCAGAGCAACTTTCCCCAAAGTTAATTAACTTCACCGTCATTATCTCTTTCTGAAACCAGTTTCAGCGCAACCGCGCGCCATGCAGACAAGCCAGTAACAGCGCGGCATCCAGCCATTTATGAAAAGTTCCACCAATGATGAGAATGTTTTGTGACAGAGTGCAAATTCAGAGCCTCCAAACCCAGACATAACTTGCAATAGTTCCTCTATTGGCCGAACTTATAGATATTAATTACGAAGCGCAAAAAAAAATAAATTCTCTCGTTCCCCACAGTGAAGTGAAAACTATGTTGATTCCGTCCAAATTAAGTCGCCCGGTTCGTCTTGACCATACTGTGGTCCGCGAGCGCCTGCTGGCTAAACTTTCCGGTGCGCATAATTTCCGACTGGCGCTGGTTACGAGTCCTGCGGGTTATGGAAAAACAACGCTCATTTCGCAATGGGCGGCAGGTAAAAGCGATCTTGGCTGGTACTCCCTGGATGAAGGTGATAACCAGCAGGAGCGTTTTGCCAGCTATTTAATTGCCGCGATTCAGCAGGCAACCAACGGACACTGCGTCACCAGCGAGGTGATGGTGCAAAAGCGCCAGTACGCCAGCCTGTCCTCTCTGTTCTCCCAGCTGTTTATCGAACTGGCCGAATGGCATCGCCCGCTGTATGTGGTGATTGATGATTATCATCTGATCACCAACCCGGTTATTCACGAGTCCATGCGGTTCTTCCTGCGCCATCAGCCGGAAAACCTGACGCTGGTCGTCCTGTCGCGCAACCTTCCGCAGCTGGGCATTGCCAACCTGCGGGTGCGCGATCAGCTACTGGAAATTGGCAGTCAGCAGCTGGCCTTTACCCATCAGGAAGCGAAACAGTTCTTTGACTGCCGTCTGACTTCTCCGATTGAGGCGTCGGAAAGCAGCCGCCTGTGTGATGACGTTGCAGGCTGGGCCACGGCGCTTCAGCTGATTGCCCTTTCCGCGCGGCAAAACAATAGCCCAACGCACCAGTCCGCGCGCCGCCTGGCGGGCATCAACGCCAGCCACCTGTCGGATTATCTGGTGGATGAGGTACTCAACAGCGTAGACCTCATTACCCGCCATTTCCTGCTGAAAAGCTCCCTGCTACGTTCGATGAACGATGCGCTGATTGTGCGCGTCACCGGTATTGAAAACGGGCAGCTTCAGCTCGAAGAGATTGAACGTCAGGGTTTGTTCCTGACGCGAATGGACGATCCCGGCGAATGGTTTAGCTACCATCCGCTGTTTGGCAGCTTCCTGCGCCAGCGTTGCCAGTGGGAGATGGCCGCAGAGCTGCCAGAAATTCACCGCGCCGCCGCCGAAAGCTGGATGGCGCAAGGTTTCCCGAGCGAGGCTATCCACCATGCGCTGGCCGCCGGAGATGCCGGTATGCTGCGCGATATTCTGCTCAACCACGCGTGGGGACTGTTCAACCACAGCGAACTGACGCTGCTGGAAGAGTCGTTAAAAGCGCTGCCGTGGGAGAGCCTGCTGGAGAATCCGCGTCTGGTGCTGCTCCAGGCCTGGCTGATGCAGAGCCAGCATCGCTACAGCGAAGTGAACACCCTGCTGGCGCGCGCCGAGCAGGAGATGGAAAGCGAGATGGATGCCACCCTGCACGGCGAATTTAACGCCCTGCGTGCGCAGGTGGCGATTAACGACGGCGACCCGGAAGAAGCCGAACGGCTGGCGATGGTCGCGCTGGATGAGCTGCCGCTGGCGAATTTCTACAGCCGTATTGTGGCCACCTCGGTACACGGCGAAGTGCTGCACTGTAAGGGCGACCTCACGCGTTCGCTTTCGCTCATGCAGCAAACCGAACAGATGGCCCGCCGCCACGATGTCTGGCATTACGCCCTCTGGAGCCTGATCCAGCAAAGCGAGATTTTATTTGCTCAGGGGTTCCTGCAGGCCGCCTGGGAAAACCAGGAGAAAGCGTTCCAGCTGATCCGTGAACAGCATCTGGAACAGCTGCCGATGCACGAGTTCCTGTTGCGTATTCGCGCTCAGCTGCTCTGGGCATGGTCGCGTCTGGATGAAGCAGAAAGCTGCGCCCGCCAGGGCCTGAATGTGCTTTCGAGCTTCCAGCCGCAGCAGCAACTCCAGTGCCTGGCCCTGCTGGTGCAGTGCTCGCTGGCGCGAGGCGACCTGGATAATGCCCGCAACCACCTTAACCGCCTGGAAAACCTGCTTGGCAACGGACAGTACCATAGCGACTGGGTCTCCAACGCCGATAAGGTCCGGGTGATTTACTGGCAGATGACCGGCGATAAAAAGTCCGCCGCCAACTGGCTGCGTCACACGCCTAAACCAGAATTTGCCAATAACCACTTCCTGCAAAGCCAGTGGCGCAATATTGCCCGCGTGCAGATCCTGCTGGGTGACTTCGAGCCTGCCGAAATCGTGCTGGAAGAGTTAAACGAAAACGCCCGTAGCCTGCGCCTGATGAGCGATTTAAACCGCAACCTGCTGCTGTTAAACCAGCTTTACTGGCAGGCGGGACGTAAAAACGATGCCCAGCGCGTGCTGCTGGAAGCGTTGCAGCTGGCGAACCGCACCGGGTTTATCAGCCACTTTGTGATTGAGGGTGAAGTGATGGCCCAGCAGTTGCGCCAGCTGATTCAGCTCAACACGCTGCCGGAACTCGATCAGCATCGCGCCCAGCGCATTCTGCGCGAGATCAACCAGCACCATCGCCACAAGTTTGCGCACTTCGATGAGAATTTTGTTGAACGTCTGCTGAACCATCCGGAAGTACCGGAGCTTATCCGCACCAGCCCGCTCACACAGCGTGAATGGCAGGTGCTGGGGCTGATCTATTCAGGCTACAGCAACGAGCAGATAGCCGGTGAGCTGGCGGTGGCGGCAACCACCATCAAAACGCACATTCGCAATCTGTATCAGAAGCTGGGCGTGGCGCACCGTCAGGACGCGGTACAGCATGCGCAGCAGTTGTTGAAGATGATGGGGTACGGAGTTTAGTTTTGTGCGGCCTGATGCCCTCACCCCGGCCCTCTCCCACAGGGCTGAGGGAGAACAATTTGTAGGTCGGGTAAGCGCAGCGCCACCCGACACAACCGCTAGCACAACTCCAGCTGCAAATTGTAATCCTTAATCACCTGCAACACGCCCGCCGGCGGCATCTCGTCGGTGTAGACCGCATTCACCATGCTAATGCTGCCCATGTTGACCATCGCATTGCGGCCAAATTTCGAGTGATCCACCACCAGCATCACGTGGCGCGAGTTCTCAATAATCGCGCGCTTGGTGCGCACCTCGTGGTAATCAAACTCCAGCAGCGAGCCGTCGGTGTCGATGCCGCTGATCCCCAGAATGCCGAAGTCGAGGCGGAACTGAGAGATAAAATCGAGCGTCGCTTCGCCGATAATGCCCCCGTCGCGGCTGCGCAGTTCGCCGCCCGCGAGGATGATGCGAAAATCGTCTTTCTGCATCAACGTGTTAGCCACGTTCAGGTTGTTGGTCACCACGCGGAGGTTCTCGTGATTCAGCAGCGCATGGGCGACCGCTTCCGGCGTGGTGCCGATATCAATAAACAGCGTCGCGCCGTTCGGGATCTGGCTCGCCACTTTACGGGCGATACGCTCTTTCTCTGCCGTTTGCGTCGCCTTACGATCATGCCATGAGGTGTTCACCGAGCTGGACGGCAGCGCCGCGCCGCCGTGATGGCGCAGAATACGGTTCTGATCGGCCAGGTCGTTGAGGTCACGACGGATGGTTTGCGGGCTGACGGCAAACTGCTCCACCAGCTCTTCAGTACTGACGTATCCCTGTTTTTTTACCAGTTCGATAATGGCGTCATGACGTTGTGTTTGTTTCATGAAATATCCCTGGGAATTATGTTCGTTTTCGCGCATGGAGCGTATCGGCCAGCGCCATCGCCAGCCCGACCGCCAGGCCGGTAACGTGCGCACCATTGGCGATAGACATACCAAACAGATCAAACCATCCGGCAATAAGCCATATTAACGCAAAGGTTATTAATCCACGTTGTAAATAGATGCCGCTTTCCGGGTCGCGCTCGCCTCTGAGCCAGGCGTAACCCATCAGGGCGTACACCACGCCGGATAACCCGCCAAACCACGGACCGCTGAATTTATGCTGCACATAGCCGCTTAACAGGGCGCTGATAAGGGTGATCACAATCAGCTTGCCGCTGCCGAGCCGCTTCTCCACTGCTCCGCCGAGATACCACCACCACAGCAGGTTAAAGAGGATATGCATCACCGAGAAGTGCATCAGCGCATGCGTGAAGTAGCGCCAGACGTCAAATTGCAGGGAGGGATCGTACGGCCATGCGAGGGCAATCATCACGCTCTGGTCGCCCACCACGCTCATAATAATGAAGACGATGATGCAGGCTGCCATCAAAAGCAGCGTAAACGGTCCTGCGCGCTCGCGGAGGGTGGCGAGAAACGGAAAACGTTGATAGTGCAGGCCACTGTCGGTCTGGCCGGATTGCCAGCTTGCTGCCAGATAACGCGGGTCGCCCGGGTTTTCCAGGAAACGCGCCAGCTCGGCGTTCACGCGCCCAGCCTGGCTTTCGTCTGCCAGCCAGACATCCGTCTGTGTATGCTGCTGAATAGTCAGGATAATGCCCTGCGTCGCCATATAGTCGACAAACGCCTGGGCGACGCGCGGGTTGCTAAAAGAGGTGATCATCAACATGGGCAGCGGTCGCTTATTTCCACACAAAAGGGGACAGTATAGCGGGATCAGCGCTCAAACGCGTATTCAACTTCTGCCGGGAAATGACGATGCCATGCATCGAAGCCGCCATCGACGCTGTATACCGCGTCGTAACCCTGCTGGAGCAGATACTGCGCCGCGCCTTTACTGCTGTTGCCGTGATAGCACATCACCATCACCGGCGTGTCGAAGTCGTTATCGCGCATAAACGCGCCCAGCGTGTCGTTGGTGAGATGGAACGCGCCCGGCGTGTGGCCCATCGCAAAGCTCTGCGGATCGCGGATATCCACCAGCACCGCGGTTTTCTGGTGCATCTTCTGATGGGCTTCTTCTACGTTAATACATTCAAACTGATCCATGGTGTTCTCATCTTATATTCAGGCGTGGTGCGGTTTTCCCCTCACCCTACCCTCTCCCGGAGGGAGAGGGAAACGGATCACCCTCTCCCCGTGGGAGAGGGCTGGGGTGAGGGCATCAGACCGCACCATTTTACCCCGTAGTGTACGTCCTGGCGGCGGGTAAACGCCATTATGTTATCCATATCACTCTAAATTGTTTTTTTGATGTTACCAAAAGCGCGTTCCTTTGCTATTATGAGCGATATCGAACATTTTTGAGCTTTAACGAAAGTGCATGAGGGTGTTATGGAAACCAAAGATCTGATTGTGATAGGCGGGGGCATCAACGGTGCCGGTATTGCGGTTGATGCCGCAGGACGCGGTTTATCCGTGCTGATGCTGGAAGCTAACGATCTCGCCTGCGCGACGTCGTCCGCCAGCTCCAAGCTGATCCACGGAGGCCTGCGCTACCTGGAACACTACGAATTCCGCCTGGTCAGCGAAGCGCTGGCCGAACGCGAAGTGCTGCTGAAAATGGCTCCGCATCTGGCGATCCCGATGCGCTTCCGCCTGCCTCACCGCCCGCACCTGCGTCCGGCGTGGATGATCCGCATCGGCCTGTTCATGTACGATCATCTGGGTAAACGCACCAGCCTGCCGGGTTCGACCGGTTTGCGTTTTGGCTCAGAATCGGTCCTTAAGCCTGAAATCGTGCGCGGTTTCGAATATTCCGACTGCTGGGTGGACGATGCGCGTCTGGTGCTGGCTAACGCGCAGATGGTCGAGAAGAAAGGCGGCGAGGTGAAAACCCGTACCCGCGCGATCGCCGCGCGCCGCGAAAACGGCCTGTGGATCGTGGAAGCGGAAGACGTGGATACCGGCGAGAAGTTTAGCTGGAAAGCGCGCGGCCTGGTGAACGCCACCGGCCCGTGGGTGAAACAGTTCTTCGATGACGGTATGCACCTGCCTTCTCCGTACGGCATCCGCCTGATCAAGGGCAGCCACATTGTGGTGCCGCGCGTGCATACCCAGAAGCAGGCTTATATCCTGCAAAACGAAGACAAGCGCATCGTGTTTGTGATCCCGTGGATGGACGAGTTCTCCATCATCGGCACCACTGACGTGGAGTACAAGGGCGATCCGAAAAACGTTGAGATTGAAGAGAGCGAAGTCAGCTACCTGCTGAAAGTGTACAACGCACACTTTAAGAAACAGCTGGCGCGCGATGACGTGGTCTGGACCTACTCCGGCGTGCGTCCGCTGTGTGATGACGAGTCTGACTCACCGCAGGCCATCACCCGTGACTATACGCTTGATATTCATGACGTAGACGGTCAAGCGCCGCTGCTGTCGGTGTTTGGCGGTAAGCTCACCACCTACCGTAAACTGGCGGAGCATGCGCTGGAGAAACTGGCGCCGTATTACAAAGGCATCGGCCCGGCGTGGACGAAAGGCGCCGTGCTGCCTGGCGGCGATATCGGCAATAACCGCGACGATTACGCCGCGAAGCTGCGTCGCCGCTTCCCGTTCATTACCGAAGGAATGGCGCGCCACTACGCCCGCACCTACGGCAGCAATACCGAACTGTTCCTCGGCGACGCAAAAGAGATTGCCGATCTGGGCGAGCATTTTGGCCATGAGCTGTACGAAGCGGAACTGCGCTACCTGGTGGAACACGAATGGGTGCGCCGTCTGGACGATGCCATCTGGCGTCGTACTAAAGAAGGGATGTGGCTGAATGGCGAGCAGCAGTCTCGCGTGGCGCAATGGTTGCAACAGCATGCGGGAAAGCGTGAATTGTCACTGGCGTCCTGAGGGTGACAAAAAATGCCCGGTGGCGCTGCGCTTACCGGGCCTACAGGATCGAGTAGGCCGGGTAAGGCGGAGCCGCCACCCGGCTTTGTTTTACAACCTCACCGGATCAATATGCCAGATATTCTCGGCATACTCTTTGATGGTCCTGTCTGACGAGAAGTATCCCATGTTGGCGATGTTATGCATCGCGGCGCTGGTCCACTTCTCCTGCTGACGGTACAGTTCGTCCACCTTATCCTGACAATCCACGTAGCTGCGGTAATCCGCCAGCACCTGATAGTGATCGCCAAAGTTAATCAGCGAGTCCACCAGGTCACGATAGCGCCCAGGCTCCTCAGGGTTAAACACCCCGGTGGCGATTTGCGTCAGCACCTGGCGTAACTCTTCATCCTCTTCATAATACTCACGCGGCGAGTAGCCCTGCTTGCGAAGCGCCTCTACCTCTTCCGCCGTATTCCCGAAGATAAAGATATTCTCCGCGCCCACATGCTCCAGCATTTCGACATTTGCGCCGTCCAGCGTGCCGATGGTCAGCGCGCCGTTCAGGGCAAACTTCATGTTGCTGGTGCCGGATGCTTCCGTCCCCGCCGTGGAAATCTGCTCAGAGAGATCCGCCGCCGGAATAATCAGCTGCGCCAGGCTTACGCTGTAGTTCGGGATAAACACCACTTTCAGCTTGTCGCCAATGTCCGGATCCTGGTTCACTACCTTCGCCACATCGTTGATAAGATGAATGATGTGCTTCGCCATGTAGTACGCGGAGGCCGCCTTACCGGCAAAAATTTTCACGCGCGGCACCCACTCCGCCGTCGGGTCAGCCTTAATGCGGTTGTAGTGAGTGATGACGTGCAGGACGTTCATCAGCTGACGCTTGTACTCGTGGATACGTTTGATCTGCACGTCGAACAGCGCTTTCGGGTTCGCCACCACGTTGAGATGCATCGCCAGCCAGACTGACAGCCGTTTCTTATTCAGCAGCTTGGCTTCCCGTACGGCTTTGTTCACCGTCGGAAAATCAATGTGCTGCTCAAGCTCGCTCAGCTGGCTCAAATCGGTGCGCCAGGTGCGGCCGATATTTTCGTCCAGCACGTCAGACAGCGGCTGGTTCGCCAGCGCCAGCCAGCGGCGCGGGGTGACGCCGTTGGTCACGTTGCAGAAACGCGTCGGGAAGATCTTCGCAAAGTCCGCAAACAGGGATTGCACCATCAGGTTCGAATGCAGCTCTGAAACCCCGTTGACCTTATGGCTGATCACCACCGCCAGCCAGGCCATGCGTACGCGGCGACCATTGGATTCATCAATGATCGAGGCGCGGCTCAGCAGGCCGGTATCGTTCGGGTACTGCTCCTGCAAGGTCTTGAGGAAGTAGTCGTTGATCTCGAAGATGATTTGCAGGTGACGCGGCAGAATTTTGCCGAGCATATCCACCGGCCACGTCTCCAGCGCTTCACTCATCAGCGTATGGTTGGTGTACGAGAACACCTGGCAGGTCACTTCAAACGCGTCATCCCAGCTGAACTTATGCTCGTCAATCAGCAGGCGCATCAGCTCAGGGATCGACAGCACCGGATGGGTATCGTTGAGGTGAATAGCGGTTTTTTCCGCCAGATTCGCATAGGTTTTGTGCAGCTGATAGTGACGGCTAAGGATATCCTGAATCGTTGCCGAGACGAGGAAATACTCCTGACGCAGACGCAGCTCGCGGCCCGAGTAGGTCGAGTCATCCGGATACAGGACGCGGGACACGTTCTCAGAGTGGTTTTTATCTTCCACCGCCGCGAAGTAGTCACCCTGATTGAATTTACCGAGGTTGATCTCGCTACTGGCCTGCGCGTTCCACAGGCGCAGTGTGTTGGTCGCATCGGTGTCGTAGCCGGGGATAATCTGGTCATAGGCCACGGCGAGGATCTCTTCGGTTTCCACCCAGCGGGATTTTTTCCCTTCCTGCTGAATACGCCCGCCAAAACGCACCTTGTAGCGCGTGTTGTGGCGCTTGAACTCCCACGGGTTACCGTACTCCAGCCAGTAGTCCGGCGACTCTTTCTGACGCCCATCAACGATGTTCTGCTTGAACATGCCGTAGTCGTAGCGAATACCGTACCCGCGTCCCGGCAGCGCCAGCGTCGCCAGTGAATCGAGGAAGCAGGCGGCAAGACGCCCGAGACCACCGTTACCCAGCCCCGGGTCGTTCTCTTCGTCAATCAGCTCTTCTAAGTCCAGCCCCATCTCTTCCAGTGCGTTTTTGACGTCGTCATAAATCCCGAGCGATAACAGCGCATTGGAGAGGGTGCGACCAATCAAAAACTCCATCGACAGGTAATACACCTGTCGCGTCTCCTGCGAGAGCTGGGCGCGGTTGGAGCGCAGCCAGCGTTCGACCATACGGTCACGCACCGCAAACAGCGTGGCGTTCAGCCACTCATGTTTGTTGGCAATAACGGGATCTTTCCCAATGGTAAACATCAGCTTATAGGCGATGGAGTGTTTCAACGCCTCAACGCTGAGCGTGGGGGAAGAGTAGCTAAATGGAGCATTCATATCAGTAACTTCGCCTCGTTACATCAAGCGTTGATAAAGGTCGCGGTAGGACTGCGCCGCAACGTGCCAGCCAAAGTCCATGGACATCGCCTGACGTTGTACGTAACGCCACAGGGATGGACGGGACCACAAGACGAAAGCACGCCGGATCGCCCGAAGTAGCGACCAGGCATTACTGTCCTCGAAAACAAACCCGCTGGCGATACCATCCGCCAGGTTTTCCAGGGAGCTGTCAGACACCGTATCCGCCAGCCCGCCCGTGCGGCGTACCAGCGGCAGCGTGCCGTATTTCAGACCATAGAGCTGCGTCAGGCCGCAGGGCTCGAAACGGCTCGGCACCAGAATCACGTCTGCGCCGCCCATGATGCGGTGCGAGAACGCTTCGTGATAGCCAATCTGCACGCCCACCTGCCCCGGATGTTCCGCCGCGGCCGCGAGGAAACCTTCCTGCAATACCGGGTCGCCCGCGCCGAGCAGCGCAAGCTGCCCACCCTGCTCCAGTAATCCCGGCAGCGCTTCCAGCACCAGATCCAGCCCTTTCTGGCTGGTCAGGCGGCTGACCACCGCAAACAGCGGTACCTTGTCGTTGACCTTCAGCCCCATCGCAATCTGTAGCTGACGCTTGTTCTCCGCTTTGTCCTCCACGGAGTCGCGACCATAGCGCGCTGCCAGCAGGAGGTCCGTTTCCGGATTCCAGATCTGTTCATCCACGCCGTTCAGAATGCCCGACAGACGACCTTCACGGTGGCGCTGTTGCAGTAGCCCTTCCATACCGTAACCGAACTCCGGCTGGGTAATTTCCCGCGCGTAGGTTGGGCTGACCGCCGTGATGTGGTCGGCGTAGTACAGACCCGCCTTCAGAAACGAAATCTGTCCGTTAAACTCCAGCCCGTGCATGTTAAAGAACGACCATGGCAGATCGATGTCATTCATATGATGCGCGTAATACATGCCCTGATACGCCAGGTTGTGCACCGTAAACACCGATTTCGCCGGATGCCCTTTCGCCGCCAGATACGCAGGAGCCAGCCCCGCATGCCAGTCGTGCGCGTGCACCACGTTCGGACGCCAGAACGGATCCAGCCCGACGGCCATCTCCGCCCCCACCCAGCCGAGCAGGGCAAAGCGCAGCACGTTATCGGTATAGGCGTACAGGTTGGTATCGTGATACGGGCTGCCGGGTCGGTCGTATAAATGCGGCGCATCAATCAGGTAAATCCCTACGCCATTGTAATGTCCAAACAGCAGGGTGATACGTCCCGCGAAGGTCTCGCGGCGGGTAACAACCTTCGCATCGGGAATACCACGCCGGATATCCGGAAAAGCGGGTAACAACACGCGGGTATCCACCCCTCCGGCAATTTGCGCCGCCGGTAATGCACCAAGAACATCCGCCAGTCCGCCCGTTTTTAACAACGGGAACATCTCAGAACATACGTGTAAAACCTGCATCATCGCTCCTGTTTGATTTGCAGCTTCCGCAACATTTCCCGTGTTACTAACACGATCCCCTCTTCCGATCGGTAGAAACGACGTGCATCTTCTTCCGCGTTTTCCCCAATCACCATCCCTTCGGGAATGACGCAGGCACGGTCGATAACGCAGCGACGCAGACGACATGAGCGCCCTACCCAGACATCCGGCAGCAGGACTGCCGAATCGATATTACAGAATGAGTTTATACGCACGCGCGGGAACAGCACGGACTGCACCACCACCGAACCGGAGATAATGCACCCGCCAGAGACCAGCGAGTTCAGCGTCATACCGTGGCTGCCGGAGCGATCCTGGACGAACTTCGCTGGCGGCAGCGATTCCATATGGGTGCGAATCGGCCAGTTCTGGTCGTACATATCCAGTTCAGGCGTCACAGATGCCAAATCGAGGTTGGCTTTCCAGTAGGCTTCCAGCGTGCCGACGTCGCGCCAGTAAGGTTCCGCATTTGGATCGGACTGCACGCAGGACAATGGGAAAGGATGTGCATACGCCATGCCAGCTTTGGTAATTTTCGGGATGATGTCTTTACCGAAGTCGTGGCTGGAGTTTTCGTCTTTGTCGTCTTCTTCCAGCAGCTCATAAAGATAATCGGCATCAAAGACATAGATCCCCATGCTGGCGAGCGATTTGGTGTCGTCTCCCGGCATGGTTGGCGGATTCGCCGGTTTTTCGACAAAGTCGATAATCTTGTCATCGCCATCTACATGCATCACGCCAAACGCGGTTGCTTCTGCAACAGGCACCGGCAGACACGCCACGGTGCAGCGCGCACCTTTTTCGACGTGGTCGATCAGCATGTGGGAGTAATCTTGCTTGTAGATGTGGTCCCCGGCGAGGATAACGATGTATTCCGCGTTGTAGCGGCGAATGATGTCGAGGTTCTGGGTCACGGCATCCGCCGTGCCGCGGTACCAGTTCTCCCCGTGAACGCGCTGCTGCGCCGGGAGCAGATCGACAAACTCGTTCATCTCTTCGCTGAAGAATGACCAGCCGCGCTGAATGTGCTGCACCAGCGTGTGCGACTGATACTGGGTAATGACGCCAATACGGCGAATGCCTGAGTTCAGGCAGTTGGACAGTGCAAAATCGATAATACGGAACTTACCACCAAAGTGAACGGCCGGTTTGGCGCGCTTGATGGTCAAATCTTTCAGACGGGTACCACGCCCGCCCGCGAGGATCAGGGCAACTGTTTTTAATGGTAGCTGGCGCGCCAACATTAACGGATCGTTCTTCTCTAATCTAACCATGACTAACTCCTTTTTTATCATCTTTGGAATACGCACACTCCGTGCGCAGGCCCGTGCCAGACAGCCATAACAACCGGATTATCCGCTCCGGCAAAGGGAGGAATGGCTCGCCATTCCCCGTCAGGTAAAACAATCTCTGCGACGTCATCCGTCGCGTTCAGCGTCACCAGCCACGCATCCGAAAGCAGGATTTGCAGACAGGGTATGCCGTGTTGCCACTCTTGCGCGCTTAACGGTTGCGCGTCTTTATTCAGCCAGCGAACGTTGCCGTCGCCCTCTTCCCACCAGCAGTCGGCGGTGAGCGCGGGGATGTGCTGGCGAAGATGGATCAGCGCCGCGGTGAAATGGGTCAACCCGCTGTTCGCTTCTTCCCAGTTGAGCCAGGTCAGGGTGTTGTCCTGGCAATAGGCGTTGTTGTTGCCGTGCTGGCTGTGACCGTGCTCATCGCCCGCCAGCAGCATCGGCGTGCCCTGCGACAACAAAAGCGTCGTCAGCAGCGCATGAACGCTGGCGCGTCGCCGCTCGATCACATCCAGACTTCCGCCTAACCCTTCTATACCATGGTTAAAGCTATGGTTGTTGTTAGTCCCATCGCGATTCTCTTCGCCGTTTGCCTCATTGTGTTTCTGATTGAAACAAACGCAGTCGCGCAGCGTAAAACCGTCGTGCGCCGTCACCAGATTAATGGTGGCCGACGGACGTTTGCCGTCACGCTTAAAGAGATCGCTGGAGCCGGCAAAGCGACCGGCAAACTCCCCCAGCGACAGATCGCGCGTCAGCCAGAAGCGGCGGACGGCATCGCGGAAGTGGTCGTTCCACTCGGCAAACAGCGGCGGGAAGTTCCCCACCTGATAACCGCCCTCGCCGATGTCCCAGGGCTCCGCAATCAGCTTCACCTTTGAAAGCACCGGACAGTTTTTGATGGCCTCAAACAGCGGCGCCTGCTGGCTGAACGCCGGGGTGCGCCCCATTACCGGCGCCAGGTCGAAACGAAAACCGTCCACGTGGAACGTCTCAACCCAGTATTTCAGGCACGCGTACGCGTAATGCGTAACGGCCGGATGACTGAGGTTGAGGGTGTTACCGCACCCGGTCCAGTTCTCGTAATCGCCGTCGTCCCTGATCCAATAATAGCTACGGTTATCGATTCCGCGCTGTGAGAGCGTCGGGCCATCAAGATCGCTTTCTGCACTGTGGTTCAACACCACGTCCAGAATGACCTCGATACCCGCCGCGTGAAGCGCCTTCACCGCATCGCGAAACTCATCCCGCGCCTTCTCCGGATGCACCGCGTAGCGCGGGTCGAGGGCGAACATCGCCAGCGGGTTGTAGCCCCAGTAGTTGCTTAACCCAAGACGCTGCAGCCGCGGCTCGCTGGCAAAATGCGCCACGGGCAACAGCTCCAGGGCGGTGATCCCTAAGTGCTTCAGGTACGCGATCATCGTCGGATGCCCAAGCGCTTTGTAGGTACCGCGCATCTCTTTGGGGATTGACGGATGCAGATACGTCAGCCCTTTGACGTGGGCTTCATAAATAACGGTGTTGCCCCACGGCGTGCGCGGCGGGGCATCGTCTTCCCAGTCGTAGAGATCGTGTACCACCACGCTTTTGGGCGCGACGGGTGCGCTGTCGCGGTGGTCTGGTTCGCCGTAGCCAACGTGGAACAGCGGGTCGTCTTTAAACTCGCCGTCCACGCGGTGCGCACATGGGTCAATCAGCAGCTTCGCCGGGTTAAACCAGTGCCCCTGAGAGGGCTCCCAGGGGCCGTGTACGCGAAAACCGTAGTGCATCCCCGGCCGTCCTCCGGGCAGGTAGCCATGCCAGGTATCCCCCGTGCGCGCCGGTAAATCGTAACGGTGTTCGTTACCTTCCCCGTCAAACACGCAGAGTTCCACCCGCTCAGCATGGGCAGAAAAGAGCGTGAAGTTCACCCCCTTTCCGTCAAAACTCGCCCCGAGCGGTTCGGGTTTACCTGCCGAGAGCTGCGTCATTCTCCCTCCCGCACCAGCCAGATTGTGCTCAGCGGCGGCAGCGTCAGGCCAAGGGAGTTCGGACGACCGTGGCTTTCGATGGCGTCGCTCTGTACCAGGCCACCGTTACCGGCGTTGCTGCCGTGGTAGTGCATGGAGTCGGTGTTAAGGATTTCGCGCCATTTGCCCGGCTGGTTTATGCCGAAGCGGTAGTGTTCGCGCGGTATCGGCGTGAAGTTGCTGGCGACGATGATCTCGTTACCGGCTTTATCACGTCGTACAAAGACAAACACCGAGCGCTCGTGGTCGTCCACCACCAGCCACTCAAAGCCGTACGGATCGAAGTCCAGCTCGTGCAGCGCTTTGTGGTGACGATAGGTCAGGTTCAGGTCGCGAACCAGACGCTGCACGCCGTGGTGCCAGTTGTCCGCGCCTTCCAGCAGATGCCAGTCAAGGCTGGTGTCGTGGTTCCATTCGCGCCCTTGCGCAAATTCGTTGCCCATAAACAGCAGTTTTTTGCCCGGGAAGGCGAACATCCAGCCGTAATAGGCGCGCAGGTTGGCAAACTTCTGCCACGCGTCCCCCGGCATGCGGTCGAGAACGGATTTCTTGCCGTGTACCACTTCATCGTGCGAAAGCGGCAGCATGAAGTTTTCGGTGTAGTTGTAGAGTAGCCCGAAGGTGAGCTTATCGTGGTGATACTGACGATAAACCGGGTCAAGCTTCATGTAGTCGAGCGTGTCGTGCATCCAGCCGAGGTTCCACTTGTACCAGAAGCCCAGGCCGCCCATTGCCGGTGGACGGGAAACGCCCGGGAAGTCTGTTGACTCTTCCGCCATGGTCACGGCGCCTTCCACCTGCTCGCCGATAATGCGGTTGGTGTTGCGCAGAAACTCAATCGCTTCGAGGTTTTCACGCCCGCCATACTCGTTTGGGATCCACTCACCCTCTTTGCGGCTGTAGTCGCGGTAGATCATCGACGCCACCGCATCGACGCGCAGGGCATCAATGCCGAAACGTTCGATCCAGTACAGCGCGTTCCCGACCAGGTAGTTTGACACTTCACGGCGACCGTAGTTGTAGATCAGCGTGTTCCAGTCCTGGTGATAGCCTTCGCGCGGATCGCTGTGCTCGTACAACTTCGTACCGTCAAACTCTGCCAGCGCAAAATCATCCGACGGGAAGTGGCCCGGCACCCAGTCGAGGATCACGTTCAGTCCGGCGGCGTGCGCGGCATCAATGAAATAGCGGAAGTCATCGCGCGTGCCGAAGCGGCGCGTAGGCGCATATAGCCCGGTCGGCTGATAGCCCCAGCTACCGTCGAACGGGTGTTCGTTGATTGGCAGCAGCTCCAGATGGGTAAAGCCCATCCATTTGGCGTACGGCACCAGCTGGTCCGCCAGCTCGCGATAGCTCAGCCAGAAGTTGTTATCGGTGTGGCGACGCCAGGAGCCGAGATGCACTTCATAGACGGAGATCGGCGCATCAAAGCGGTTGGCCTGCTTGCGCTCCTCGCTCTGGACAACCTTCTCCGGCAGGCCGCAAATCAGCGAGGCGGTATTCGGGCGCAGTTCGGCCTCAAAGGCGTACGGGTCGGATTTAATACGCAGCTTGCCGTTGGCATCGATCATCTCGAATTTGTAGAGCTGACCGTTGTGCGCGCCGGGGATAAACAGCTCCCAGATGCCGGTTTCCCGGCGCAGGCGCATGGGGTGACGACGACCGTCCCAGTAGTTGAACTGCCCGACGACGGAGACGCGCTGGGCGTTTGGCGCCCATACGGCAAAGCGCGTGCCGGTGATACCGTCCATGGTATCCGCATGGGCACCCAGCGTTTCGTAGGGGCGTAAATGGGTCCCTTCGGACAGCAGCCAGGCGTCCATCTCTTTTAAGAGCGGGCCGAAGCTATAGGGATCGTCAATCAGGTTTTGCTGACCGTGCCAGATAACGGCAAGCTGATAACGAAAAGGATTTTTACGGCGGGGCATGACGCCCGAGAAGAAGCCACGCGAGTCGAGGCATTCCAGATTACCCACCTTGCGGCCGGTTTTGGGTTCGATAACCCACACTTCTGTTGCATCCGGTAACAGCGCCCGAACTTCCAGTCCGGCCTCTGTACGGTGCATCCCTAGCACAGAAAAGGGGTCGGCAAAGTGACCCGCAATAAGCGCATTAATCACGTCTCTCGAAATACGATCGGACATGGTATTCATCCTGTTTTTTTATGTCGCCCTTTTTACGCGCTCCGGGACGACTTTTAATGTGACCTAAACGGTGCAGTTAATCCTCTCTGCTCCGCCCTACCCTCAGGTGAGAAATAAATCTTCCTTAAAGCATAGCCAACGTCGTGGGCCCTCCTGATAAAAAATAAGACATCTGCGTTTTACTCCATGTAGTACGCAAAAAAAGGGGGTGACATTCACCCCCGGTGTTTAACAAATTATTACGCCAGCTGGCGCAGCATGCGGCGCAGCGGCTCGGCGGCACCCCACAGAAGCTGGTCGCCAACGGTGAACGCGGAGAGGTACTCCGGTCCCATGTTCAGCTTGCGCAGGCGGCCAACCGGGGTGGTCAGCGTGCCGGTAACGGCTGCCGGGGTCAGTTCGCGCATGGTGATATCGCGATCGTTTGGCACCACTTTCGCCCACGGGTTGTGCGCGGCCAGCAGCTCTTCCACGGTCGGAATAGACACATCTTTTTTCAGTTTAATGGTGAAAGCCTGGCTGTGGCAGCGCAGCGCGCCGATACGCACGCACAGACCGTCAACCGGAATGGTGTTCGCGGTGGCGAGAATTTTGTTGGTCTCAGCCTGGCCCTTCCACTCTTCGCGGGTCTGGCCGTTATCCAGCTGTTTGTCGATCCACGGGATCAGGCCGCCGGCCAGCGGTACGCCAAAGTTATCCACCGGCAACTCGCCACTGCGGGTGAGCTGAGTAACTTTACGCTCGATATCAAGGATCGCGGACGCCGGGTTTGCAAGCTCGGTCGCGACGCTCTGGTGCAGCTGGCCCATCTGGGTCAGCAGCTCGCGCATATGACGCGCGCCGCCGCCGGACGCCGCCTGGTAGGTCGCTACGGAGACCCACTCCACCAGATCCTGTGCGAACAGGCCGCCGAGGGACATCAGCATCAGGCTGACGGTGCAGTTACCGCCAACAAACGTTTTCACGCCGTTGTTCAGGCCGTCGGTAATGACATCCTGGTTAACCGGGTCGAGAATGATGATGGCATCGTCTTTCATACGCAGCGAAGAGGCCGCGTCAATCCAGTAGCCCTGCCAGCCGCTTTCACGCAGCTTCGGATAAATTTCGTTGGTATAATCGCCGCCCTGGCAGGTCACAATAATGTCGAGTGCCTTCAGCGCTTCCAGATCGTAAGCATCCTGCAACGTGCCTGTGGTACCACCAAAGGACGGTGCAGCCTGGCCGAGCTGGGAAGTGGAGAAGAAGACCGGGCGGATGGCGTCGAAATCGCGCTCTTCAACCATGCGTTGCATGAGTACAGAGCCGACCATACCGCGCCAGCCGATAAAACCAACGTTTTTCATAGCATTTTTTTCCTGCAAGGGGTGTGTGCTGATTGTGCAAGCCAGTATTGAACTGGGATATGCTTCACATTACAAAATGCTGCCAAAGTCGCAAGCGAAATTAATCGATGATTGCCCGGCAATCAGAAAAAGTGCTAATCATCGCAATGACCACAATAAGTATCAGGGATAATTTAAGATGAGTGAAATCATTTCCGCAGCGGTTTTATTGATCCTGATTATGGATCCGCTCGGTAATCTGCCGATCTTCATGTCGGTGCTGAAGCACACCGAGCCGAAGCGCCGTCGGGCGATCATGATCCGCGAGCTGCTCATCGCCCTGCTGGTGATGTTTATTTTCCTGTTCGCCGGTGAAAAAATCCTCGCTTTCCTGAACTTACGTGCCGAAACGGTCTCCATTTCCGGCGGGATCATTTTGTTCCTGATTGCCATAAAGATGATTTTCCCGAGCGCGGAGGGCAGCAGCAGCGGCCTGCCTGCGGGTGAAGAACCGTTTATCGTGCCGCTGGCGATTCCGCTGGTCGCCGGGCCAACGATTCTGGCAACGCTGATGCTGCTGTCGCATCAGTACCCGAATCAGATGAGCCACCTGGTCATTGCCCTGCTGATCGCCTGGGGCGGGACATTTATTATTCTGCTGCAGTCGTCGCTGTTCCTGCGCCTGCTGGGCGAGAAAGGGGTGAACGCCCTCGAGCGCCTGATGGGGCTCATTCTGGTGATGATGGCGACGCAGATGTTCCTGGATGGGATCCGGGCATGGATGAAAGGGTGAAGATGTAAAAAAGCCGGGTGGCGCTTACGCTTACCCGGCCTACGGGACCTGATTTTTTTGTAGGTCGGGTAAGGCGAAGCCGCCACCCGACAAAATACGGTCTCGTTAGCTCAGCAGCGTAAACGCAATCATCCCGACAACCGCACCCGTCGTGCCGAGGATGGTTTCCATCAGCGTCCAGGTTTTCAGGGTTTGCGCTTCGGTTGCGCCGGTAAATTTACCGAACAGCCAGAAGCCTGCGTCGTTCACGTGAGAAACCACAATCGAACCGCCCGCGATACAGATAGAGAGCGCCGCCATCTGCGCGCCGGAGTAGTTCAGCTGTTCAATCACCGGCATCACCAGCCCCACCGCGGTTAAGCACGCCACGGTCGCGGAGCCCTGAATGATACGCACCGCCGCGGCCAGCACGAAGCAGGTGACCGCAATCGGCAGGCCCATCCCGGTCAGCGCTTCGCCCAGCGCCGGGCCAACGCCGGAATCCACCAGCACCTGCTTGAACACGCCGCCCGCCCCGATCACCAGCAGAATAATCCCCGCCGGTTGTAGCGCGGCACCGCATATCTCCATCACGCGATCTTTTGGCATGCCCTGACGCATCGCCAGCCCGTAAATCGCGACCAGACACGCCACCAGGATCGCAGTGAACGGATGGCCAATAAATTCGAACCATTCGTAAGCGGTTGACCCCACCGGCACAAAGCGGGCAGCGATGGTTTTCAGGCCCACCAGCACCAGCGGCAGCAGGATCAGCGACAGACTGAAGCCGAAGGACGGCATTTTGCCCTCGCCCAGGTGCGGCTCGGAGATGTCATCCGGAATGTGCAGCTCAACGTAACGGCTAATGAAGTTGCCCCACAGCGGACCGGCGATAATCATCCCCGGGATCGCCGCACACAGGCCAATCAGGATCATCCAGCCAAAGTCAGCATGCATCTGGGAAGCCAGCAGCATCGGCGCAGGCCCCGGCAGCAGAAACGCCGCCGCCGCCGCCACGCCCGCAAACAGCGGAATGACCAGCTTCACGAGGTTGGTACCGGTATGGCGTGCCATGGAGAACGCCACGCTAATCAGCAGCACCACCGCCACTTCAAAGAACAGCGGCAGCGCGCAAATCAGACCAGCCAGACCAATCGCGTAGTGCGCACGGCTGTGTCCGAAGGATTTCAGCATCTTGACGGCAATCTGATCGACCGCGCCCGTCTCGTGCAAAATCTTGCCAAACATCGCGCCGAGCGCGACTACGATGGCCAGGAAGCCGAGCGTGCCGCCCATCCCTTTTTCCATCGTCGCCGCAATTTTGTCGAGCGGCATTCCGGAAAAGAGACCGGCACCAATAGAAACCACCATCAAAGCAACGAAGGCGTGCATACGTGCCTTCATCACTAAAAACAGCAGCAGCAATACGGAACCCACTGCTGTCAAAACTAGCGTTAATGTACTCAAAACTTACTGCCTTTTATTAATAACCTCGATGGTGCTGGCAACAACACCTTCCAGCGGCTGATCGATATCAACCACTAAGACATCCTGTTCGTCAGCCCCCGGCTCCTGCAACGCTTCGAACTGCGTTACCAGCATCTGGGTTTTGAAGAAGTGGCCTTTACGCGCCTTCAGGCGGCTTTCAATTACCCCGAAATCGCCTTTCAGGTAGATGAAAGAGAGGTTCGGGTTGCCATCGCGCAGCAGGTCGCGATAGGTTTTTTTCAGCGCGGAACAGACTATCAGGGAGACTTTATTGGTGCGCTGCATCGCGAACGCGGCATCATTCAGCGCCTGCAACCAGGGTTTGCGGTCGTCGTCATTCAGCGGCTCGCCGGAAGCCATTTTCATGATGTTGCTGCGCGGATGGAGGAAGTCACCATCAAGAAACGCAGCCTGGAGTTGATGCGCCACTTCGCTCGCCACGGCAGATTTACCGCTACCGGACACGCCCATCAGGACGTAAACGTGGTGATCGTGATTAGTCGTGCTCAAAGGGTGTCCCTCAGTCAATTGTTACGGGTAACAGTTATCGGTAACATTGTCCTGCCGGGGCATAAGAGAAGCAATATCCAAACGTGCGCGAAGTGAATAAGTGTGAGCTACTTCAAATTTGTCGGATTAAATAGATCCACCCGGTGACAAGGTGAAACCTAAATCTAACATTTTAGGGGTAACTGCCTCACCACGAATGCGCGCCAGCAGGCGTTCTGCACCAATGCGGCCCATGCGTTCACGCGGGGTCAGGACGCTTGCCAGACGCGGCTCCATCACCTGGCCAATGTCGTGGCCGTGGAAACCGGCAATCGCCATATCATCCGGGATTTTTAAACCCAGACGCTGACATTCAAACGCGGCGCCGACCGCAAGGTCATCGTTGGTACAGAAAATACCGTCCAGTTGCGGATACTCGCGTCGCGCCTGACGCATCAGCTCAATACCCGACGTATAAGAGGAAGATTGCTCCACCATCACGCTGTACGGGGTTAAACCGGCGTCGAGCATCGCCTGCTCGTATCCCTTCTGTTTGATGATAGTACGTTCATCCAGACGCGCACCCAGATAGGCCACATGGCGATGACCGCGGGCGATGATCGCCGCCGTCATCTGACGCGCCGCTTCAAAGTTATCGAACCCCACGGCGATGTCGAGGCACGGCGACTGGCTGTCCATCAGCTCCACCACCGGAATGCCTGCCACTTCAATCATTTTCAGCGTGCGCGGGGTGTGAGTACGTTCCGTTAAAATCAGGCCGTCAATGTTCCAGGAAAGCATCGATTCAAGACGTTCCTCTTCCAGTTCCGGCTTGTACCCATAGTGGGCGAGCATGGTCTGATAACCAAAGGCATCGGTCACGCTTTCGATGCCACGCAGCACTTCAGCGAAAACCTGGTTGGTTAAGGAAGGAAGCAGGACGCCCACCGCACGGCTGGTCGCATTAGAGAGAATATCGGGCGCGCGGTTGGGGATATAACCCAGTTCATCAAGGGCGGCGGCAATCTTGCCACGCAACGCCACGGAAACCTGCTCCGGGTTACGTAAAAAACGGCTGACCGTCATTTTGGTCACACCGACGCGATCGGCGACATCCTGAAGTACGGGGCGTTTCTTTTTCATCGTCCTGAGAAATCTTGAAGTGAGAGATTTGCTCAGTTTATCACGGACAAAGCTCAACCTTCCCCGTTTAAAGGGAAGGTTGAGAAATTATTTAGACCGGCGGCAGATCAAACAGCAGAATTTCACTTTCGCTGTCGGCATGCACGGAGAGCGCCTGCTCATCCCAGACTGCCAGGCCATCGGCGGTGGTGGCTTTGGTGCCGTTGATGGACACCTCGCCTTTCACCACCTGGATCCACACGCGGCGGTTGGCGGCGATCTGGTGCACAGACTGTTCATCTTTCGCCAGCGCCCAGCGGTACAGCTCCATATCCTGATGCACTTTCAGGGAACCTTCACGCGCATCCGGGGAGAGCACCAGCTGTTTACCCTGTTTCGCATCGAAGCGGCGCTGTTCGTAGCGTGGCGTGATGCCGGTCTCTTCTGGAATGATCCAGATTTGATACAGGTGCAGTTTTTCCGTTTTGCTCGGGTTGTACTCAGAGTGACGCACCCCGGTCCCCGCGCTCATAATCTGGAACTCGCCCGCCGGAACCTGCTCTTTATTGCCCATGCTGTCCTGGTGCTCAACCGCCCCTTCCAGCACATAGGTCAGGATTTCCATGTCCTTATGCGGGTGGGTACCGAAGCCCTGGCCTGCATCAATCACGTCGTCGTTAATGACGCGCAGCGCGGAGAAGCCCATGAAGTTCGGGTCGTAGTAGTCGGCAAACGAGAATGAATGCCATGAGTCCAGCCAGCCATGATTCGCGTGACCACGTTCGTTTGCTTTGCGTAAGTAGATCATTGTTTTCACCCTCAGTTCGTTTCGATGGAGTAAGTGTGGACGCAAACGCTCAGGGATCATAGAGGGTGAAAATTGACTCCTCTGTTCAAAAATTTAGAACAAGCGCAAAGGAGCCATTTTTGCTTATCTGGCGAGGGTTACCGTGGCAGGGGAAGCCTGTTCGAAGGCCCGTTCAAGGATTTCCAGGTTCGTCAGAACGTCAGATTCCTTGACGTAATTCGGCGTGCCGCTGGAGAGGGTTTCATACAGCGCATCGTAGACGCGTCCATAATCGCCCGTTTCCGGCTTCAGCTCTTCCCTGACCGTCAGGCCCTCGTCGTTCACGTACTCCAGCACGCCCACGGAATCATCTGCCGCAAAGCCCGGTTCGCCCGGCATGATGTTGGCCTTCAGGCTGGTCTCCTGCTGGTCGATGCCGTACTTGATAAAGGAGCCTTTCTTGCCGTGAACGATAAATTTCGGGTAGTCGATTTTCACCAGATGACTGGTTTTGACGATGGCTTTCAGGTCGCCGTAGAACAGCTGTGCTTCGAAGGTATCGTCCGGATTGGCCTTATTGCGCAGGCTGCGGATGTCGTACGCCACGTGGTCCGGGCGGCCAAACAGGGAGATGATCTGGTCCATGGTGTGTACGCCCAGACCGTAGAACGAACCGTCCTGCGGCAGGCCGGGTTTGGTTTCTGCCACAGGGCGGTAGTAATCGAAGTGGCTTTCGATTTCAACGATCTCGCCGAGCTTGCCGCTTTCGATTGCCTTTTTTGCCGTCAGGAAGCAGCTGTCAAAGCGACGGTTCTGGTACGGCGTGACGGTCAGCCCTTTGCTTTTCGCCAGCGCAAAGAGTTCCTTCGCTTCGGCGATGGTCAGGGTGAACGGTTTTTCCACCAGCACGTTTTTACCTGCTTCCAGCGCGCGTTTTGCGTAGTCAAAGTGGCTGTCGGCGTGGGTACAGACCACCACCAGCTTCACCTGCGGATCATTTAACACTTCATCAAGATCGCTGGTGAAATGAATATGGGAATACTGCGGAGACTGCTCTTCTGGCTTCGCGCGGCGGCGATAGATATGGGCCACGTGCCAGGTCTCTTTTCGGTTAAGAACATACGGAAGGTGGTAACGCGTGGTGCTTTTGCCAAATCCAATAAATGCACAATGTAGTGTCATGGCTCAGTCCTTTTGGAAGGTTACTGAGTCTAACCATAACAAAAAAAAAGCCAGCGAGAAGCTGGCTAAAGTAATACTGGAAGCAATGTGAGCAATGTCGTGCTTTCAGGTTCCCGTAGGAGGTCTTCCTGAATGCAGAGCAATAATAATCATTCTCATTCGCACTTGTCCAACACTTTTTGCAAAAAATAGCGATTGACTCAACTTTTAAAGTCACTGATGTTGGAAGGGACTTTTAACTGACTGAGGAACAAGGAATGAGTGAGATAGTGATACGCCACGCTGAACCGAAAGATTACGACGCCATTCGTCAGATCCACGCCCAGCCGGAGGTGTACCACAACACGCTACAGGTTCCTCATCCCTCAGAGCAGATGTGGCATGACCGGCTAACCGATCAGCCCGGTATCAAGCAGCTTGTCGCCTGTATTGATGATACCGTCGCCGGGCATCTGTGCATTGCCGTAGCTCAGCGTCCGCGCCGCAGCCACGTCGCCGATTTAGGAATTTGTGTGGGTGCGCAGTGGCAAAACCGGGGCGTCGCCAGCGCGCTGATACGCACCATGATTGATATGTGCGATAACTGGCTGCGCGTCGACCGCATCGAGTTAACGGTGTTTGTCGATAACGAACCGGCAATCGCGGTGTACAAAAAGCACGGGTTTGAGATTGAAGGCACCGGCAGGCGCTACGCCCTGCGCAACGGCGAGTACGTGGATGCGTATTATATGGCGCGTATGAAGTAACCCCTCACCCCGACCCTCTCTCCGAAGGGGCGAGGGAGAAAAGACCGCACCGTGCAATCCCCTCTCCCCTATGGGGAGAGGGTTAGGGTGAGGGGAGCCCTCAATACCCCGCCGTTAAATCATCCACCGACCGCGGATCCGACGCGCCAAACAGTGCCCCGTCCGGCCCGACCATAATGCTCTGGGTGCTGCCCATCGCCTCCTTCACCGCCACCTTCTGCCCGCGCTGCTCAAGCAGCTTGAGGGTATCCGGGCTAAAGCCCTTCTCCACGCGCAACTCGTCCGGCAGCCACTGGTGATGGAAACGCGGCGCATTGGTCGCTTCGGCGACGTTCATCCCAAAGTCGATGCTGTTCACCACCATTTGCAGCACGGTGGTGATAATCCGGCTCCCGCCCGGGCTGCCGGTCACCAGCCAGGTTTTGCCGTCTTTCACCACGATGGTGGGCGACATGGACGACAGCGGGCGCTTCTTCGGCCCGACCGCATTTGCATCGCCGCCGACCAGCCCGTAGACGTTCGGCACGCCCGGCTTGGCCGAGAAGTCATCCATCTCGTTGTTCAGCAAAATACCGCTGTTGCCCGCCACAATCCCGGTGCCGAAGGTGGTGTTGAGCGTGTATGTCACCGCCACCGCGTTTCCGTCTTTGTCCACGACCGAGAAGTGGGTGGTCTGGTTACTTTCATACGGCGCCAGCTTGCCCGGGCGGATCTCGCTGGACGGTTTAGCCTTGTTGATGTCGATCTCATCGGCAATCGATTTGGCATAGGCTTTGTTAGTCAGCGCCTGCCACGGCACCTTCACGAAATCCGGATCGCCAAGATATTCCGAGCGGTCCGCGTAGGCGCGCTTTTCCGCCTCCGCCATCACCTGCATGGCATCGGCACTACCGAAGCCGAACTTGTGCATATCAAAGTTTTCCAGAATATTGAGGATCTGCACAATGTGAATGCCCCCGGAGGACGGCGGCGGCATGGAGAAGACCTCGTAGCCGCGATAGGTGCCGCTAATCGGCTCGCGCTCCACCGCCTTATATTCCGCCAGATCCGCTTTGGTGATCAGCCCGCCGTTCTTCTGCATCTCATCGGCAATCTGATCGGCAATCGGCCCCTTATAGAAGGCGTCCGGACCGTTTTCGGCAATCAGTTCGAGACTTTTTGCGAGGTTCTTCTGCACCAGCTTATCGCCCTTCTTCAGCGGCTCGCCGTCTTTCCAGAAGATAGCCTTGCTGTTTTCATGATTGGGAATAACTTCGCTGCCGTAGGTTTTGAGGTCGTCCGCCAGCGCGTCGTTGACGACGAAGCCGTCGCGCGCCAGCCTGATGGCAGGCTGTACCACTTTATTCAGCGGCAGCGTGCCGTATTTTTCCAGCGCCAGCGAGAACCCCGCAACGGTGCCCGGCGTGCCGGAGGCAAGGTGCGAGGTCAGGGATTTTTTACTGTCCGGATTGCCCTGATCGTCGAGGAACATATCGCGGGAGGCCTGATTCGGTGCCATCTCACGGAAGTCGATGGCCGTGGTTTTACCGTCTTTCGTGCGCAGCATCATAAACCCGCCGCCGCCCAGGTTCCCCGCCTGTGGATGCGTTACCGCCAGTGCGTACCCGACCGCGACCGCCGCATCCACCGCGTTACCGCCCTGTTTAAGAATATCGACGCCCACCTGAGTTGCCAGCGCGTCAACCGAGGCCACCATGCCGTGCGTCGCCCGCACGGGATGAAAAACATCCTCCTCCACGCCGTAAGAGACCGGAGGAGCGGCGGGCGGGTTGGCCGCCACGGTAAATGTGCCGCCTGCCATCAGCGCAGCGATGGCGACCCAGCGCAAAAAGGTTGGTTTCATCATTATTGTTCTCCAGGTGAAGGGGCCTATATTCCCCGCTTAAGCCTGGTTCACAACTCTTAAAAAATCATCGTTATGCCGGAATCAGGATAAACTTAAGAGAAGCCTCAAAGGAGGAGATAACCATGAAACGATTACCGATCCTGATCGCGCTGCTTCCGTTCGCCGCGCTCGCACAGCCGATAAACACGCTGAACAACCCGAACCAGCAGGGCTATGTCATTCCGAGCCAGCAGCGTATGCAGACGGAGATGATGAGCCAGCAACAGCAGCAGAAAGGGATGCTTAATCAGCAGTTAAAGACGCAGACCCAGGTGCAGCAGCAGTACCTGCAAAACCAGATGAACGCTAATACCCAGCGCGTGCAGCAGGGCCAGATGCGCGAGCAGCCGCTGCCAAACTCAAACGGTGGGATGTTAGGGGGCGGGATGTCGCAAAGCAGCGGTCAGCAGCATATGCTGCCGACCCAGCAGAACGGCAGTATGCTTAATAAATAAAGTTCGGCCCGATCTGGTCAATCGCATCGGTACAGATGCTGTCCACGCCCCAGCGCAGCAGCTCGGCTGCACGCTGGGGTTTGTTGACGGTGTAGACCAGGATATGCAGACCGGCCTCTTTCAACAGCGTCACGCGCGCTTCATCCAGCAGCTTATGGTTGAGGTGGATCGACACGCAAGCTAAGCGGGCAGTCAGCGCGCGCCAGTCTTCTCGCCACTCATCCAGCAGCAGCCCGCGCGGCAGCTCTGGTACGGCCGCCTGTGCCGCTTCCAGCGCGTCGATGTCAAACGACGACAGCAGCGGTACCGTCATCCCTTCCCACAGCTCACGCGCGGCCAGCGCGATGACTTTGCCCGTCAGCGGCCCGGTGCCGGTGGTCGGTTTGATTTCGATGTTGGCCATCATGCCGTGCTGGCGGCAGCGGTCCGCCACTTCCGCCAGCAGCGGCAGCGGTTCACCTTTGAATTCCCCGCTGAACCAGCTTCCGGCATCCACCTTCAGCAGATCGCACCACGGCAGTTCGCCCGCCACGCCCCAGCCGTTGCTGGTGCGTTCAAGGTTGTCGTCATGTAGCAGGAAAATTTCGCCGTCCTTCGACAGCTTGGCATCGAACTCGATCATCGTGTGGCCGTAGCGCGCGCCAGCGTCAATTGCCGCCAGGGTGTTTTCCGGCGCCAGTTTACCGCCGCCACGGTGGGCGACAATGTGGGGGTAAGGCCAGTTGCTCATACTCGTTGTCCTGTTTCACCGTCAAATAAGTGCAGGTGATTTTCCGGCATATGCAGCCACAGCGTGCTGCCTGCCTTCGGGCGCTCCTGATGCGGCAGGCGCACCACCAGCTTTTGTTCGCCCCAGCGTCCGTGCGCCAGGTTGTCTGCGCCCAGCATCTCCAGCGTGTCCATCACCAGCGGCACGCCGCCGTCCGCCTGAGACGTCAAACCAATATGCTCCGGGCGGATACCGAGCGTCATCTTACGCCCGGCGTAGCCACGATAGTACCAGTTGATCGGCAACGCCATCCCGCTTTCCAGCTCAAAATGGGTTCCTGCAGCATTGATCCGCCCGTCCAGCAGGTTCATCGCCGGGCTGCCGATAAAACTCGCCACAAAACGGCTGGCCGGTTTTTCGTAGACTTCCACCGGGGTGCCAATCTGCTCGGCGATGCCTTTGTTCATCACCATCACGCGCTGGGCGAGAGTCATGGCCTCTACCTGATCGTGGGTCACGTAGAGGGACGTGGTTTTAAGGCGGCGATGCAGCTGCTGTAGCTCAAGGCGCATCTGCACGCGCAGCTTGGCGTCGAGGTTTGACAGCGGTTCGTCGAACAGAAAGACCGCCGGGTCGCGCACGATGGCGCGCCCCATCGCCACGCGCTGACGCTGGCCGCCGGAAAGCTCACGCGGGCGACGCTTGAGCAGGCCGTCAAGCTCCAGAATGCGCGCGGCTTCTTTCACGCGCTCCTCGATATGGCCTTTGCCCATGCCGCGAATTTTCAGCCCCCAGGCCATGTTCTCTTCCACGCTCATGTGCGGATAGAGGGCGTAGTTCTGGAACACCATCGCGATGCCGCGATCTTTGGGTTCCATCTCGGTAACGCGCTGGCGGTCAATCCAGATATCCCCGGACGTCACGCGTTCCAGCCCCGCCACCATGCGCAGCAGCGTGGATTTCCCACAGCCGGACGGACCGACCATGACGATAAATTCCCCGTCCGCCACGTCGAGCGTCAGCGGCTGAATGACCTGGGTTTTGCCGTCCCAGCTTTTGGTTACTGCCTGTAATTTTAAACCTGCCATCTTATTTCTCACTGTCCACTAAACCACGCACAAACGCACGCTGCATGGCTAAAACGATAACGACCGGGGGGATAAGGGTGAGCAGCATCGCCGCCATTACCTGGTTCCAGAGGGTGGTGCCTTCGCCGGTGGCGATCATGCCTTTGATGCCTGCCACGGCGGTGCCGAGGTTGACGTCCTGAACGATCAGCAGCGGCCACAGGTACTGGTTCCAGCCGTAGATAAAGGTGATCACAAACAGCGCCGCAAGGTTGGTTTTCGACAGCGGCAGCACGATGTCGCGGAAGAAGCGCATCGGCGAGGCGCCGTCAATACGCGCGGCTTCAATCAGCTCATCCGGCAGGGTCATAAAGAACTGGCGGAACAGGAAGGTGGCGGTCGCCGAGGCCATCAGCGGCAGGGTTAAGCCCGCGTAGCTGTCGAGCATCTTCAGGTTGGCGATCACATCCACCGTCGGGAAGATACGCACCTCCACCGGCAGCATCAGAGTGATGAAAATCATCCAGAAAAACAGGTTACGCAGCGGAAAGCGGAACCAGACGATGGCGAAGGCCGAGAGCATCGACACCGTGATTTTGCCGATGGTGATGCCGAACGCCATGATGAAACTGTTGAGCATCATCAGCCAGAACGGCGCGCTGTTGGCCCCCACGCCCTGGGTCCAGATAGTTTTCATGTTCTCGAAAAGATGCCCGCCGGGGACGAGCGTCATCGGCGTGTCGAACACCGCTTTGGTGTCCAGCGTGGCGGCGACGAAGGCCACGTACAGTGGAAACAGGATGACGAGGATGCCCAGGATCAGCAGGGTATGGCTGAAAATCGTCAGCCCGCGACGGTTCTCAATCATTGGTAGCGCACCTTACTTTCGACATAGCGGAACTGCACCACCGTGAGGATGATGACGAGGAACATCAGCACCACGGACTGGGCGGCAGAGGCAGAGAGATCAAGCCCGGCAAAGCCTTCGCGGTAAATTTTATAAATCAGCGTGGTCGTCGCCTGTACCGGACCGCCCGCAGTGGCGGCGTCGATCACCGGGAAGGTGTCGAAGAAGGCGTACACCAGGTTTACCACCAGCAGGAAGAAACTCACCGGGGCGATCAGCGGCAGCGACAGCCGGAAGAAGCGGCGCACTGGCCCTGCGCCGTCAATCGCGGCGGCCTCCACCAGCGAACGCGGGATAGACTGTAGCGCGGCGAAGAAAAACAGGAAGTTATAGCTGATCTGCTTCCACACCGAGGCGAACACCACCAGGAACATGGCCTGACCGCTGTTCTGGGCGTGGTTCCAGTCATAGCCAAACTCGCCCAGGAAGTGGGTAATCAGCCCGCGCCCCGGGTTAAACAGGAAGATCCACAGCACGGCGGCCACGGCGGGAGCCACAGCGTAAGGCAGCAGCATCAGGGTCTGATACAGACGGCTGCCGCGCACTACGTAATCCACCAGCGCGGCGAAGAACAGCGACGCGACAAGACCGCTGACGGTGACCAGCGCGCTGAATTTGATCGTCGTCCAGAAGGAGTCCAGGTAGTAGCTGTCATGGAACAGCGCGGTAAAGTTGTCCAGCCCGACAAACTGGCTGGAAAGCCCGAACGGATCGACGCTTTGTACCGAGTACCACAGCGCTTCGCCCGCAGGCCAGATAAAGAAGATAACGGTGATGACCAGCTGCGGCGCGACCAGCAGGTACGGCAGCCAGCGGGAACGGAACACCGGACGGGATGATGACATAGGTTAGCTCAAGTAGGTTTTCGCCCCTCACCCCGGCCCTCTCCCCATAGGGGCGAGGGAGAAAAGACGGCTCCGTGCAGTCCCCTCTCCCCTATGGGGAGAGGGTTAGGGTGAGGAGTAAGATTTTAATTAAGACTTCGTCGACTGCTCAAAGCGGCGTAACAGTTGGTTGCCGCGCTCTACCGCTGAATCCAGCGCCTGCTGAGGCGTTTTCTTCCCGGTCCAGACGCTTTCCAGCTCTTCATCAACGATGGTGCGGATCTGCGGCATGTTGCCCAGACGCAGGCCTTTGGTGAACGGCAACGGCGGCTTGTTCAGCATCTGACGCGTCGCGATGTCCGCGCCCGGGTTCTTGCTGTAGAAGCCCTGCTCCCGGGTCAGGTCGTACGCGGCTTTGGTGATCGGCAGGTAGCCGGTCTTCTGGTGCCACTCGGCGGCGTTTTCCGGCTTGGCCAGGAAGTCGAGGAACTCGGCCACGCCTTTGTAGGTGCCGTTGTCTTTACCCTGCATCACCCACAGGCTCGCCCCGCCGATGATGGCGTTCTGCGGCGCGCCTTTTACATCAGCGTCGTACGGCATCATGCCCACGCCGTAGTTGAATTTGGCGTAGTGACGGATGTCCGCCAGCGAACCGGAAGACGCGGTAGTAATGGCGCAGTCACCGTTGTAGAACTTCTCGGTGGATTCGTCTTTGCGCCCGAAATAGCTGAAGTCGCCCTTCTTGTTCAGATCGGCCAGCAGCGCGATGTGCTTCACCTGCTCCGGCTTGTTAAATTCCAGAACCGCGTCGGTGCCATCGAAGCCGTTGTTTTTGGTGGCAACCGGCAGGCCGTGCCAGGCGCTGAAGTTTTCAATCTGGATCCAGCCCTGCCAGCCGCTGGCGTAGCCGCACTTCATCCCCGCCGCTTTCAGCTTCGCGGTGTACTCCGCCAGATCCTGCCAGGTTTTTGGCGGCTGTTCCGGATCTAAACCGGCTTTTTTGAAGGCATCTTTGTTGTAGTACAGCACTGGCGTGGAGCTGTTAAATGGTTGGGACAGCAGGTGGCCGGTTTTGGAATCGGTGTAGTAACCGGAAACGGTCGGCACAAACTGGGATTCGTCAAAGTTGATGCCCGCGTCTTTGAACACTTCATAGACCGGCTTGATGGCTTTGGAGGCCATCATGGTCGCGGTGCCGACTTCATAAACCTGTAACAGGGCTGGCGCATTGCCGGTACGGAAGGCGGCGATGCCCGCGCTCAGGCTCTGCTCGTAGTTGCCTTTGTACACCGGCACAATTTTGTAATCCGGGTGGGTGTCGTTGAAACGTTGCGCCAGGGAGTCAACCTCTTTACCCAACTCCCCTTCCATAGAATGCCAGAACGGAATGGTGGTCACAGCCATTGCGTTCGTCGCAAAAGCCAGACCGATTGCCAGACCCAAAGCTGTGTGTCGTAACGATGTCATTGTCATCTCTCTTATTATGCCGGATGCGCGATATCACGCGTTTTGTGCTCGCGAGGTAACATGACATGCTCGAATGACAGAAAAATAACTGTTTGTTTACAGATAGGTGACAGCCAGGCGTCAGAGGGATGATGGTTGTGTGAAGGGGTTAATATGAAAAAAAGCCGGGTGGCGGCTGCGCCTTACCCTGCCTGGAGGGTATCCGTAGGCCCGGTAAGCGCAGCGCCACCGGGCGATACAGACGGCTTAACCGCCCAAATACGCGCTCCGCACCGCTTCGTTCGCCAGCAGCGCATCGCCGGTATCGGAGAGCACCACGCGGCCGTTCTCCAGCACGTAGCCACGGTCAGCGAGCTTCAGCGCCTGGTTGGCGTTCTGCTCGACGAGGAAGATGGTCATCCCCTCTTTGCGCAGCTGCTCGATGGTGTCGAAAATCTGCTGAATGATGATAGGCGCCAGCCCGAGCGACGGTTCATCCAGCAGCAGCAGACGCGGCTGGCTCATCAGCGCGCGGCCAATCGCCAGCATCTGTTGCTCCCCGCCGGACATGGTGCCCGCGCGCTGAATTCGCCGCTCCCACAGGCGCGGGAAGAGTTCGTATACCCATTTGATGCGGGTCTGGTATTCATCCCGGTGGGCGAAGAAACCGCCCATCGCCAGGTTCTCTTCGACCGTCATGCGCGAGAACACGCGACGCCCTTCCGGGACGATCGCTACCGCTTCACGCATGATCTTAGCCGTCTGCCAGTCGGTAATATCTTTGCCGTCAAACACAATCCGCCCGCTGGTGGCGCGCGGATCGCCGCACAGGGTGCCGAGCAGCGTGGTTTTCCCCGCGCCGTTGGCACCAATCAGGGTGACGATTTCGCCCTGATTGATATGCAGGCTGACGTCGTGCAGCGCCTGGATCTTGCCGTAGTGCGCATTGACCTTGTCGAACGTTAACATCGCTTTTTCCATCTTATGCCTCACCAAGGTATGCGCGGATCACGTCCGGGTTGCTGCGGATCTCTTCCGGCGTGCCGTTTGCCAGCGGCGTGCCCTGGTTAACCACGTAGATACGGTCCGAAATGCCCATCACCAGCTTCATGTCATGCTCAATCAGCAGGATGGTGGTGTCGTGATGATCGCGAAGCTCGGCAATCAGCTCGTCCAGCTCTTTGGTCTCTTTCGGGTTGAGGCCCGCCGCCGGTTCGTCGAGCATCAGGATCTCCGGCTGGGTCACCATGCAGCGCACGATCTCAAGGCGACGCTGGTCACCGTAGGCAAGGTTGCTCGCCTGACGGTTGGCGTGCTGGAGCAGGCCGATACGGTCGAGCCAGGTGGCGGCGCGATCGAGCGCCTCCTCCTGCGCGCGGCGGAAGGCCGGGGTTTTCAGCAGGCCGGAAAAGAGGCCGGTTTTGAGCTGCTGATGTTGCGCCACCAGCAGGTTCTCAATCACCGTCATCTCCCGGAACAGACGCACGTGCTGGAAGGTACGCACCACGCCCATGCGGGCAATCTGCTGGCCCGGTAGCCCTTCGAGGTGCTGGTCGCGCAGCATGATGGTGCCACCTGTCGGCTTGTAAAAACCGGTCAGGCAGTTGAATACTGTGGTTTTCCCTGCGCCGTTCGGGCCAATCAGGGAGACAATCTCTTTCTTATGCAGATCCAGATTCACGTTGTTGACCGCCAGCAGGCCACCAAAACGCATCATCAGACCGTTAACGGATAATAATGGCTGACTCATGCCTGCTCTCCTTTCGCTTCCGCGCTCTTAAGCTTCAGCTGTGGACGCGTCATCGGCAGCAAGCCCTGCGGACGCCAGATCATCATCAGCACCATCAAGCCACCCAGCATCAGCATGCTGTATTCGTTAAAGTCGCGCATCAGCTCGCGCGAGACCACCAGCAGGATGGCCGCGAGGATCACGGCGAACTGGGAACCCATCCCGCCGAGCACCACAATCGCCAGCACGAAGGCCGATTCGGCAAAGGTGAACGATTCCGGGCTGACGAAGCCCTGACGCGCGGCAAACAGCGTTCCGGCGAAACCGGCAAACGCGGCGCTGATGGTAAACGCGGTCAGCTTGATACGGGTCGGATTCAGGCCCAGGGAGCGGCAGGCGATCTCATCCTCACGCAGCGCTTCCCATGCGCGGCCCAGCGGCATGCGCAGCAGACGGTTGATCACAAACAGGGTAATCACCACCAGCAGCAGCGCCACCAGGTAGAGCCAGATCACGCGGTCGGACGGGTCGTATTTGATGCCAAAGAAGTTGCTGAAGGTATCCCAGCCGCCTTCGCGGGCGGTACGGCTGAACTCCAGGCCGAAGAAGGTCGGTTTCGGGATCTGGCTGATGCCGTTCGGACCGCCGGTCACTTCGGTATTGTTGAGCAGCAGGATACGGACGATTTCACCGAAGCCTAAGGTCACAATCGCCAGGTAGTCACCGCGCAGGCGCAGCACCGGGAAGCCGAGCAGGAAGCCCGCGGCGGCAGAGACCAGCCCCGCCAGCGGCAAACAGGTCCAGAAGCCGAGGCCGTAATAATGGTTCAGCAGCGCGAAGGTGTACGCGCCGATGGCGTAGAACCCGCCGTAGCCCAGCACCAGCAGGCCAGACAGCCCCACCACCACGTTCAGACCTAGCCCCAGAATCACGTAGATCATGGTCAGGGTGGCAATATCCACCGTCCCGCGCGATACCATAAACGGCCACGCCACGGCAGCCACCAGCAGCGCCACAAGGAACAGCTTCTGTTTCACGGTTGTACCGTCGATCGCCGGAAGGACGAATTTCGGCCCGGAGACGTTCTTCAGCGTCTTCTGGAACAGCGGACGCAGCAGCTGGAACAGGAACACCACGCCAGTACCGATAAACACCCACTGCCAGCGGATGTCGGGGGCGGTATCCACCACCAGCTTCGTGCCGTCCAGCCCTAACTGGACGCCCATAAAGACGCCCGCCAGCACGAAGAACATGGCGGCAGAAAGCAGCGCCATCGCAAAATGCATCGGTTTCATACTTTCTCTACCTCCGGACGGCCCAGAATACCGGTAGGCATCACCAGCAGAACCAGAATCAGCAGGGCAAACGAGACCACATCTTTATATTCGGTGCTCAGGTACGCCGAGGAGAGCGCTTCGGCCACGCCCAAAATCAGGCCGCCAATCATCGCGCCCGGAATGCTGCCGATACCGCCCAATACCGCGGCAGTGAAGGCTTTCATCCCGGCCATAAAGCCGATGTACGGGTTGATTACGCCGTAGAACTGGCCGAGCAACACGCCCGCCACCGCCGCCATCGCTGCACCGATCACGAAGGTCAGGGCAATCACGCGGTCGGTGTTGATCCCGAGCAAGCTCGCCATCTTCAGGTCTTCCGCGCAGGCGCGGCAGGCGCGTCCCATGCGGGAGTAGCGGATGAAAACGGTCAGGGCCAGCATCGCCAGGAAGGTCACAATCCAGATAACCAGCTGCATGGTGGTGACAGAGGCAGAGAAGTTTTCGCTGGCCCCCACAATCCACTGGCCGTTAAACAGGCTTGGCAGCGCCACGTCACGCGAACCTTCTGTCAGGCTGACGTAGTTTTGCAGGAAGATGGACATACCGATGGCGGAGATCAGCGCAATAAGGCGCTTGGAGCTGCGCACCGGCCGGTAGGCCACCCGTTCGATGCTCCAGCCGTAGGCGCTGGCAATCACAATCGCGCCGACAAACCCGGCGGCCACTAGCAACCAGCTGCTGTCGATGCCCATCATCATCAGCGCAGCGATGATCATAAAGGAGACGTAGCTACCGATCATGTACACCTCGCCGTGGGCGAAGTTGATCATGCCGATAATGCCGTAAACCATCGTGTAGCCGATGGCGATCAGCGCGTAGGTGCTTCCCAGCGTGACGCCGTTAAACATCTGCTGCAAAAAGTAGAGAAACTGCTCGGACATATGCAAACCTTTTTATATCCGCCCGGTAAACCGGGCGGTGGGATTATTATCTGGCGACCGAGGACGAACCGTCGGCGTGCCACTTAAAGACACCAAATTCAAATCCCTTCAGATCGCCTTTCTCATCCCAGTTCAGCGGCCCAATCACGGTGTTCGCCCCGTGTGCTTTTAAATCTTTCACCAGATCCAGCGGCTCTTTGCTGCCGGTGCGATCCATGGCCGTGGCCAGCGACTGCACGGCCGCGTAGGTGATCCAGACGTATGGGCCACTCGGATCTTTCTTCTGTGCCTTGAGCGCATCCACGATAGCTTTATTCGCCGGATCCTGGTCATAGCGTTTTGGCATCGTCACCATCATGCCTTCGGCAGAATCGCCCGCGATGTTCGACAGGGAGGCATTACCGACGCCCTCAGGCCCCATAAACTGGGTTTTCAGACCGGTGGCGCGCGCCTGGCGCAACATCTGCCCCATTTCCGGGTAGTAGCCGCCGTAGTAAACGAAGTCGATATTCTCTTTTTGCAGGCGGGCGATCAGCGCGGAGAAGTCTTTCTCACCGGCGGTAATGCCGTCGAAGAAGACGATATTCGCCCCGCCTTTTTTTAGGCCGTCCTGTACAGAGCGCGCCAGGCCTTCACCGTACTGCTGTTTGTCATGAATGATGGCAATGCGCTGTGGCTTAACGGTCTCGAGGATGTATTTGGCGGCGGTTGGCCCCTGCGAGGAGTCCAGACCGGCGGTACGCATAATGTGCTGGTAACCGCGCTGGGTCAGTTCCGGGTTGGTGGCGCCCGGGGTGATCATCAGGATGCCTTCGTCTTCGTAGATATCAGACGCAGGCTGCGTGGAGGAGGAACACAGGTGCCCGATGACGTACTGGATACCGTCGTTAACGATTTTGTTGGCGACCGCGACGGCCTGTTTTGGATCGCAGGCGTCGTCATACTCCACGCCCACCAGCTTGTCGCCTTTGATGCCGCCTTTAGCATTGATATCTTTGATGGCCTGACGCGCGCCGTTGAACTCCATATCGCCCCACTGGGCAACGGGGCCGGACATCGCACCCACTACCGCAACTTTAATGTCGTCTGCCATAGCGGCATGCGAGATCGACAGTGCGACCATCCCCGCGATTAACGTCTTCGCGTTCCTTTTCATCTCAGAATCCCCATTCGTGAAGTGATGTTTATATTTTGTTTTATTATGGTTAAAAAGCATTCTGTACTTTTAATGAACAACGCTATTTTTACCAGTGCCTTTAATGGTTTAGCGCAGGTTTTTAACAAAAACCAGACTAATATCTCTATTTTTCAGGCGATTAAGCAAAGATAATATTCTGAAATCAGACGGAGATAAACAAATAAAAGCGCAGTTTGCAGCATAAAATAACGGTACAAAGCGCCGAATAAATCACTACCATTCAGGTTAAAATTCTGCTTATTTTTCGATCCATGTGTTTTCAAACTGCCCATCGCGTTGCCAAAAAACTAATCACCTGGTAAATGGGAAGAAAAAGAGAAAGTGCCTGAGCAATTAAATTGAGTACACTGGCCGTACTCTTTTTGATTTGGACAAGCAGCTAATGAAACTGACTATCGTGCGTCTGGTGACCTTTAGCGACCAGGATCATATCGACCTGGGCAAGATCTGGCCGGAATATTCCTCTTCATCGCTGGCCGTCGATGAGAACCACCGCATCTATGCCGCGCGCTTTAACGAGCGCCTGCTGGCCGCCGTCCGCGTAACGCTGAGCGGCACGGAAGGGGCGCTGGACTCCCTGCGCGTGCGCGACGTGACCCGTCGTCGCGGGGTCGGGCAGTATTTGATTGAAGAGGTGATCCGCGAAAACCCGAGCGTGACCTCCTGGTGGATGGCCGACGTGGGCGTGGAGGATCGCGGCGTAATGGCGGCGTTTATGCAGGCGTTAGGGTTTACGGCGCAGGCGAACGGGTGGGAGAAGCGCTAAAAGAAAGCCGGGTGGCGGCTGCGCCTTACCCGGCCTACATTGTCTGCCACATTGTGTGCCGCATTTTCCCAGGCTGATTGTAGGCCCGGTAAGCGAAGCGCCACCGGGCAAAAGCGGGGCTCTGCGGCCTGATGCCCTCACCCCGGCCCTCTCCCACGGGGAGAGGGAGAAAACATTAAAAAAGGCAACTTATGTTGCCTTTTTGCTTTTATTTGGCGTCTGTCGCCGTGCCGTTGGCATGCCAGTCAAACACGCCGAACTCGAAGCCCTTCAGGTCGCCCTTCTCATCCCAGGACAGCGGCCCCATCACGGTTTCCACCGAGTTCGCTTTCAGCCAGGTGGCAATCTCCGCCGGATCGGCTGACTGGTTCAGGCCCGCTTGCAGAGACTGCAACGCTGCGTAAGTGGTCCAGACGAACGCACCGCTTGGATCCTGTTTCTTCGCCTTGATGGCATCTACAACAGGTTTGTTCGCAGGCACCTGGTCGTAGTTTTTCGGTTTGGTCACCAGCAGCCCTTCAGCAGACTCACCCGCGATGTTAGACAGGGAAACGTTCGCCACGCCTTCTGGCCCCATGAACTGTGTCTTCAGACCCGCCGCACGCGCCTGACGCAGGATCTGCCCCATTTCCGGGTGGTAGCCGCCGTAATAAACGAAATCGATATTTTCTTTCTTCAGACGCGCTACCAGAGTCGAGAAGTCTTTCTCACCGGCGGTGATACCGTCAAAGAACACCACGTTGGCGTTCGCTTTTTTCAGGTTATCCTGCACCGCACGGGCCAGGCCTTCGCCGTACTGCTGTTTGTCATGAACAATCGCGATGCGCTGCGGCTTCACTTTTTCCACGATGTATTTCGCGGCGGTTGGCCCCTGATCGGAGTCCAGACCGGTGGTACGCAGGATCAGCTTATAGCCGCGCGCGGTCAGCTCTGGTGCCGTCGCAGCCGGCGTGATCATCAGAATGCCTTCGTCTTCGTAGATGTCAGACGCGGGCTGGGTGGAAGAGGAGCACAGGTGACCGATAACGTATTTGATCCCGTCATTTACCACTTTGTTCGCCACCGCGACCGCCTGTTTCGGGTCACAGGCATCGTCATATTTTACGATTTGCAGCTTTTCGCCCTTGATGCCGCCCTTAGCATTAATGTCTGCAACCGCCTGTTCCGCGCCCGTAAATTCCTGGTCGCCGTACTGTGCTACCGGACCGGACATCGCGCCCACCACGGCCACTTTAATATCGGCCTGCGCCATAGTGCTGAATGCCAACGCGATACATCCTGCCAGTAACGCTTTACCCTTCATGTTCATCCTGAGATTCCCCATTATTATGGTTATAACGATTGTTGTGATGTTGTTGTGTAGCGCTTTATTTCAATTATAGGCGTGCTGTTCGCGCTTTTTCAGCATACTCTGCTAAAACATACCCCATTTTTATGATTTTGGAATAGCTAATTTGAAATGAAAATATGATAAGCCCGACTGTCATTTGAGCCGGGCTTTTGGCTTTATCGTGTCAGCGAGGCGGAAATAATATCCAGCGCTTTACGGAACTGCGCTTCGGGGATGGTGAGCGGGTAGAGGAAGCGGATAACGTTGCCGTAGACGCCGCAACTCAAAAGCAGCAGCCCTTCGTTCAACGCGCGTTCCTGAACCTGACGGGTAAATTCCGGCGACGGCTGTCCGGTTTGCGGATCGGTAAATTCCACCGCCACCATCGAGCCCTGCCCACGGATATCGGCGATCCAGGGACAGCCATCCTTCGCTTTATTCAGCACCTCGACAAGATGATGGCCGAGATGAGACGCGCGCGTGCAGAGATCTTCCTCGTCAATCACGTCCAGCACCGCATGGGCCGCCGCAATCGCCAGCGGGTTACCCGCGTAGGTGCCGCCCAGTCCGCCCGGAGCGGGCGCGTCCATCACCTCTGCCCGGCCAGAGACGGCAGAGAGCGGCATTCCGCCCGCCAGGCTTTTCGCCATGGTGATCAGATCGGGCTTCACGCAGTGGTTTTCTATGGAGAATAGCTTGCCGGTACGGGCGAAGCCGGTTTGCACTTCGTCGGCGATCAGTAAAATCCCGTGGGTATCGCACAGGGCACGCAGCGCCTGCATAAAATCAGCGGGCGCGACGTTGAACCCGCCCTCGCCCTGAACCGGTTCAATAATGATTGCCGCCACCTGATCGGGCGCGATATCGGCTTTGAAGATGCGCTCCAGGCTTTTTAACGCTTCGGCGGTACTGACGCCGTGCAGGTTGTTGGGGAATTGCGCGTGGTACACCGAGCCGGGGAACGGGCCGAAGCCGAGCTTATAGGGCGCCACTTTGCCGGTCAGCGCCATGGTCATAAAGGTACGGCCGTGGAACGCGCCGTCGAAGGTGATAAGGCCGGGACGTCTGGTGTACGCGCGGGCAATTTTCACCGCGTTTTCGACCGCTTCTGCACCCGTTGAGAAGAAGGCGGTTTTGGCTGGCCCCTCTATGGGTACGCGCTGGTTGATGCGCTCGGCAAGCGCCACATAACCTTCATAGGGGACGATCTGGTAAGCGGTATGGGTAAAGGCATGAAGCTGTTTTTCGATGGCGGCGATAACTTTAGGATGGCGATGCCCGGTATTCAGCACGGCGATCCCGGCGGCAAAATCAATATACTCGTTACCTTCTACATCCCACACCGTGGCGTTTTCGGCTTTATCGGCATAGAAGTTACACATGACGCCGATACCGCGCGGCGTCGCCTGTAAACGCCGGTCGTTCAGTTCGTTATTTTTCACCCTGTCACCCTCTGAAAGTCGCCTGCTTAGCGCATCAGTAAGTGTTTGCCAGGGGCAGGGAATTCGCCAGAGCGGGCGCTAAAAAAACAAAACCCCCAGACTCTCATCCAGGGGTTCTCGGTGTACTTCGCGAAAATTACGCTTCGATAGCGGCGCGAAGTTTTTTCATGGCGTTCTTTTCAAGCTGACGCACACGTTCAGCGGAGACGCCGTAGCGGTCGGCCAGTTCCTGCAACGTGGACTTGTTATCTTCGTCCAGCCAGCGGGCACGGATGATATCCTGGCTACGCTCGTCGAGGCCTTCCATCGCGAAGGTCAGCTTGTTTGCCGCCTGGTCTTCCCAGTTATCCTCTTCAATGCCGTCAGCAAAGTTAGAGGTTTTATCCTGCAGATACAGGACCGGGGCCATCGGCTGGCTGTCGGAGGCATCGTCGTCGGCAGACATATCAAACGTCATGTCCTGCGCGGCCATACGGGATTCCATCTCGCGGACGTCTTTGCTGGAAACGCCCAGCTCGCGCGCCACCATTTCCACTTCATCCTGATTGAACCAGCCCAGACGCTGCTTGGTTTTACGCAGGTTGAAGAACAGTTTGCGCTGCGCTTTCGTCGTAGCGACTTTCACAATACGCCAGTTACGCAGGACGTATTCGTGAATTTCCGCTTTGATCCAGTGCACGGCGAAGGAGACGAGTCGCACACCCACTTCCGGGTTGAAGCGACGTACCGCCTTCATCAGGCCAATGTTACCTTCCTGAATCAGGTCCGCCTGCGGCAGGCCGTAGCCCGCATAATTACGAGCAACGTGAACAACAAAGCGCAGGTGAGACAGGATCAGCGTTTTAGCTGCTTCCAGATCGCCCTGGTAATGCAGCTTTTCAGCAAGCTCCTTTTCTTCCTCAGCCGTTAACATCGGCCAGGTGTTCGCAGCCCGGATGTAAGATTCCAGGTTACCAACAGGGGCTAAAGCTAAAGTTTGCATTTCTTTGGTCATTCATTCCTCTCAATGTTTCTTCTGGTCCAGGTTGTCCCCGTCAGGCAACAACCATGCCAAAGCGTTTGAGCAACGAGATTAGCATTCACTCTTTTATCAGACAGTGATTTTATCCACAAGTTCCAGGTGCAACAGTGAATAAATTACGCACAAAATGTGACATGAAGTTGATTACAGGGGAAGAGACAACAGGGACGCTTTCCCTGCAAGCGAACATCTCGGTGCAGGGAAAGATTATATCACGCTTTTATTAGTCGGGAGTAAAGTGGCGTAAATGTTGAACCGTTGCCAGCCATGCCGCCACCCAGCCGATCATGGAGCAGACCAGCAGCAACAGCAGGCACTCATCGAACCCTAAGCCACTGATATCAAACTTCGTTCCGAAAACCTGCGCCACCTCGGTGACGGCAGAGGACAGCCGCATCACCAAAATTTCTGACAAAATCAATGAAAGAAATGCACCAGAAAAACCTAATAACGCGCCGCCATAGAGGAACGGGCGGAGGATGAAACCATCCGTTGCGCCAATCAGTTTCTGCACGTTGATGGTATCGCGACGGGCGAAGATGCTCAGGCGCACGCTGTTACCGATGACGAGGAACACCGCCGCCACCATCAGCACGCCGATCATCGCCGATACGCGCCCCACCAGCCCGGTCAGGGCGGCAAGACGGGCAAACCAGCTGTCGTCCATGCGCACTTCATCAATCCCATTGATGCGGGTAATGCGGTCGCGCAGGGTGTTGAGCGAATCGGTGCCCTGGAAATCGAGCTTCGGGATCACCACCGCCACGGCGGGCAGCGGGTTCTCTTCCAGCATATCCAGCGCGCCGCCGAACCCGGACCAGTTGCGGAATTCGCCCAGCGCTTCATCGCGGGAAAGATAGTTCACCTTCTCCACGCCCTGCTCGGCCTGAATCTGCCCCACTACCTGAGCCGCCGCGTTATCGTCGAGGGCTTTATCCAGATAAACGGTAATCTGCGGCGACGGATAGTACTGGGACGCCGCCTGGTTCACGTTTTTGTAAACCATGTAGCAGACGCTGGGCAGCGTCAGGGAGATGGCAATCACCATCACCGTCAGGAACGTCGCCAGCGGTTTGCTTTTTAGATCCTGCAACGCGCCCTGGAAGGCGTAGCGCACCTGTTCGTTGAAGACGTTGGTTTTACGGGAGTTCGGTTTCGGTGTCGCTTTGGCACGCTTAGGCGCATGGCGATTGCCGTCCCCGCCGCCCTGAGGCTTGCGGAAACGGTCAAACCGGTTGCTGAACTGCCGAATCTGGTTCATTGCATCACGCTTATTCACCGTGGCCTCCGTGCAAATGCCCGTCGCTCAGGGTCAGCATGCGGTACGAACGGCGTGAGATAAGCCCCATGTCGTGCGTCGCCATCAGTACCGTGACCCCCACGCGGTTAAATTCCTCAAACAGACGCAGGATCCCTTCAGAGAGGGCATCGTCCAGGTTACCGGTCGGTTCATCCGCCAGCAAGACGGCAGGTTTGTTCACCACCGCACGGGCGATGCCCACGCGCTGCTGCTCACCGCCGGAGAGCTGGATCGGGAAGTTCTTCGCTTTGTCCAGCAGCCCGACCTTATCCAGTGCCGCCGAAACGCGACGGCGGATATCATCGTAACTGGCGCCGGCAATAATCAGCGGGATCGCGACGTTATCGAAAACCGTGCGATCCATCAGCAGGTGGTGATCCTGGAAAATCATGCCAATCTGACGACGCAGGAACGGCACTTCACGGTTCTTAAGACGGCTAATTTCATGGCCGCTGAACCAGATTTTCCCGGCACTTGGCCGCTCGATCCCACAGATCAGCTTGAGCAGGGTACTTTTCCCCGCGCCGGAATGGCCGGTCAGGAATGCCATCTCGCCTGGCTGGAGGTGGAATGTTACCCCCTGCAGCGCTTGTCTCCCGCCGAGATAGGCCTTGCTGACGTGTTCAAAGCGAATCATTGTTAGTCCTCTCGGGCAAATAGTGCCTCAATAAAGTCGTCCGCTTTAAACGGACGTAAATCCTCAATACGCTCGCCCACACCGATATAACGGATAGGAATGCCGAACTGGTCGGCCACGGAGAAGATCACCCCGCCTTTCGCGGTGCCGTCCAGCTTGGTCAGCGTGATCCCGGTCAGTCCTACCGCTTCATTGAACAGCTTCGCCTGACTGATGGCGTTCTGTCCGGTGCTGGCGTCGATAGTCAGCATAATTTCATGCGGTGCATCTTCGTCCAGCTTCTTCATGACGCGAACGATTTTCTTCAGCTCTTCCATCAGGTGCGATTTGTTCTGCAAACGCCCTGCGGTATCTGCAATCAGCACGTCCACGTTACGCGACTTCGCCGCCTGGATGGCATCGAAAATCACGGACGCGGAATCCGCGCCGGTGTGCTGGGCAATGACCGGAATATTGTTGCGCTGGCCCCACACCTGGAGCTGTTCCACCGCTGCCGCACGGAAGGTATCGCCCGCCGCCAGCATCACCGATTTGCCCTGCTGCTCAAACTGGCGCGCCAGCTTGCCGATGGTGGTGGTTTTACCCACGCCGTTGACGCCAACCATCAGAATAACAAAGGGCATTTTGCCTTCAATATTAAGCGGTTCGTCAACTTTTGCGAGAATTTCACCCATCTCGTCTTTCAGCAGGCCGTACAGCGCCTCGGCGTCACGCAGCTGTTTGCGGTTCGCTCCTTCGGTCAGGTTGGCGATGATTTTCCGGGTGGTTTCCACGCCCACGTCCGCAATCAGCAGTTGCTCTTCCAGCTCCTCAAACAGATCGTCGTCGATCTTCTTGCCGCGGAACAGACTGATAAATCCGGAACCTAAGTTTTCTTTGGTTTTGAGCAGGCTGCGCTTCAGGCGCGCGAAGAAACCTTCTTTGGTCGGTTTTTCCTGCTCCTGAACGATCTCTTCTTCGGCCTGCTCTTCCACCGGCACGACGATGACCGCTTCTTCAGCCGCTTCCGCCGCCAGCGCCTGGGCCTCCAGCTCTTCGTCGGTCAGCTCTGGCTCAAGGGCCGCTTCTTCTTCCACCGCCTCAACAATTTCAACGGTTTCCGCTTCGGCCTGCCACTCTTCGGCAGAAACTTCTTCAGCTTTCACCTCTTCCGGCAGCGGCAGCGCTTCGTGTTCGATAGCGGCCTGCGGCGCTTCGGTAAGGGTTTCAACGATAACCGGCTCTGGTTTTTCGCTCTCCTGAACCTGTTCGGTAACCTCAACCACCTCTTCGGCAAAGGATTTAATCTCTTCTTTGCTGTGGGCTGGCTCTTCCGCTTCGACAACCGCAGCGGTTTCGACAGGCGTTTCAGGCTGTGACTGCTCTTCTACAACCTGCTGTTCTTCGGTTTTCTGTTCTGTTTCTTGCTCTTTTTCACCGAAACCCAACCAGGAAAAGAAGCCACGTTTTTTTTGTTTTGCCATCTGCGACTACACTCCTCGCGGCGCTATATACAGGGAAGCTAAAAAAATGATGAAATAGTCTAACACTTTACTTAATTGACATCACCGCCCGCAATCGCAGGGCATTGTTAACAGAGCTTTCCTGAGATGAAGAAACCCACCCGCGCCCCGGCCGGTCAAATTCGCATTATCGGCGGTCAGTGGCGAGGCCGGAAATTACCGGTGCCGGACAGCCCCGGTTTACGCCCTACCACGGACCGCGTTCGCGAGACGCTGTTTAACTGGCTCGCCCCGTCAATGGTAGACGCCCATTGCCTGGACTGCTTCGCCGGAAGCGGTGCATTAGGGCTGGAAGCGCTGTCGCGCTATGCTGCGAGCGCCACGCTGCTGGAGATGGAGCGCGGCGTCGCGCAGACGTTGCAGCAAAATTTGGCTACGCTGAAAGCAACCAACGCCAAAGTGGTGAATACCAACACGCTGAGCTTCCTCGCGCAACAGGGAACGCCGTTCAACGTGGTGTTTGTTGACCCGCCGTTCCGTAAAGGGCTGCTGGAAGAGACATTATCGTTGCTGGAAAAAAATGGCTGGCTGGCAGACGACGCGCTGATTTACGTTGAAAGCGAAGTGGAAAATGGTCTGCCGCCCGTTCCCGTTCACTGGGATCTGCACCGCGAGAAGGTCGCCGGCCAGGTGGCTTATCGTCTGTATCACCGTCAGGCACAAGGAGGATCCGATGCCAGTACTGATTAACGTAGGGCGCTTGCTGATGCTGGGCGTCTGGGCATTTTTGATTTTGAATCTGGTGCACCCGTTCCCGCGTCCGCTGAATATCTTCATTAACGTGGCGCTGATTTTCACCGCGTTCATGCATGCCTTGCAGATGGTGATGCTGAAAAACGGACTGCCGAAAGATAGCCCACCGATGACCGGCTGGCAGCAGCTACGGGTGTTTATTTTCGGCGTATTTGAGCTGCTGGTGTGGATGAAGAAGTTTAAGGCGCAGGTGAAGAAGTAACCGCCTCACCCTAACCCTCTCCCCCAAGGGGAGAGGGGACGCTTACACCCTCTCCCCTTCGGGGAGAGGGCCGGGGTGAGGGGAAAATTACTGCTCCGGTTCAAACCCTTCAAACCGCGACCCTTTGTAGCTCAGCGTGCCTTTCTCCCCCACCGTCAGCTGGTGGTACTGCTGCGCCTCCAGTCGGAAGGTCATCTCCAGCCCGCCGGTTTCCGGCTTAAAGCTCGCTTCATAGCGCATCGTTGTGCCCGCAGGCGTCACCTGCTGCTGGCGGGATCGGCGGTCATTAAGCGGTTTCTCGCGCTTGTTCGTCACCACCACGCGCTTTTGCATCAGCGGTGCGGCATCGTTGTCGGCCTTCTCACGGCGCTGCTGCACGAAGCGAAACGAGGCGGCAATGACGATAATCGCCAGCACGACAATAAAAAACAGCGGCATCTTGCTCATTGAAAAATCCCATCAGATTATGCGGAATTCAGGATACCTCGCCTGCCCCGGCATTGCCAAACGCCCGCTCGCGTCACTACACTGGATCAGAAACTGATCATTCAGCCTCAACAGTTACAGGGAGTTAATATGCTTTGGTCATTTATCGCTGTCTGTTTTTCCGCATGGCTTTACGTCGATGCGTCTTACCGTGGCCCAGCCTGGCAGCGCTGGTTGTTTAAACCCGTCACGCTATTGCTCCTGCTGTTGCTTGCCTGGCAGGCACCGATGTTTAACGCCATCAGCTATCTTGTCCTCGCGGGGCTGTGTGCGTCCCTGATTGGCGATGCCTTAACCCTGCTGCCGCGCCAGCGTCTGCTGTACGCCGTGGGGGCATTCTTCCTGTCGCATCTGCTCTATACCATCTACTTTGCCAGCCAGATGACGCTCTCCATCTTCTGGCCGCTGCCGCTGGTGCTGCTGGTGATTGGCGCCCTGCTGATCGCGGTGATCTGGTCGCGTCTGGAAGAGATGCGTCTGCCGGTGTGTACGTTTATCGCCATGACGCTGGTGATGGTGTGGCTGGCGGGCGAGCTGTGGTTCTTCCGTCCGACAGCGCCTGCGATGTCCGCGTTCTTCGGTGCCGCACTGTTGTTGTTGGGTAACATCGTCTGGCTGGGCAGCCACTATCGCCGCCGCTTCCGTGCGGATAATGCGATTTCTGCCGCCTGTTACTTTGCCGGACACTTCCTGATTGTGCGTTCACTGTATATCTAAATAACGCTTGACTCTGGAGTCGACTCCAGAGTGTATGCTGCGGTTAATGAGAAAATTATCATTACCGGAGACTGCCATGTCGACTCCAGAAATACCTAAAAAAGTTCCCCAATTCTCGGCACTTAAGCTCAGCCCGGTTCCGCCAAAAGAGGACTGCTGCTGCGAGGGCGCATGCGAAACGCAAACTCAAACGCTGCCTGAAAGCGGCAATCACTACAGCTGGGTCGTCAACGGCATGGACTGCGCGGCCTGCGCCCGCAAAGTGGAAAACGCGGTGAAGCAGGTGCCGGGCGTGAGCCACGTTCAGGTGCTGTTCGCTACCGAAAAGCTGCTGGTCAGCGCCGAAAACGACGTCAGCAGACAGGTTGAAGCCGCCGTCAGCAAAGCGGGTTATACCCTGCGCAGCGAAACGGCGCCCGCAGAAAAAACGTCCCCGCTAAAAGAAAACCTGCCCCTTATCACCCTCATCATCATGATGGCCCTGAGCTGGGGGCTGGAGCAGATCAACCACCCGTTCGGCAACCTGGCGTTTATCGCCACCACGCTGGTTGGCCTGTTCCCGATTGCCCGTCAGGCGCTGCGTCTGATGAGAAGCGGCAGCTGGTTTGCCATCGAAACGCTGATGAGCGTGGCGGCTATCGGGGCGCTGTTTATTGGCGCGACGGCGGAAGCGGCGATGGTGCTGCTGCTGTTCTTAATTGGCGAACGCCTTGAGGGCTGGGCGGCGAGCCGGGCGCGTAAAGGGGTGAGCGCGCTGATGGCGCTAAAGCCGGAAACCGCCACGCGGGTTATTGATGGTCAGCGTGAAACGGTCGCCATCAACACCCTGCGACCGGGTGACGTGATTGAAGTGCCCGCAGGCGGACGTCTGCCAGCCGATGGGGCCCTCGTTACCGCCACCGCAAGTTTTGACGAAAGTGCCCTGACCGGGGAATCCATCCCGGTTGCGCGCGCGGCGGGTGAAAAGGTGCCTGCGGGCGCCACCAGCGTCGACCGACTGGTGCAGTTGACGGTCATTTCCGAACCGGGCGACAGCGCCATCGACCGCATCCTCAGGCTGATTGAAGAGGCCGAGGAGCGCCGCGCGCCGGTAGAACGCTTTATCGATCGCTTCAGCCGGATTTACACCCCCGCCATCATGCTGGTGGCGCTGCTGGTCACCGTCGTCCCGCCGCTGTTCTTCGGCGCGCCGTGGGAGGGCTGGATTTACAAAGGGCTGACGCTGCTGCTGATCGGCTGTCCGTGTGCGCTGGTGATCTCCACCCCGGCGGCGATTACCTCCGGGCTGGCGGCGGCGGCACGTCGCGGGGCGCTGATTAAGGGCGGCGCGGCGCTGGAGCAACTGAGTCAGGTCCAGCACATCGCCTTCGATAAAACCGGCACGCTGACCGTCGGCAGGCCGCAGGTGACCGGCGTGTATCCGCAGGACATCAGTGAAGACGCCCTGCTGACGCTGGCCGCTGCCGTGGAGCAGGGTTCCACCCACCCTCTGGCGCAGGCGATTGTGCGTGAAGCGAAGGGCCGCGGGCTGAACATCCCTCCGGCAACGGCCCAGCGAGCGCTGGTCGGGTCAGGGATTGAAGCTGTGGTCGAAGGCAAAAAAGTGCTGATCGCCGCGGCGGACGCGCGCTCTACTCCACAAGTTGAGGCGCTGGAGCAGGCCGGGCAGACGGTCGTTACCTTGATGCAGGACGGTGTGTCGATGGGCATGCTGGCGCTGCGCGACACCCTGCGTGACGATGCGAAAGACGCCGTCGACGCGCTACACAGGCTGGGAGTACAGGGCGTGATCCTGACCGGCGATAATCCGCGCGCGGCGGCGGCGATTGCAGGCGAGCTGGGGCTGGAGTTTAAGGCCGGATTGTTGCCTGCGGATAAAGTCAGCGCGGTAACCGAGCTGAACAGCAACGCCCCGCTGGCGATGGTCGGGGACGGAATAAACGATGCCCCGGCAATGAAAGCTTCCAGCATCGGCATTGCGATGGGCAGCGGCACCGACGTGGCACTGGAGACCGCCGACGCGGCGCTGACGCACAACCGCCTGACCGGGCTGGCGCAGATGATAGAACTTGCGCGGGCAACGCGCGCCAATATTCGGCAGAACATCGCCATTGCGCTGGGTCTGAAGGGGATTTTCCTGGTCACCACGCTGCTCGGCATGACCGGACTGTGGCTGGCGGTACTGGCGGATACGGGGGCGACGGTGCTGGTTACGGCGAACGCGTTGCGGTTGTTGCGTCAAAGGTAAAAGTGAAACGGCAACCGGGTTGCCGTTTCTCGTGTTTGCCCCCTCTCCCCGCGGGAGAGGGCCGGGGTGAGGGCATCAGGCCGCACGCGTCACTGCATCCCTAACAGCCCCGGCAACCACAATGAAATCGCCGGAATGTACGTCACCATCCCCAGCACGACCAGCAACATACCGTAAAACGGCAGCATCGCCCGCACCACGTGTTCGATCTTCTGCTTACTCACCGCGCTCGCCACAAACAGCACCGACCCGACCGGCGGCGTGATCAGCCCAATCCCCAGGTTAACCATCATGATCATCCCAAAATGCACCGGGTCGATACCCAGTGCATTGGTCACCGGCAGCAGCACCGGCGTCAGGATCAGGATGATCGGCGCCATGTCCATCAGCGTGCCAATCAGCAGCAGCATGATGTTGAGGTACATGAGGATCACGTACTTGTTATCGGAGAGCGATGTGAAGAATTCGGTGATGCGCATCGGCAGTTGCATGTAGGTCATCACCGCCCCAAACGCCGCGGCAAAGCCGATTAAAATCATCACGATGGTGACGGTTTTCACCGTGCGGCACATCAGCTTCGGCAGTTCGCTCCATTTATAGTCGCGGTAGATAAACATGGTGACGAAAAACGCCCACAGGCAGGCCACGGCGGCAGATTCGGTCGCCGTGAATATCCCGGACAAGATCCCGCCGAGGATAATCACCACCGTCATCAGCCCCCACAGGGCATCGAGCATAATTTTCAGCGCCTGCCTGAACGGGATTTTGTCCCCCTTCGGGTAGCCGCGCTTGCGGGCGAAGCACAGGCAGAGCACCATCAGGCTCACGCCCAGCAGCAGGCCCGGCAGCACGCCCGCGATAAACAGCGTGGCGATGGAGACCGTTCCCCCCGCCGCCAGGGAGTAAATCACCGAGTTGTGGCTGGGCGGGATCAGAATCGCCTGCACCGACCCGCTGGCCGTCACCGCCGCCGCGTATTCGCGCGGATAACCCTTCTTCTCCATCTCCGGGATCATCACGCTGCCGATAGACGCCGTATCCGCCACCGACGAGCCGGAAATCGCGCCGAAGAACGTCGAGGCGACAATGTTCACCAGCGACAGCCCACCGCGGATAAAGCCGACGAACACGTAGGCGAAATTCACCAGCCGTCGGGCAATGCCCCCTTCCGCCATGATCGCCCCGGCAAGAATGAAGAACGGGATTGCCAGCAGGGTAAATTTATTGACCCCGCTGGTGATCTGGATCATCAGCGCCTCCAGCGGCAGGTCAATCCACAGCGCGCCCGCCACGGCGCTTAAGCCGACGGCGAAGGCCACCGGCATCCCCAGCGCCAGCAAAATGGCGAGGGTGAATAACAAAACAAAAGCATCCATTGTTCACCCCTTAACTGTGATTGCCGATCAGCACGACCGGACGGTTTTCCTGCGAGCCAAACAGCAGGCGTTCAAGCACAAACAGGATCAAAATGGCCGACCCGACAGGCAGAGGCAGATAGCTTTCGCCGGAGGTCAGGAGCGGAAACTCCGCCACCGGCTGCTCCCACAGCTCGACGCACAGCCAGTAGCTGTACCAGCACATCAGGCCGGAGATGAGCAGCATCAGCAGATCCACCACTCGCGCGCATACTCTTTGCAGCGACGCGGGCAGGCGGTCGGTGAGCATGTTGACCGCGATATGCGACCCGGCGCGATAGCTCACCGCCGCGCTGATAAAGGTAAACGTCACCATGCAGATAATGGCGATCGGCTCCGGCCAGGATTCGCCGCGATTAAGCACGTAGCGTGAGAAGATGCCGATGGGGATGACAATCGTCATCACCAGCAGCGAGAGACCCGCCACCGCCATGGCGAGCAGGTACAGACGATCCATCCACTTCAGGTAGAGTTCGGACATACGTACTCCGGATTACTGAACGTCAGCGATGGCTTTCATCAGATCCTGATGCTTGTCGCCATACTGCGCGCGCACCGGCTCAGTGGCTTTGATGAACACCGTTTTGTCGATATCGTGGAACTTCACGCCGCCAGCCTTCATTTTTGCCAGCGCCTGGTCGTTATACGCATTCCACAGCTTGCGCTGCTCGAACTGCGCTTCGCGGGCCAGCGTCAGGATCTTTTGCTGTTCGTCAGCGCTGAGCTTGTCCCATTTCACTTTGGAGTAGAGCAGCATTTCCGGAGTGATAAAGTGGCCGCTCAGCGTGTAGTTTTTGGCGATCGGCATGTAGTTGTGGGCGATAAAGGTTGGCGGGTTGTTCTCCGCGCCATCGATCACCCCGGTCTGCATGCCGCTGTAAACCTCGCTGACGCCCATCGCCACCGAGTTCGCCCCCATCGCTTTCAGCGTGGCCAGCGCCACCGGGCTACCCTGAACGCGGATCTTCTTCCCTTTCAGGTCTTCCGGTTTAACGATCGGCGCTTTGGTGATCAGGTTGCGGGTGCCGGAATCCATCCAGCCGAGGAAGACCAGGCGCGATTTCGGGTTGGCGGTCAGCTTGTCGCCAATCTGCTTGCCGATATCCCCGTCGATCACCTTGTGCATGTGGTCTTCATCGCGGAATACGTAGGGCAGCGTAAACACTTCGATATCCGGCAGGATGGCGGCAACCGGCGCCATAGAGACGCGGATCATGTCTATCGCCCCCATCTGCGCCTGCTCAATCATCTGCTTTTCATCCCCCAGCACGCCGCCGGGGAAGACCTTAATCTCCAGCTTGCCATCGGTTTGTTGTTTGAGTTTTTCACCCATCTGCTGAACCGCCACCACGTTCGGGTAGCCTTCAGGATGCACATCGGCGGCTTTGATGGTCTGGGCAGAAACGGTGCAGGCAAAAGCAGACAGGCACAGAGCAGCCAGTAACGGCTTGAGGGTCGTTTTCATTGAGTCAACTCCAGGGTAGTGAAATAAGCGTTAAAACGATGTTTTAGTTTTTGACGTTTAAAAATTAGACTACGGCTGGAAAAAGGAGGGTGAAGCGCCTCACAAAAAGCGCGAAATTTTGAAACGATGGTTCGAAATTGTGATGGGTGCTTGTCGGGTGGCGGCTGCGCCTTACCCGACCTACTACACCCGTAGGCCCGTGCAAGCGAAGCGCCGCCGGGCATCAGGCCGCACTTACCCCTTACGAATCAAATACCGGTACGGCAAGGTCTCGGTTTGCTGCGCTACCAGTTCATGTTCCATAAAGGTACAAAAACCGGGAATATCGCGGGTAGTGGCCGGGTCATCGGCGACGATCAGCAGCGTTTCGCCGCTCTGCATGTTACGGACGGTCTTACGCACCATCATTACCGGCTCCGGGCAACGGAGGCCCTGAGCATCAAGCGTGTGGTCTGGGCTGGAAAACAGGTCGGTCATGTTCTTCTCTTTCAGGTAAAAACGGCTGTAGTTTACGCCCCGCTATCGCCAATGCAAACCAGGTTAACGATTGCGTGAAAATTAGCCATTGCAAAGTGTCGTCAAAGCAGTATCATGCGGCGGCTTTATTGGGTTCCCTCACCCCAAATATTAATCAAAAAGGTACAATATGAACTCCTTTACACAATCGCAGCGCGTCAAGGCGTTGTTCTGGCTTTCGCTATTTCATCTGCTGGTGATCATCTCCAGTAACTATCTGGTACAGCTCCCCATCTCCATTTTTGGTTTCCATACCACCTGGGGCGCGTTCAGTTTCCCGTTTATTTTCCTTGCGACGGATTTAACCGTGCGTATTTTTGGCGCACCGCTGGCGCGGCGGATTATTTTTGCGGTGATGATCCCGGCACTGTTTGTCTCCTACGCCATCTCCTCGCTGTTTTACATGGGAAGCTGGCAGGGCTTCGAAGCCCTGACGCATTTCAACCTGTTCGTCGCGCGTATTGCCGCCGCCAGCTTTATGGCCTATGCCCTGGGGCAGATCCTCGATGTCCACGTGTTTAACCGCCTGCGTCAGAACCATCGCTGGTGGATGGCACCAACGGCTTCCACGCTGTTCGGTAACGTGAGCGATACGCTGGCCTTCTTCTTCATTGCCTTCTGGCGCAGCCCGGACGCCTTCATGGCAGAACACTGGATGGAAATCGCTCTGGTGGACTACGCCTTTAAGGTGCTAATCAGCCTGGTCTTCTTCCTGCCGATGTACGGCGTGCTGTTGAATATGCTGCTGAAAAGACTGGCAGATAAATCTGAAATCTCCGCATTGCAGGCAGGTTAAGGGTTCGCTTTATCAGTTGTGATAAGATGAACGAATGAGCCGCTATGGCCGTTTATCGAAAGGAAGAAGTCAATGCGCAATCTGGTTAAATATGTCGGGATTGGCCTGCTGGTTGTTGGCCTTGCAGCTTGTGATAACAGCGACACCAAAACGCCTGCTCAGGGCGCGTCAGCAGAAAGCAACGCCACCGGTCAGCCGGTGAGCCTGATGGATGGCAAACTCAGTTTCTCTCTGCCCGCGGACATGACCGATCAGAGCGGTAAGCTGGGCACCCAGGCGAACAACATGCACGTCTACTCCGATGCCACCGGGCAAAAAGCAGTCATTGTGATTGTCGGTGACGATACCAGCGAAGATCTGGGTGTGCTGTCCAAACGTCTGGAAGATCAGCAGCGCAGCCGCGACCCGCAGCTTCAGGTGGTGACCAATAAGTCTATCGAGCTGAAAGGCCACACGCTGCAACAGCTGGACAGCATCATCTCCGCCAAAGGCCAGACCGCTTACTCCTCCGTGGTTCTCGGCAAGGTAGATAATAAACTGCTGACCATGCAGATCACTCTGCCTGCAGATAATCAGCAAAAAGCGCAGGCAACCGCTGAAAACATCATTAACACCCTCGTGATCCAGTAATCGTTCACCAGGATGACGTGGCCTCCGTCGCTTGCGCCGGGGGCCATTTTTTTTCCATGACTTTAAGACTAACGCTCCAGACGAAGCGAATCCGGCGCACTACAATTAGCAAGCCCCCCGGAAAAAGGAATTCTTATGACTGCCAGCCCGCCCGACAAAGCCGGACTTCATATTTTATTAAAACTCGCCTGCCTGGTGGTTATCCTTGCGGGTATCCATGCGGCGGCGGATATCATTGTTCAGCTTCTGCTGGCGCTGTTTTTCGCCATCGTCCTCAACCCGCTGGTGACGTGGTTTTTACGCCGGGGCATCAGCCGCCCGGTCGCGATTACCATTGTGGTGATGGTAATGCTGGTTGTCCTGACGGCGCTGTTCGGCGTGCTCGCCGCCTCGCTGAGCGAATTTTCCACCATGCTGCCGCAGTACAATAAAGAGCTGACGCGCAAGCTGGTCGATCTCCAGCGCATGTTGCCGTTCGTTAATCTGCATATCTCACCGGAACGGATGCTGCGCCGGATGGATTCCGAGAAGGTGATGACCTACGCCACCACGTTGATGACCGGGCTTTCCGGGGCAATGGCCAGCATTCTGCTGCTGGTGATGACGGTGGTGTTTATGCTGTTCGAAGTGCGCCACGTGCCGTATAAGCTGCGTTTTGCCCTGAACAATCCGCAGATCCACATTGCCGGCTTGCATCGCGCGCTGAAGGGTGTGTCCAAATATCTGGCGCTGAAAACGCTGTTAAGCCTGTGGACCGGCGTGATCGTCTGGCTGGGGCTGGTGCTGCTGGACGTGCAGTTCGCGCTGATGTGGGGCGTGCTGGCGTTTTTACTGAACTACGTGCCCAATATCGGCGCGGTGCTTTCTGCCGTTCCGCCGATGATCCAGGCGTTCCTGTTTAACGGTTTTTATGAGTGCATGCTGGTAGGGGCGCTGTTCCTCGTCGTGCATATGGTGCTGGGCAATATTCTCGAACCGCGCATGATGGGTCACCGTCTGGGCATGTCGACGATGGTGGTGTTTTTATCGTTACTGATCTGGGGATGGCTGCTGGGACCGGTGGGCATGCTGCTCTCCGTGCCGCTCACCAGCGTCTGTAAAATCTGGATGGAAACCACGAAAGGAGGCAGTAAACTCGCCATTCTGCTGGGTCCGGGTCGGCCAAAAAGCCGTTTGCCGGGATAACCGGGTGGAAAGGGTTAAAAGTGACGTTTATTCGCCAGCGCGACGACAACATTGTACGATGTGCGCAGCAAATCGCGCTGGCGAAGAAAAAGTCACAGAAACAGGTTTATCGCGGACGCGCGTAGATGAAATTTACACTTACCCTTATCGACTGGCAGGCAAGAGCGCCAGGACTCAGCGATGCCGACGAATGGCAGGCATGGTCACGCCGGTCTGACGCCATCGATCCTGATGCACCGCTGGCGAAACTGACCGATCTGCCGATGATGACCGCCCGCCGCCTGAATTCAGGCAGCAAGCTGGCCGTCGATCTTGGCCTGATGATGCTGCGCAAACACCGCATCGACGCCGTCGTCTACAGCAGCCGTCACGGGGAGCTGGAACGCAATTTTCGTATTCTCCAGGCCCTGGCGGCAGATCAGCCCGTTTCCCCCACCGATTTTGCCATGTCGGTACACAACTCGGCGGTCGGCAATCTCACTATCGCCGCGCGTCAGCCTGTTGTCTCTTCGTCGGTTTCCGCCGGTATGGATACCTTCCAGCAGAGCTTATGCGAGGTGCTGAGTCTGCTACATGCGGGCTACTCACGCGTGTTGCTGGTAGATTTCGACGGTCTGCTGCCGGAGTTTTATCACGCCGGGCTGCCGCCGCAGATGCCCGTCTGGCCCTACGCGCTGGCGCTGGTAATTGAGGCCGGAAATACGCTCAGCTGTGAAACGCACGCCAACCGCAGGCCTGAAGAGCCCGCGCTGCCGCAAAGCCTGCAGTTCCTGCGCCATTACCTGCGGGACGAGCGCCAGTTTACCCTGCCGGGCGAGCGCCTGCTGTGGCAATGGACGCGCCAATGAGAGGGTTACGTTCCCGCCTCGATCGGGTATGGCGCATGCTGATGACCGGATTGTGCTTCGCCCTGTTCGGCCTCGGCGGGCTGACGCTGTCGCTGGTGTGGTTTAACCTGCTGCTGATTTTCCAGCGTGACCGCACCCAACGTCGCCGCCTGGCACGCCGCACTATTTCTGCCAGTTTCCGCCTGTTCCTCGCGGTGGTACGCGGTGTAGGGGTACTGGATTACCGTTTCAACAACCTGGACGTTTTGCGCGCCGAGCGGGGCTGTCTGGTGATTGCGAACCATCCCTCGCTGCTGGACTACGTTCTGCTGGCGTCGGTGATGAACGAAACCGACTGTCTGGTGAAAAGCGCGTTGCTGCGTAACCCGTTCGTCAGCGGCGTGATCCGCGCGGCGGACTATCTGATTAACAGCGAAGCCGACACGCTGCTTGCCGCAAGCCAGCAGCGTCTGGCCCAGGGCGACACCCTGCTTATCTTCCCCGAAGGCACCCGCACCCGGGTGGGGGAAGCCATTACCCTGCAGCGTGGGGCGGCGAATATCGCCGTTCGCTGCAACAGCGCCGTGCGCGTGGTGGTGATCCACTGTAGCGAACGGATGCTGGATAAACAGAGCAACTGGTATAACGTGCCCCCCAACAAACCTGTTTTCACCGTGGATGTTCGCGAACGCATCAACATTCATGATTTTTATGATGCGAGTCAGCACGAACCCGCGCTGGCAGCAAGGCAGTTAAACCGGCATATGCAGCATCAGTTAACAACCGGTCTTCAATCTTTGTCAGGAACGAAAGATGCAAGCGCTCTATCTTGAAATTAAGAATCTCATTATCTCTACGCTGAATCTGGAAGAACTTACCCCAGAGGATATTGATACAGACGCCGCGCTCTTTGGCGACGGCCTCGGTCTGGACTCAATCGACGCCCTTGAGCTGGGGCTGGCGGTAAAAAATCAGTACGGCGTAGTGCTTTCTGCCGAAAGTGACGAGATGCGTCAGCACTTCTATTCCGTTGCCACGCTCGCGGCTTTTATTCATCAACAACGCGCCTGAGAATGACCGCTATGACAGAACAACAAACGATTTATCAGGAAGTCTCTGCGCTTCTTATTACGCTGTTTGAAATCGCCCCGGAGGATATTACCCCTGAGGCACGGCTTTACGAGGATCTGGATCTCGACAGCATTGATGCCGTCGATATGGTAGTGCACCTGCAAAAGAAAACGGGCCATAAAATCAAGCCCGAAACCTTCAAAGCGGTGCGCACGGTGCAGGACGTCGTGGACGTTGTGGAACAGCTTCAGCGCGACGCGTAACGTGCGTTCGATTCCAGTTCTTCCCGCCCTGACGGGGCTGATGCTGCTGGCATGGCCGTTTTTGATCGGCTTCGGGCTGGCGAATAATAGCCTGCACGGGATACTGCCCGTGATGGCGCTGGTGCTGCTGTTACGCGTCTGCCAGGCCCGTCGGCAGGGCGGTCCCCTGCGTTATCTTTTCGTGAGCGTGGCGCTGGCTGGCATAGCGCTTTGCGCGGCGAGCTACGTCCTGCACGCGCACCAGTGGGTGCTGTTTTATCCGGTGGTGGTGAATCTGGTGATGCTGGCGGTGTTTGGCGGTTCGCTGTGGACGGCAATGCCTGTCGTTGAACGGCTGGCGCGCCTGCGTGAACCGGATCTCTCCCCCGTCGGGGTACGTTACACGCGCCGGGTTACCCAGGTCTGGTGCGGCTTTTTTATTATTAACGGGGCGATCGCGCTGTTTACCGTATTACACGCTGATATCCGTCTGTGGACGCTGTGGAACGGGATGATTGCCTATCTCCTGATGGGCACGCTGATGGCCGGCGAGTGGCTGGTGCGACAACGGGTGATGAAAAACGATGCTTAACCCTCTCCCGCTTAGCCAGTGGCTCAGTGCCCCCCGCCCTGACGACACCCCTGTCGCCTGGCAGGACAACCATCTCTGGACGCTTGGCGATCTGCGCCACGACGTCACTCAGTTGGTCGACACGCTGCGTGATGAAGAAGGCGAGCGCTGGGCGCTGTGCATCGAAAACGGCTATCTGTTTATTGTCGCGCTGCTGGCGACGCTGCATGCGGGTAAAACGCCGGTCCTCCCTGGGCACAGCCGGGCGGCGCAGCTTAACGAACAGCGGGCGCTGTTCAGCGGCGTCCTGAGCGACACCACGCTCGATTTTCAGGGGCGACAGATGCGGGTGGCTTCCGCTCAGCGGGCAGGCCATCCCTTTTCACCGCTGCCTGCCATCGATGAGATGCGCACGATCGAGCTTTACACCTCCGGCTCGACCGGCACGCCGCAGCGGGTGAGTAAGCCGGTGGTCAGCCTGGATCGTGAGGCTCGTCTGCTGGCGGAACATTTTGGCGTTCGTCTGGCAGGCTGTCACGTCGTCGCTTCCGTGGTGCTGCACCACCTGTATGGCCTGACGTTTCGTGTCGTCTTACCCATGGCGCTCGGCCTGCCGCTGCACGCCAGCCTGCTCAACTATGCCGAGCAGCTCTCTGCCCTTCCCGACGATAAACGCTATCTTTTCATCAGCAGTCCGGCGTTTCTCAAGCGGCTGGACGCGTCACTGACGCCGCCCCCCGTCAACCTGCTCGTCTCCGCTGGCGGCGCGCTGCCCTGGCAGGAGGTCGCTGCGGTTCAGGCCTGGCTCAACGTCTGGCCGGATGAAATATACGGCAGCACAGAAACGGGGGTTATGGCCTGGCGCTACCGTCAGGAGGAAAGCATCCGCTGGCAGCCTTTCCCCGGCGTGACGTTTCACGGCGATCGCGTGACGTCGCCGCTGATCCCCGAGGCGGAGGGGGTCCTGCTGGATGATATCCTGCACTTCACGGCTGACGGGCAGTTCAGCCTCGTCGGGCGCCGCGGTCGGGTGGTCAAAATTGAAGATAAGCGCATTTCGCTCGATGACATTGAGCGCCGCCTGCTGGCGCTGGACGGCATCCGCGAAGCCGCCGCGCTGACGGTGACGCGCGGCGGGCGTCAGGGTATTGGCGTATTGCTGGTGCTGAATAAAGCGGTGCGTCAGCAACACGAACAGAGCAAAAAAGCGCAGGAGCTCGCCTGGCGTCGCGCCCTTCGCCCCTGGCTTGAACCGGTTGCCGTGCCGCGCTACTGGCGGATCGTTGATGAAATTCCGGTCAACAGCATGAACAAGCGCGTAACTGCGCAGCTACAGGAGTTGTTTCATGAAAATCCCTGAAATCGAACGCCGCGAGCCTGGCCCCGGGTATCTGGAGATAACCCTTTATCTTGATCCTGACCTGCTCTGGTTTAAGGGACATTTCGCCGTACAGCCGCTGCTGCCGGGCGTAGCCCAGCTCGACCGGGTGATGCATTACGCCGCCGCGCTGGCGCCGGGCTACCGTTTTCACAGTATTCAGAACGTAAAGTTCGCCGCCCCGCTGTTGCCGGAGAACACGGTCACGCTGCTCCTTGCCTGGCAGCCCGAACGTCAGATGCTGACCTTTAGCTACCAGCGCCATGCGGGTAACGAGCGTCACACCGCCAGCAGCGGGAAGATTCGCTTATGTCAGTAACCTTCCGTCCCTGCGTCCTGATCCCGTGCTACAACCACGGGGCGATGATGGCTTCGGTGCTGGCGCGCCTGGCGCCTTTCGATCTGCCCTGTCTGGTGGTGGACGACGGCAGTGATGAAACCACGCGCCGCACGCTTGAAGCGCTGGCGGCGGATCGTCCGCAGGTCACGCTGCTGCGCCTCGCCGAAAACAGCGGCAAAGGCGCGGCGGTGATGCAGGGGCTGAAAGCCTGTGCCGATCGCGGCTTCACCCACGCCGTTCAGGTGGACGCTGACGGCCAGCACGCTATTGAAGACATCCCCAAACTGCTGGCGCTGGCCGAACGCCATCCCGATGCGCTCATTTCCGGTCAGCCCGTTTATGATGACTCGATCCCCCGTTCGCGCCTGTACGGGCGCTGGATAACGCACGTCTGGGTCTGGATTGAAACCCTCTCCCTGCAACTGAAAGACAGCATGTGCGGGTTTCGCGTTTACCCGATAGCGCCGGTAATGCGCCTGGCGGCGGGCACGCCGCTCGGCAGGCGGATGGATTTTGATACTGAAGTGATGGTGCGCCTCTACTGGCAGGGCAACACGAGCTATTTTCTGCCCACCCGCGTGACCTATCCGCCGGACGGGGTATCCCATTTCGATGCCCTGAAAGACAACGTGCGCATCTCGTTGATGCATACCCGTCTGTTTCTCGGCATGCTGCCGCGCATTCCTTCCCTGCTGATGCGTCGCCGCTCGCAGCACTGGGCGCAGCAGCAGGAGGTGAAAGGATTATGGGGCATGCGCCTGATGCTGCGCGTCTGGCAGTTGCTGGGGCGAAAGGCGTTTACCATCCTGCTGTGGCCGGTTACGGCCGTCTACTGGCTGACCGCCCGCGCTGCGCGTCAGGCGTCGCAGCAGTGGCTGACGCGGGTTAAAACGGTGATGGCACAGCGGCAAATGCCGCAACCCGTACGGCTTAACAGTTTTTCCCACTTCCTGCGCTTCGGTCATGCCATGCTGAACAAAGTGGCCAGCTGGCGCGGCGAAATGAAGCTTCATCGCGATCTGGTCTTTGCGCCAGGCGCGCAGGAGGCGCTGGGTCTTGACGATCCTCAGGGCAAACTGCTGCTCGCGTCGCATCTTGGCGATGTGGAAGCCTGCCGGGCGCTGGCCCAGCGCGAAGGGGCGAAAACCATCAACGCGCTGGTCTTTAGCGACAATGCTCAGCGTTTTAAACAGGTGATGGAGGAGATGGCGCCGCAGGCGGGCATTCACCTGATGCCGGTCACCGACATTGGCCCGGAGACCGCCATCCTCATTAAAGAGAAGCTGGATCGCGGCGAATGGGTGGCGATCGTGGGCGATCGGATCGCCGTCACCCCGCAGCGCGGCGGCAGCTGGCGGGTGATATGGAGCGAATTTATGGGCCAACCCGCACCGTTCCCGCAGGGGCCGTTTATTCTGGCGTCCCTATTGCGCTGCCCGGTGGTGCTGATTTTTGCCCTCTGCCAGCAGGGAAAACTGACCCTGCACTGCGAGCCGTTTGCCGACCCGCTGCTGCTGCCGCGCGGCGAACGCCAGCAGGCGCTACAGCAGACCGTCGATCGCTATGCGCAGCGGCTGGAGCATTACGCGCTCTTGTCGCCGCTCGACTGGTTTAATTTTTTCGATTTCTGGCAGCTGCCAGAGGTCAACGAGAAGGAGTAAAGGGTGCTGACCGATCCCCGCTTTACGGCTGAAGTTGAAATCACCGTTCCGTTCCACGACGTCGATATGATGGGCGTGGTGTGGCACGGCAACTATTTCCGCTATTTTGAGATTGCCCGCGAAGCGCTGCTCAACCAGTTTGATTACGGCTATCGCCAGATGAAAGCGTCCGGCTACGTCTGGCCGGTGGTGGATACGCGGGTGAAATACCGCGACGCGGTGACCTTCGAGCAGCGCATTCGCGTCCGCGCCCACATTGAAGAGGTTGAAAACCGTCTGCGCATCGCCTATCAAATCTTCGACGCGCAAACCGGGAAACGCACCACCACCGGCTACACCATTCAGGTGGCCGTGGAGGAAGCAAGCCGGGAGATGTGCTTTGTCAGCCCGGCCATTCTGTTCGAACGCATGGGGATCGCGCCATGAAGTGGATAACGCTACTCGCGCTGCTGGTAAGCCCGCTGGTGAACGCGGTCACGCTGGATGAACTGCAACAGCGGTTTGCGGAGCAACCGGTGGTGCGCGCGCACTTCGAACAGACCCGCACGATCAAGGACATGCCTCAGCCCCTGCGCTCGCAGGGGGAGATGCTGATCGCCCGTGACAATGGCCTGCTGTGGGATCAAAAAGCGCCGTTCCCGATGACGCTGCTGCTGGATGACAAAAGGATGGTGCAAATCGTCAACGGTCAGCCGCCGCAGACCATTACCGCCGACACTAACCCGCAGATGTTCCAGTTCAACCATCTGCTGCGGGCGCTGTTCCAGGCCGACCGCAAGGTGCTGGAAGAGAACTTCCGCATCGATTTCAAAGACCTGGGCGAAGGCCGCTGGTCGCTGGTGCTGACGCCCGTTACCACGCCGCTGGACAAGATTTTCGCCACCCTTGATTTGAAGGGCGCGATCTATCTGGAATCCATTCGCCTGAACGATAAGCAGGGCGACACGACGGATATCGCCCTCTCCCGCCACCAACTTACGCCCGCCCGCCTGACCGATGCAGAACGCCAGCGCTTTGCCGCACCGTAACGCTCTGCGCCCGGCGCTGCTGTGGGCCGCGGTATGCCTGATCCTGCTGGGCGTGCTGCTGTCGCTGCTGCCCGGCGCGCGGCTGAACAGCAGCGTGCTCGCCATGCTGCCGAAACAGACGCTCGGCGCGATCCCTCCCGCCCTCAACGACGGATTTATGCAGCGCCTCGACCGCCAGCTCATCTGGCTGGTCAGCCCCGGTAAACAGCCGGACCCGCGCGTGGCGCAGCAGTGGTTAACCCTGCTGCAACGCAGCCAGGCGCTGAGTGTCGTAAAAGGTCCGCTGGATGCCGCCGGGCAACAGGCCTGGGGAGATTTCTTCTGGCAGCACCGCAATGGCCTGGTCGATCCGGCCACCCGCGCCCGCCTGCAAAACGGCGGTGAAGCGCAGGCTCAGTGGATCCTGTCCCAGCTCTACTCCGCCTTTTCCGGCGTGAGCGGCAAGGAGCTGCAAAACGATCCGCTGATGCTGATGCGCGGCGCGCAGCTCGCGCTGGCGAAGAACAGCCAGAAGATGCAGCTGATGGACGGCTGGCTGGTGACAAAAGATGCGGCCGGGAACTACTGGTATCTGCTGCACGGCGAGCTGGCAGGCTCTTCGTTTGACATGCAGCAAACCCACCAGCTGGTGACCACCCTCAACGCGATGCAGCAGACGCTGAAAAGCCAATATCCACAGGCGCAGCTGCTGTCGCGCGGGACGGTGTTCTACAGCGATTACGCCAGCCAGCAGGCTAAAAAAGATATTTCCACGCTCGGCGTCGCCACGGTGCTTGGGGTGATCCTGCTGATTGTGTCGGTGTTTCGCTCCGTGCGTCCGCTGCTGCTGAGTCTGCTCTCCATTGCCATCGGCGCGCTGGCGGGGACGGTCGTGACGCTCCTGCTGTTCGGTGAGCTGCACCTGATGACGCTGGTGATGAGCATGAGCATCATCGGCATCTCGGCGGACTATACGATTTACTACCTCACGGAGCGGATGGTGCACGGCGCGGAACACTCGCCCTGGCAAAGCCTGGCAAAAGTGCGTAACGCGCTGCTACTGGCGCTGCTGACCACCGTCGTGGCGTATCTCTTCATGATGTTGGCCCCCTTCCCCGGCATTCGTCAGATGGCGGTGTTCGCCGCCGCAGGGCTGAGCGCCTCGTGCCTGACGGTGATTTTCTGGCACCCGTGGTTGTGCCGTGGCATGCCGGTTCGCCCGATCCCCCTGAGAGGGATGATGCAGCGCTGGCTGAACGCCTGGCGCGACAGCAAAGCCCTCTCCTTCGGGCTGCCGGTAGCACTGGCGCTGCTCTCCGCCATCGGGATCGCCAGCCTGCGGGTGGATGACGATATCGCCCGGCTTCAGGCGCTGCCGCAGGACATTCTGGCGCAGGAAAAAACTATCACCGCCCTGACCGGGCAAAATGTCGATCAGAAGTGGTTCGTAGTGTATGGCGCGTCGGCTCAGGAAACGCTGGAGCGGCTGGAGGCGTTTACCCCGGCGCTGGCGCAGGCGCAAAAAGCCGGAGAATTAACCCGCTGGCGCACCCTGCCGCTGAACTCGCTGGCGCGGCAGAACAGCGATCTGCAACTTCTGCGTAACACCGCGCCGACGGTGACGAAAATGCTGCAAAGCACGGGGCTGAATGCCGTCGCCCCGAATCTGAACGCCATGCCTGTCAGCGTGGAGGCGTGGCTCGCCAGCCCGGCCAGCGAGGGCTGGCGTTTGCTGTGGCTGACGCTGCCGGACGGCAAAAGCGGTGTGCTGGTCCCGGTCGATGGCGTCAGAAACAGCGCTGCGCTCGGTGAGCTGGCCGCCCGCCATCCCGGAGTCGTCTGGGTTGACCGTAAGGCCAGCTTCGACAGCCTGTTTGCACTCTACCGCGCGCTGCTGACGGGGCTGCTGGGCGTGGCGCTGGCGGTGATTGCCTGCGGCGCGGTGGTGCGCCTCGGCTGGCGAAAAGGGCTGGTGGCGCTGGTGCCGTCCGTGCTGTCGCTGGGCGGCGGGCTGGCGGCGCTGGCCGTGACGGGCCATCCGGTGAACCTGTTTTCCCTGCTGGCGCTGGTGCTGGTCCTCGGCATTGGCATCAACTACACGCTGTTTTTCAGCAACCCGCGCGGCACGCCGCTGACCTCCATGCTGGCGATTACCCTCGCCATGATGACCACCCTGCTGACGCTGGGAATGCTGGTGTTCAGCACCACTCAGGCCATCAGCAGCTTTGGCATTGTGCTGGTGAGCGGTATCTTCACCGCGTTCCTGCTCGCCCCGCTGGCGATGCCGACTAACAAAGAGAACTTACCATGACCCGTTTCATTCGCCTGGCGGCAGTGATGATGACCCTGTTGCTGGCGGGGTGTAGCCATACGACGAACCGCGATGACGCGCGCCCTCAGGCCTGGCTCCAGCCCGGCACCCGCGTCACGCTGCCACCGCCGGGCATCACGCCTGCCATCCGCGCGCAGCAGTTGCTTACCGGCAGTTTTAAAGGCCAGACCCAGTCGCTGCTGGTGATGCTGAACGCCGATGGCGATAAAGTGACGCTTGCCGGCCTCTCCTCCGTCGGGATCCGCCTGTTCCTCGCCACCTACGACGACACCGGGATCCACACCGAGCAGACGGTTGTGATGCCGCAGTTGCCGCCAGCCAGCCAGGTGCTGGCCGACGTGATGCTCAGCCACTGGCCCCTCAGCGCCTGGCAGCCGCAGTTGCCGAAAGGCTGGACGCTGAACGATACTGACACCAGACGCGAACTGCGCAACCCCGATGGCAAGCTGGTCACGGAAATTGCCTACCTGAACCGTAACGGCAGGCGCGAACCGATTAGCATTGTGCAGCACGCTTTTCACTACCACATCACCATTCAATATCTGGGTGACTGAGATGATTTACCTTTCTGCCGTTGGCATGGTCAACGCGCTCGGCAACTCGGCTGATGAAATAGCGGCAAACCTGAACGCTGGCGTGGCCCCCGGGATGCGCCAGCGTGCGGGCTGGCTACAGGGCTTACCCGAGGCCGTGCTGGGCGGGGTGGAGGGTGATCTTCCCCCTGTTCCCGGGTCTTTTTCTGCGCATCGAAGTCGCAACAACCAGCTGCTGCTGGCGGCGCTGGCGCAAATCCGGCCCGCCGTCGATGCGGCCATTGCGCGCGTGGGGCGCGACCGCGTGGCGGTGGTGCTGGGCACCAGCACCTCCGGACTGGACGAGGGTGATGAGTACGTGCGCCGCGCGCAGAACGGCGAGCGCAGCCCGCAGTGGCAATATCCGCAGCAGGAGCTGGGCGATCCGTCGCGCTTTCTCGCCAGCTGGCTTGCGCTGGACGGCCCGGCGTATACCATCTCGACCGCCTGCTCCTCCAGCGCACGGGCGATCATCAGCGGCCGTCGCCTGATCGACGCCGGTCTGGTGGACGTCGCCATCGTCGGCGGGGCCGACAGCCTGAGCCGAATGCCGGTCAACGGCTTCAACAGCCTGGAATCCTTCTCCCCGACCCTGTGCGAACCGTTTGGCCGCAACCGTCGGGGGATCACCATTGGCGAAGCGGCAGCACTGATGGTACTGACCCGCGAGCCGGGCGAGATTGTGCTCCTGGGCGCGGGGGAATCCAGCGATGCGTACCATATTTCCGCCCCACATCCGCAGGGCGAAGGGGCGATCCGCGCCATCACCCAGGCGCTGAACGAGGCGGGCATGACGGCGGCGGACGTCGGTTATATCAACCTGCACGGCACCGCCACGCCGCTGAACGATCGCATTGAGGCGCAGGTGATCCACGATCTCTTTGGCGACCGCGTGCCGTGCAGCTCCACGAAACATCTTACCGGCCACACGCTGGGTGCCGCCGGGATCACCGAGGCCGCCCTGAGCTGGCTGATCCTGACCCGAGACCTGCCGCTGCCGCCGCAGGATTTTTCCCGCTACGCGCCGGACGACACCCTGCCCGCCTTCGGCCTACTGCACCAGAGCGCACCGCTGAAAAAAGCGGTGATCCTGTCAAACTCCTTCGCGTTTGGCGGCAACAACGCCAGCCTTCTGCTGGGGAGAGTATGATGCGCTACTTACCACCCGGGGATTATCTTCCTCACGACACGCCGATGCTGCTGCTTGAGAGCGTGGAAAGCGTCACCGATGACCGCGCCATTTGCAACGTGACGGTGAACGAACGGGGCGTTCTGGCGCCGTTTCTGGACGCAGGCGGCAACCTGCCCGGCTGGTTTGCGCTGGAGCTGATGGCTCAGACCGTGGGCGTCTGGTCTGAATGGCACCGGATGCAAAAAGGGCTGCCGCACTGTGCGCTGGGTATGGTGCTGGGCGCGCGCGAGCTGGTGTGCGACGCAGGGCATTTTGCCGCAGGCAGCACGCTGATCATCACCATCGAACGTCTGATGCAGGATGAGCGCTTTGGCAGCTTCGAGTGCACCATTCATGCGGATAATATTTCCCTCGCCACGGGCCGCGTAAACACCTTCCAGCCGAGCGAGGAAGAATTAACCACACTTTTTAACCAGGGAACACCATCATGAGATCCGTACTGGTCACCGGCGCCAGCAAAGGCATTGGCCGCGCTATCGCCCTTCAGCTTGCGGCGGACGGTTTCACCGTCGGCGTGCATTACCATCGTGATGAAGCGGGCGCGCAGGAGACGCTGGAGGCGATTGTCCAGGCAGGCGGCGCGGGCCGTTTACTCACCTTTGACGTGGGCAACCGCGAGCAGTGCCGTACGGTGCTGGAACAGGCGATCGCTGACCACGGCGCGTGGTATGGCGTGGTCAGTAACGCCGGTATTACCCGCGACGGCGCATTTCCGGCGCTCAGCGACGATGACTGGGACAGCGTGATCCACACTAATCTCGACAGTTTTTATAACGTCATTCATCCCTGCATTATGCCGATGATCGGCACCCGCAAGGGCGGGCGGATCATCACCCTGTCGTCGGTGTCAGGCATTATGGGCAACCGTGGGCAGGTGAACTACAGCGCGGCGAAAGCCGGGATCATCGGCGCCACCAAAGCGCTCGCCACCGAGCTGGCAAAACGCAAAATCACCGTCAACTGCATCGCGCCGGGGCTGATTGATACCGGTATGATCGAGATGGATGAAGCCGCGCTGAACGCGGCGATGTCGATGATCCCGATGCAGCGTATGGGCCAGGCCGAGGAAGTGGCCGGGCTGGCGAGCTACCTGATGTCGGATAAAGCAGGCTATGTGACGCGACAGGTGATATCGATCAACGGAGGCATGCTATGACCCGCCGGGTAGTGATTACGGGCATGGGCGGCATCACCGCATTCGGCGAGGACTGGCCGACCATCTCGCGCCGTCTGCGCGAGTATGAAAATGCGGTACGTACCATGACGGAGTGGCAGGCGTATCACGGCCTGCAAACCCTGCTCGCCGCGCCGATTGAAGATTTCACTCTGCCCGCTCACTATACCCGTAAGCGCATTCGCGCCATGGGCCGCGTGTCGCTGCTCTCAACCCGCGCCACCGAGCTGGCGCTGGAGCAGGCGGGCCTGATCGACGACGCGGTACTGACCAACGGTCAGACCGGCATCGCCTACGGCTCGTCGACGGGCAGCACCGGACCGGTCAGCGAGTTTGCCTCCATGCTCACCGAAAAGCACACCCACAACATCACCGGCACCACCTACGTGCAGATGATGCCGCACACCACGGCGGTGAATACCGGACTGTTCTTTGGCCTGCGCGGACGGGTGATCCCCACCTCAAGCGCCTGTACTTCTGGCAGCCAGGCGATTGGCTACGCCTGGGAAGCGATTCGTCACGGCTACCAGACCGTGATGGTGGCAGGCGGCGCGGAAGAGCTGTGCCCGTCGGAAGCGGCGGTTTTCGATACCCTGTTTGCCACCAGCCAGCGTAACGACGCGCCTAAAACCACGCCGTCGCCGTTTGACGTTCAGCGCGATGGCCTGGTGATTGGCGAAGGGGCGGGCACGCTGGTGCTGGAAGCGCTGGATCACGCCAGAGCACGCGGGGCGACAATCTATGGTGAGATCGTGGGCTTTGCCACCAACTGCGATGCGGCGCACATCACCCAGCCCCAGCGTGAAACCATGCAGGTGTGTATGGAGCAGTCGCTGGCGATGGCGGGCCTTAGCCCTCAGGACATTGGCTACATTTCTGCCCACGGCACGGCAACCGATCGCGGGGATATCGCCGAGAGTCAGGCGACCGCCGCTATTTTCGGCGACAGCGTGCCCATCTCATCCTTAAAGAGCTATTTCGGCCATACCCTGGGTGCCTGCGGCGCGCTGGAAGCCTTGCTGAGTCTGCATATGATGCGGGAGGGCTGGTTCACGCCGACGCTCAATTTAAGACAACCGGATGAGCAATGCGGCGCTTTAGATTATATTATGGGGGAAACCCGCCCGATTGATTGCGAATTTATTCAGAGCAATAACTTTGCCTTTGGCGGCATTAATACCTCGATAATCATTAAACGCTGGGCGTAACTATGTACCAGTTTGTACTGGGAAAGATCTCCACCCTTAGCGCGGACCCGCTGGCGTCAACGCTCGCAGACATGGCACCTCAGGGTGCGCGATACGCTTCCTGGCTTGCAGGCCGGACGCTGCTCGCCAGAACTTTATCCCCCTCACCACTTCCCGAGATAATCTACGGCGAGCAGGGAAAACCGGCCTTCGCTAACGGCCATCCGCTGTGGTTTAACCTGAGCCACAGCGGGGACGACATTGCCATGCTGATAAGCGATGAAGGCGAGGTTGGCTGCGATATCGAAGTGATCCGCCCGCGGGAGAACTGGCAGGCGCTGGCGAATGCCGTTTTCAGCCTCACCGAGCATGACGAGCTGGAGCGTGAAGCGCCGGAAGAGCAGCTTTCCGCATTCTGGCGCATCTGGACGCGCAAAGAGGCGATCGTCAAACAGCGTGGCGGCAGCGCGTGGCAGATTGTCAGCATTGACAGCACCGCCCAGTCGCTCCCGGTCAGCCAGCTGCGCTTCGGCTCGCTGAGCCTGGCGGTCTGTACTCCTACGCCTTTCACCTTAACGGCGGAATCGGTGACTTACTCCGGTATTTCTGCAGCATAAAAAACGGCCATTCGGGTTAAAACCGAAATGGCCGTTGTACATTTAATGCGTTGCTAAGCTTATTTTAAATTATCAGGAAAGTTTTTTGGCAACTCGCTGGCAGCATACGCAATAACGCTATCGTCATTCGCACCGCAGTCGCGTACAAAAGTAATCGTCGCAAATTCATCAATCACTTCGGTTGGATACGCTGGCCCGGCATCACGGTAGCTGTTCATCAGCGGAATGTGATCATTCTGGAAGCAGACGGTTTTTTCCGGATTATTCATGACCCAGCGTGGGAAGAAGATGGTGCCGTGGAACAGGCGATCGCCCAGGTTCACAATCAGGCTCACGTCGGTACCGGTTGGCTCCGTCCAGGAAATTTTATAGATGCTTTCCCCGACGCGGACAATGTAGGCCTGCTGATCTTTCACCCAACGATTGCCCACCAGACCGCTGTGAATACGGTAGTCGAGCGTGTTCTCGTTTTTAACGTAAATTTCGTAGTTCCAGCCATTGTCGTAGGTATATACCAGATGTTTGCCGACGAAGCCGCTTAAATCATGTTTATCGAAGGTGCTCATAAGATGTCTCCTTTGTTTTGATGAGACGATCGTACCCCTTCAAAAAATGAATGAATAACGCTATGTTTGAATCAAATTCATCCAAAATTTAGATTAATCATGCACAAGACGACGCTCGAACAGTGGGCCTTGCTGGAAAGAGTCATCGAGGCTGGCAGCTTCGCTAAGGCGGCGGAAGAGACCCATCGCAGCCAGTCCTCGGTCAGCTATAACCTGTCGCTTTTGCAGGAGCGGCTGGGCGTAGCGCTCCTGATGACAGAGGGACGCCGTGCCGTGCTGACCCCGGCGGGTGAGCTGTTGCTGAATCAGGTTAAACCGCTGCTGAAAGCCTTCGCCTACGTTGAAACGCGCGCTGCAACCCTGCGCAGCGGGATGCGAACCCGTATCGACCTGATGGTAGACAGTATTTTTCCACGCAGTCGGCTGTTCGCGATTTTGCGCCAGTTTCAGCAGCTGTACCCGCAAACGCAGGTGCGGCTTACCGAGGTGCTGGAAAACAGCCGCGCAGATGCGCTCAATGATGAGGCCGACGTGATGGTCTTAACCCGCCGCCAGGACATTACCGGCCTGGGGGAATGGCTGATGAATATCGATTTTGTTGCCGTAGCGCATCACGCGCACCCGCTGTTTGCGCTGGATACACCGCTTAACGACGAGATGCTACGACCGTGGCCGCGCATTCAGATCGCAGACAGCCAGCCCACCGTTCGCCCCACCGGGGAGTCGTGGACATTCTCCACCATCGATGCCGCGATCGAAGCAGTGATGTATCAGGTTGGATATGGCTGGTTACCGGAAGAACGCATTCAGACCCCGCTCCAGCAGGGCATCCTCAAAATCCTGCCCCTCAGCCACGGCGTTCGACGCGCCACGCCGCTGCACCTCATCGTTAAACGCTCCCTCAGCCCGCTGGACGAGCAGGTTGAGACGCTGTTGCGCCTTTTTAAACAGGAGCCGTCATCGTCAACTGCTACGCTTTAAGTTTTGAACCATAAAACGACAAGGAGTGAACGATGAAAATCGATTTAACGGGGAAAGTAGCGCTGGTGACCGCGTCCACCGGCGGTATTGGGTTTGCCATCGCCCGCGGACTGGCGGAGAGCGGTGCGGAAGTGATCGTCAACGGGCGCAGCGTCGACTCGGTGAACAAAGGCATTCAGGCGCTCCAGCAGGTGGTGCCAGGCGTACAGGTCCGTGCCGCCATCGCCGACCTGAGCTCGCAGGAGGGCGTTGACGAACTGCTCAGGGTCGCCACGCACGTCGATATTCTGGTGAATAACGCCGGGATCTATGGCCAGCAGGATTTTTATTCCACCGACGACGAGACCTGGGAACGCTACTGGCAAACCAACGTGATGTCCGGCGTGCGCCTCTCCCGTGCCCTGCTGCCCGGTATGGTACAAAAAGGCTGGGGTCGGGTAGTGTTTATCTCGTCAGAATCGGCCTGCAATATTCCTGCGGATATGATCCACTATGGCGTGACAAAAACCGCCCAGCTCTCGCTGGCGCGCGGTCTGGCGAAGTTCGTGGCAGGCAGCGGCGTCACGGTGAACAGCGTGCTGCCGGGCCCGACAATGTCGGACGGTTTTGCCGCAATGATGAAAGACGAGATGGAGAGAACCGGCAAATCGCTGGAGCAGCTGGCGAAAGCGTTCGTGATGGAGAATCGCCCCAGCTCGGTTATTCAGCGCGCCGCAACGGTAGAAGAAGTGGCGAATATGGTGGTGTATGTCTGTTCCATGCAGGCCTCCGCGACTTCCGGCGCGGCGCTGCGCGTTGACGGTGGCGTGGTGGATGACATAGTTTGACCCGTCAGCCCACAGGTTCGAGAAAAAATGAGATCGGATAGAAGGACTGTGAAGGTAAAGCAGGTAAACTAGTGAACAGAATGTGTATTTCAGCTAAGACGTATTTATGACCAATATGATTGCCGACGAAGCCGTGGCGAAGTCCAGCGTGCTCTCTGTCTTTGACTTTGATGGTACGTTGACGCACCACGACAGTTTTATTCCGTTCCTGCGCTTTGCCTTTGGCAAGCGCTACTTTGCGGGTCGCCTGGTGCGCATGGCCCTGCCCACGCTGCACTGCGTGCGTCGCAAGCTGACGCGTGATGAGCTGAAAGAGGTGTTGATCAAAACCTTCCTGACGGGGGTGGATGAGCACTGGTTACGTCAGCAGGCAGAGGCCTTCTGTGAAAAATACTGGAACAAGCTGATGCGCCCGGAAGGGGTCATGGCTGTCGCCAACGAAGTTAATTCCGGTGCGGAAGTGACGATTTGCTCCGCCTCCCCGGCGCTGGTATTGCAGCCGTGGGCCGATAAGCTCGGCATTAAGCTGATTGGCACGCAACTGGAAGTGAAAGACGGCAAGCTGACCGGGCGGATCACCGGTAACAACTGCCGCTGCGCGCAGAAAGTGGCGAGGCTGGAAAAGGTGTATGGCGATCTGAACGCATATCACCTGCGCGCCTGGGGCGACACACGTGGCGACCACGAGCTGCTGGCGGCGGCGCAGGATCCGCACTGGCGCCATTTCCATCATCCGCGCAAGCGCCGAAACTCACCAATTAAGGGTTAGGTGCGGCCCGGTGCCCTCACCCCGGCCCTCTCCCACAGGGAGAGGGAGAAAAGCGATACATCAGGCCTCACGTTTCCCCGGGAACATCACGCTCGCAATAATCCCCAGCGCCAGTACCCCCAGCACCACAAACAGGCTTGCCGTGGCACCGATGTTATAGCCGTGATGCCAGAAGTGATCGGTCGCATTCAGCCCCAGCTTGAACGCCACGAAGAACAGCAGTAACACTACCGCTTTCTCAAGATGCACCAGATACTGCTTCAGCGCTTCCAGCACGAAGTAGAGGGTACGCAGGCCGAGGATCGCGAACATCATGGCGCTGTAGATAATCAGCGGCTCGCGGCTGACGGCAATGATCGCGGGAACGGAGTCGAAGGCGAACATCACGTCGGACAGCTCTACCACCGCCACGCAGAGCAGCAGCGGCGTCGCGTAGCGCTTCGCCTTCTTCACGCGACCTACCATCACATCCTTGTTTTCAGGCTTCTCCAGCTCGGCGTCCACCTCTTTTTGGGTCAGGATAAACGCGTGGCTGCTGATTTTTGGCCAGACCGGATAGAAGCGTTTTACCAGGCGGTACGCCAGATGGTTGGAGTAATCCTCGACTTCATCACTCTCTTCATTGCGTTTCAGCATCATCACCGCCGTCCAGCCGACGACCAGCGCAAAAATCACCTCAACGTATGGCCCCAGGCTCAGCAGGCTGGTGCCGATGGCAACAAAAATACCGCGGAACACAATCGCCCCCAGCACGCCCCAGTAGAGCACGCGGTGACGATACTTATCCGGCACGCCGAACCAGGCGAAGATCGCCATCATCACAAACAGGTTGTCGACGGAGAGCACCTCTTCCAGTGCATAGCCGGTGAGGAACAGACTGGCCATCTCCGCGCCGTGGTGCACGTATAAGAAGCCAGCAAACGCCATCGCCATCATGACCCAGAAGATGGACCACATGGCCGCGCTTTTCAGCGAGATCGGTTTATCGTGACGGTGCATGAAGAGGTCGATAAACATCGCCCCAACGGCCATCACCACAAAGACAACAACGGTTTCCGTCGGGAAACCGAGATGAGCAGCAGACATAGACAACCCTTTTAAGAAGACAAAACACAACACCATGCAGGCTGGCGTAAACCAGAAGTGAGAATGGGGGAGCGTGTTATTCGCCTATACCCCACAAAACCGCAGCTCTTTGGCTGCGCAAGGTGTGTACTTTACCTCACAACGAGGGGTGGCGCATCTGTCGTTTAGGCTCACGAGGTAAAGCCCGTTAACTGTGAGTCACGTCTTATTTACATCATTTAAACCTTCCATTAACTGGATAAAAAGAAGGCGCCGACGCTATAGTGGTTTTGTTTAATAAAACCGAGTTGTACCTGATAAAACCAAGAACAGACCCTGCGAGGAACACATGACAGAACATATTCGTAATGGCACTGCCGCCACTGAGGACATAGAAAGAGAGACTATGCGCAAGGTGATCTGGCGTATCCTCCCGTTTCTGATAGTCAGTTATCTGGTCTCCATTATCGATCGCGGCAATATCGGCATGGCTTCGCTACAGATGAATGAGGATCTCGGCCTCAGCAAAGCGGCGTTTGGCTTCGCCAGTAGCCTCTATTTCGTGGCGTATTTTCTGTTTGAAGTTCCAAGCAATCTGGCAATGCAGAAAGTTGGCGCACGTCTGTGGATCCCCCGCATTATGATCAGCTGGGGGGGGGTATCCATGTGTATGGCACTGGTACAAAACACGACGTCGCTTTATATCGTGCGTTTTCTGCTGGGTGCCGCGGAGGCGGGCTTCTTCCCCGGCGTCGTACTCTTTCTGACCTGGTGGATCCCTTCCCGCTACCGTGCGCGAATTATCGCGTCCTTTATGGTCGCGATCCCGCTGGCCAATTTTATTGGCTCGCCGCTGTCCGGGTTGATTCTGTCGCTGGATGGATGGCTGGGTCTGCGCGGCTGGCATCTGCTGTTTATCATTGAAGGTTTACCCGCCGTCCTGCTGGGTATTGCCGCCTGGTTTGTTCTTCGCGATCGTCCGCACCAGGCTAACTGGCTTAACGCGGAACAGAAAAAATGGCTGGAAACGACGCTTGAAACCGAGCGTCAACAGCAAAAAAATATCGGACACCAGACGACATGGCAGCTGCTCAGGCATCGTCAAATCTGGCTGCTGGCGCTGATTTACGCAGGCGCGTCATCAGCGGGCACCACCATCAGCGTCTGGTCACCGCAGCTGCTGAAATCGTTCCACCTGGATAATCTGGAGACGGGTCTGTTCAACGCCATTCCTTACGGTCTGGCATCCGTACTGATGATTGTGTGGGGACGCAGTTCGGACCGAACCAACGAACGCCGCTGGCATACCGCTCTGACCCTTTTCATTATTGCCGCAGGCGTATTTGCCGCCTTTGTCAGCGTCTCTCTTTCCGCCACCATTGTTATCCTGAGCATCATGCTGATAGGGGCGTATTCAATGAAGGGGCCTTTCTGGGCGCTGGCGTCAGGCTGGATGAGCAGCACGTCGGCGGCTGCGGGCCTGGCTGCAATTGGCGCCATCGCTAACCTTATCGGCGGTGCGGTGATGGTCAACGCTTACGGTATTATCAACGAACGGACGGGTAGCCACACGCTGGCCATGCTTCCTCTGGCGGCGTTATGCGTCACGGGGGGTATCGCGGTATTGGTGATGGGACGCCACGCCCGCAATGCTCAGTTGCATGAAAAGCAGGTCACCCATTAGACATAACAAAAGCGGGACGCACGTCCCGCTTTATGCTTAGAGACTCTCTTCCGCAGTATCCTGCGTTTCCCCATAAAACTGCTGGCAAAAAGGCTTACTGGCCCCCATTTTCTGTGACAGGCGGCTGGCGGTGGCATGCATTAGCTGGCTGATCCCCTGTTCACGGCGATCTTCAGTCAGTCTGGAGATGGGCCCGGTCAACGCCAGCGCCGCAATCAGCTTGTCATTGACGCCGAAGACGGGCATTGCGAACGCCGCAGTATGCGGGTCACGGGCGCCTGCGGTATAGAGCGGAACAGCGGGCTCCCCCTCTGGCAGCGCGTCATTAAGGCCCCAGTGGCGAAGCACTTTACTGATGGCAGAATCGTCCAGCGGAAACTGAGTACCCGGCAGATTGCTGTGACGCAACCCGTGCGATGCTTCTGCCCGGAACAGGCACAGACGTTGCCCGCCTTCTAACACATACCAGCTGGCGCTCTCCTGAGAGGCCTGTGATAAAGCCTGAAGCTCAGGCTGCACCACCCGGGAAAGATGGAAAGATTGTTCATAAAGTTTGCCAAGGTAAAGCAGACGTGGGCCAAGCGCATAATTGCCGTCATCATGCCTGACGACATAGTTCATTCGCTCAAGCGAATTCATTAACCGGTAAACCGTGGTTTTGTGATAACCCGATAGCTGCGCCAGCGCGGTCAGCGTCAGGCTCTCATCGCCGGGACGGAAGCAATCCAGTAAAGCCAGCGCCTTTTCGACCGCTACAACGCCTTCGTTACCCATCATCATCTCCTTTTCTGCTCGGCAGTGAGTGTACCTCAATTTTTGTGAGTCACTTCGTGTTTACATCACAAACGCCATCGCAGATCTGGCTAATGGGAAAGTAACACCGCTATAGTTGTTTTGCATTGTACACCTGCATTGTACACAGTAAAATAATATGGAGGCATATATGTCCGTTTCTGAAAAATCATTGATTAATCGTCAGGTCGAACGCGTATCGGCTGAACAGGTTCACCAGGCTGCCGAGTATCAGGCCGCCATTCTGGCGGATGTTGCCGGTCGCCGCGGTACACTCCATGGTCGTATCAAACCGCTCGCGCCTCACATGGCCGTTGCGGGCCCGGCAGTCACCGTGGAGGTGCGCCCGGGAGATAATCTGGCCATCCATGCCGCAATGGCCGTAGCACAGCCTGGCGATGTGTTGGTTGTTGACGGGAAAGGCGACCTGACCTGTGCGCTGCTCGGTGAGATTATGGCGACGCAGGCCCAGGCAAGCGGTATTGCGGGCATCATCATTGACGGGGCGGTACGTGATGCCGATACCCTGAGTAAAGGGCACTACCCCGTCTTCGCCGCCGGTCTTAACCCCTGTGGCCCGACAAAATCCATTCCTGGCCGGGTTAATCACCCCATCTCTATCGCTGGTGCAACGGTACGAGCCGGGGATCTGGTGGTCGCGGATATCGACGGCGTGGTGGTGATCCCGCGTGATGAAGTGCAGGCCGTTATCGCCATGGCCAAAGGGAAACTCGAAACAGAGACCCGACGTATTGCTGCTATTCGTGAGGGCGATTTACGTCCACACTGGCTTAACGACGCGCTGCGTAAGGCAGGCATGTTATCTGACGGGGAGACGCTGTAATGGAAGACAAACGCGTTGTACTGGTCACGGGATGCGACCTGGCGGACCAGGCTGTCAACATGCTGCGAGACTTTGACGTGGTGTATGCCGGTCACCAGCCCACAGAAGATCAGCTGGTTACGCTGTGCGAACGGCACAATCCTGTGGCCATCCTGGTGCGTTACGGCAAAATAACCGCAAGGATCATGGATGCAGCCCCTGCATTACAGGTTATATCGAAACACGGAAGCGGCATTGACGTGATAGACCAGCCAGCGGCAGCGGCGCGTAATATCGCCGTTCGTTCCGCCCCCGGCGCCAATGCGGCAGCGGTTGCAGAACATACCTGGGCATTGATCCTTGCCTGTGCCAAATCCGTGGTCACCCTTGATAAACGCCTGCGCGACGGGCACTGGGATAAAGCCACGCACAAATCTATCGAGCTGGAAGGCATGACGCTGGGGCTTATCGGTCTGGGGGCGATTGGCTCGCGGGTTGCGCTGGTGGGGCAGGCATTCGGCATGCAGATTGTGGCGTATGATCCTTACGCTAAAACGATGCCATCTGGTTGTGAACGGGCAAACACCTTACCCGACCTTTTATCCCGTGCCGATGTTATCTCATTGCATTGTCCGCTCACTGACGACAACAGAGGAATGATCAACGCAGACACGCTCGCGCACTGTAAACGTAACGCGATTCTGGTGAACACAGCGCGCGGCGGGTTAATTAACGATGAAGCCCTGTTACACGCGCTGAAGGATGGAACCTTGCACAGCGCAGCACTCGACAGCTTTACCAGCGAGCCACTGACCGCCCCGAACCTGTGGCAGACCGTCGATAACGTCATCATTTCGCCGCATATTGGCGGCGTCAGCGCAGCGTCATACATCAAGATGGGAACCGTGGCCGCCAGCAATATTCTGGACGTTGTACACCTGACTGACGTCGCCGTCAGCCCCTAAAATGCAATGATGAATGACCGCGCCCGCTTGTCATTTACCCTCAGCGAGTGCCTGCGCGCATGCCCAGGCACTGGCCCACGCCCACTGGAAGTTATACCCGCCGAGCCAGCCGGTCACGTCCATCACTTCACCAATGAAATAAAGACCCGGCACGTTGCGGGCTTCCATCGTGCGGGATGAGAGTTCGTGTGTATCCACGCCGCCCAGCGTCACTTCCGCCGTGCGGTAGCCTTCGGTGCCGTTTGGCTGCACGCGCCAGTTCGTCAGCGTCTCCACCAGCGTGTCCTGCTCGCGGCTGTTGAGCTGCTTAAGCGCAACATCCGGAATTTGCCCTAACACCTGCAAGCACTCCACGAGACGCTTCGGCAGCTGCATCGCCAGGGTATTTTTCAGGCTTTGATTCGGGTGCGCGGCGCGTTGCTCATTGAGGAAGGCGTCCAGATCGCAGTCCGGCACCAGGTTTACGGAGACAAACTCCCCCGGCTGCCAGTAGCTGGAGATCTGCAATACCGCTGGCCCCGAGAGACCGCGATGGGTAAAGAGCAGGTTTTCGCGGAACACCGTGCCGTCTTCGGCCGTAATGACCGACGGCACAGACACGCCGGAGAGCGTCTGAAGCTGTTCCAGCAGCGGCTTATGCAGCGTGAACGGCACCAGCCCGGCGCGCGTGGGTAATACTTTCAGGCCAAACTGCTCGGCTATTTTGTAGCCGAACGGTGAGGCACCCAGCCCCGGCATCGAGAGGCCGCCGCTGGCGATCACCAGGTTATCGGCGCTGACGGTTTCGCCGTTGAGTTGCAGCATGTACCCTTGCTCGTTACGGGCGACGTCCAGCACTTCGGTGCGCAGGCGCATGACTACGCCGCCTTTCTCGCACTCGGCCACCAGCATATCCACGATTTGCTGGGCGGAGTCGTCGCAGAACAGCTGTCCCAGCGTCTTCTCATGCCACGCGATACCGTGTTTACCCACCAGTTCGATGAAATCCCACTGCGTGTAGCGCGCCAGCGCAGATTTACAAAAATGACGGTTCTGGCTCAAATAGGCCGCAGGCTCGACATAAAGATTAGTGAAATTGCAGCGCCCGCCACCGGACATCAGGATCTTGCGGCCAGGCTTTTTTCCGTTATCCAGCAGCAGCACACGACGACCCGCTTGTCCGGCCATTGCCGCACAAAACATACCCGCCGCACCGGCGCCAATTACTACGGCATCAAACCTTTCCACGTCAAAATCCTCTTCGTTAACTGCCGCGGATTGTAAAGTTTCCTCAGTGGTCGCACCAGCGTAAAAAGATATTACAAAGCCATTTCATTGATATTTAAAGATTATCTATTCAGGCACATTTCTCAAATCAGGTGGTATGTCAAAAAAAGTCTATATTTCACTTTGCCCGTTGCGCATTTGTCCTGGATAATGCGCCGCGTTCATGTCCTCAAAATGGCGTAACGTCCTATGCTACATTTGTTTGCCGGCCTGGATTTACATACCGGGCTTTTATTATTGCTTGCTCTGGTTTTTGTGCTGTTTTACGAAGCGATCAATGGCTTCCACGACACTGCAAACGCAGTTGCAACGGTTATCTACACTCGCGCAATGCGATCGCAGCTTGCGGTCGTTATGGCGGCGGTATTTAACTTTTTTGGTGTCCTCCTGGGCGGACTGAGCGTTGCCTATGCCATTGTGCATATGCTGCCAACGGATCTGCTGCTTAACGTGAGTTCCGGTCATGGCCTGGCCATGGTGTTCTCAATGCTGCTTGCTGCGATTATCTGGAACCTCGGTACCTGGTATTTCGGCCTGCCGGCATCCAGCTCTCACACCCTTATCGGCGCGATTATCGGTATCGGTTTAACTAACGCCCTGATGACCGGTACATCGGTTGTTGATGCGCTGAACCTTCCTAAAGTACTGGGTATTTTCGGCTCTCTGATCATCTCCCCTATCGTCGGTCTGGTGGTAGCAGGTGGATTGATTTTCATCCTGCGTCGCTACTGGAGCAACACGAAGAAACGTGCACGTATCCACCTGACGCCAGCAGAGCGTGAGAAGAAAGACGGCAAGAAAAAGCCGCCGTTCTGGACGCGTATCGCGCTGATCATTTCCGCTATCGGCGTCGCCTTCTCTCATGGCGCGAACGATGGTCAGAAAGGTATCGGTCTGGTGATGCTGGTTCTGATTGGCGTCGCACCGGCAGGCTTCGTGGTTAACATGAACGCCTCTGGCTATGAGATCACCCGTACCCGTGATGCGGTAAACAACGTTGAGACTTACTTCCAGCAGCATCCTGATTTGCTGAAGAAAGCGACCGGCGTAGACCAGTTGATCCCTTCTCCTGACTCTGGCGCACTGACTGCACCGGGCGAGTTCCATTGCCACCCGGCAAACGCGATTAACGCGCTGGAACGTGCGAAAGGCATGCTGGCCGATATCGAAAGCTACGACAAACTGGCTGTAGAACAGCGTGGTCAGCTGCGTCGTATCATGCTCTGTATCTCCGACGTGACCGATAAAGTCGCGAAGCTGCCAGAGGTCAATGCTGACGATAAGCGTCTGCTGAAGAAACTGAAAGGCGATATGCTCAACACCATTGAGTACGCGCCAATCTGGATCATCATGGCGGTCGCGTTGGCGCTGGGTATCGGTACGATGATTGGCTGGCGTCGTGTGGCGACCACCATCGGTGAGAAGATCGGTAAGAAAGGCATGACCTATGCTCAGGGCATGTCCGCGCAGATGACGGCGGCAGTGTCTATCGGTCTGGCGAGCTACACCGGTATGCCAGTCTCCACCACCCACGTACTCTCTTCGTCCGTGGCAGGTACCATGATTGTTGACGGCGGCGGTTTGCAGCGTAAAACCGTGACCAACATTCTGATGGCCTGGGTGTTCACCCTCCCGGCGTCCATCCTGCTGTCTGGCGGTCTGTACTGGATTTCGCTGAAGCTAATTTAATCGGCTGAAGGCGACAAAAAAGCGGGTCAGGAAACTGGCCCGCTTTTTTTATGCTCAGTGCCATATCATCAGCGCAATCATACTCACCACAACCAGACCACACAGGGCGCTGGTCAAAATGAACTGACGACGCAGGCGCTCGCAGCGACGGATAAACTCTTCATCGTGGTGATCGCGGTAGCGCTGGTAGTAGATATACCCCACCAGACGCATCTGCTTGCTGGGCTGTCCGTGCGAGGTGAAGAACCCTCCACCGTCCACATATTGATAAAGCAACGGATCGCAACCACGAAGTACCACTAACAGCGCACGTAACGATGAGAAGTAGCGCGCCATATTCACTATGCAAACCACGCATAACGCCCAAAACAATGCGACGGTGCTAATCATACATCCTCCCCGGCGTCCACCCACGAAGCAAGGCTCCTGAGCTACCGCACCCCAATGCCCTGACAGACAGTTCAGTGAAAGAGTGACTAAAAGTCGATCCGGTTCGCGTTTTAATATCCGAACGGCTCATTAAATAGTGTAGGAGATCCGTTAATTTTTTTGCCACAAGGTTAATCGTTATCAACACCAAAGCTTGAAAAATATGTTTAACTGGGCCGTAATGAAAGCATCAGACGACGGCTTTCCCATTTAGTCATCGATAACTTAAGGAAGGAGTAACACTATGGCTTACAAACACATTCTTATCGCGGTAGACCTCTCCCCGGAGAGTAAAGTGCTGGTTGATAAAGCAGTATCCATGGCACGTCCCTACAACGCGAAAGTTTCGCTGATTCATGTTGATGTGAATTACTCCGACCTCTACACCGGTCTGATCGACGTGAATCTCGGCGATATGCAGAAACGCATCTCCGAAGAGACTCACCACGCGCTGAGCGAGCTTTCTACCAACGCGGGCTATCCAATCACTGAAACCTTAAGCGGTAGCGGCGATCTGGGCCAGGTGCTGGTTGATGCGATTAAGAAATACGATATGGACCTGGTGGTATGCGGTCACCATCAGGACTTCTGGAGCAAACTGATGTCTTCCGCACGTCAGCTGATTAACACCGTACACGTGGATATGCTGATTGTTCCACTGCGTGACGAAGAAGACGAGTAAGTGCAAAAAAGCCCGGTGGCGCTAACGCATACCGGGCCTACAAGCGGCACTGAATGTAGGCCGGGCAAGGCGAAGCCGCCACCCGGCTTTTTTTATTCCGGCGTACCTGAGTAGATATCAAAGCGATGCCCTTTGGTGGTCACCGCGTTAGTGGTCGCAACGTCCGCCAGCGGCGGCGCATAGTCAGGACGTTTCACCACCACCCGCTTCGTCGCCAGTTGACGAGCCGGCTCCAGCAGGCCATCGGCATCTAAATCTGGCCCCACCAGCGACTGAAACACTCGCATCTCTTTCTTCACCAGCGCGCTTTTCTGCTTATGCGGGAACATCGGGTCGAGATAGACCACCTGCGGGCGCGGGGTGATATCGGTCAGCGCCGTCAGGCTGGAGGCATGAATAAGTTGCAAACGTTCCTGTAACCACGAGCCGATTTCCGGGTCCGCATAGCCTCGCGTCAGCCCGTCGTCGAGCAGCGCGGCGACAACCGGATTACGCTCCAGCATCCGAACACGGCAGCCCACCGAGGCCAGCACAAACGCATCGCGCCCCAGCCCCGCCGTGGCGTCCACCACGTCCGGAAGATAGCTCCCTTTAATGCCAACCGCCTTGGCCACCGCTTCGCCGCGACCGCCGCCGAACTTACGCCGATGCGCCATCGCGCCGCCGACAAAATCGACAAAAATCCCGCCAAGCTTTGGCTCATCGCGCTTGCGCAGCTCCAGATGTTCCGGCGTCATCACCAGCGCCATCAGGTTCTTTTCATCATGTTCCAGCTCCCAGCGGGCCGCCAGAACAGATAAGGCGCCGTCACCGGCGCCTGTTTCATCTACTAAGCAGATCTTCACGTAGCAATCAGCCTTTGATTCCGTAATGCTCCAGCATCGCATCCAGCTGCGGCTCGCGGCCACGGAAGCGTTTGAACAGCTCCATAGGCTCTTCTGAACCGCCGCGGGTCAGGATGTTGTCGAGGAACGACTGACCGGTTTCGCGGTTGAAAATCCCCTCTTCTTCGAAGCGCGAGAAGGCATCCGCCGCCAGCACGTCGGCCCACAGGTAGCTGTAGTAGCCTGCGGCGTACCCGCCTGCGAAGATATGGCTGAACGCGTGCGGGAAGCGTCCCCAGGTCGGGCCTGGAATGACGGCAACCTGCTTTTTAATCTCAGCCAGGGTTTCGAGGATTTTCGCCCCCTGCTCCGGGCTGAACTCGGCGTGCAGGCGGAAGTCAAACAGGCCGAACTCCAGCTGACGCAGGATAAACATCGCCGCCTGGTAGTTTTTCGCCGCCAGCATTTTATCCAGCAGTTCTTTCGGCAGCGGTTCGCCCGTTTCGTAATGACCAGAGATAAACGCCAGCGCGTCCGGCTCCCAGCACCAGTTCTCCATAAACTGGCTTGGCAGCTCGACCGCATCCCATGGCACACCGCTGATACCAGCGACGCCAGCGGTTTCGATGCGGGTCAGCATGTGGTGCAGGCCGTGACCGAACTCGTGGAACAGGGTGATCACTTCATCGTGGGTAAACAGAGCAGGTTTGCCGCTCACCGGACGGTTGAAGTTACAGGTCAGGTAGGCAACAGGTTTTTGCAGGGAACCATCCGCTTTACGCATCTGGCCCACGCAGTCGTCCATCCACGCCCCGCCGCGCTTGTTCTCACGCGCGTAGAGATCGAGATAGAAGCTGCCGCGCAGCTCGTTGTTCTCGTCATACAGCTCGAAGAAGCGCACGTCCGGATGCCAGACCTCGATGTCGGTACGCTCTTTCGCGGTAATGCCGTAGATGCGCTTCACTACCTCGAACAGACCGTTGACGGCTTTGTTTTCCGGGAAGTACGGACGCAGTTGTTCGTCGCTGATGCTGTAGAGGTGCTGTTTCTGTTTTTCGCTGTAGTATGCGATATCCCACGGCTGAAGCTCGTCCACGCCGAACTCCGCTTTCGCAAAGGCGCGCAGCTGAGCTAACTCTTTTTCACCCTGAGGACGGGCGCGTTTCGCCAGATCGGTCAGGAAGTCGAGCACCTGCTGTGGGTTCTCGGCCATTTTGGTGGCGAGGGATTTATCCGCGTAGCTGTCGAAGCCCAGCAGCTGTGCCAGCTCGTGGCGCAGGGCGAGGATCTCCGCCATCACCGGGCTGTTATCCCACTTACCGGCATTCGGCCCCTGATCGGAGGCGCGGGTGCTGTAGGCGCGGTACATCTCTTCGCGCAGGGCCTGGTTGTCGCAGTAGGTCATCACCGGCAGATAGCTTGGGATATCCAGCGTTAACAGGAAGCCTTCCTGCTCTTTCGCTTCGGCCTGGGCTTTTGCCGCCGCCAGCGCACTTTCCGGCATACCGGCCAGTTCGGATTCATCGGTAATCAGCTTCGTCCAGCCCATGGTGGCGTCGAGGACGTTGTTGCTGTACTGGTTGCCCAGCTCGGACAGGCGCGCAGCGATTTCGCCGTAGCGAACCTGTTTTTCTTTTGGCAGGCCAATCCCGGACAGTTCGAAATCACGCAGCGCGTTATCGACCGATTTTTTCTGCGCCGTGTTCAGTTCGGCATAATGGTCGCCGTCGCGCAGGTCGCGGTAGGCTTTGTAGAGCCCCTCGTGCTGGCCGACCCAGGTGCTGTACTCGGAGAGCAGCGGCAGGGTCTGTTCGTAGGCTTCACGCAGCTCCGGGCTGTTTTTCACCGAGTTCAGGTGGCTCACCGGGGAGAAAATGCGCCCCAGCACGTCGTCCACTTCGGCCAGCGGCTGACACAGATTTTCCCAGGTGTACGGCGCGCCCTGCGCGACCACGTTCTCTACCGCCGCGCGGCAGTTTTCCAGCGACTGGGTAACGGCTGGAACCACATGCTCAGGGAGGATTTTAGAAAACGGTGGCAACGAAAAAGGCGTCAGTAATGGATTGGTCATAAACGCTGTCCTGTTGAAATAGATGAATGAAGCGCGCATCCGGCGCTGTGCATATTGTTTTCTGTAATGGGGTTAAGTGTAGAGGATTTCAATGCCGGAGGTTGTCGAAAAACGCCCTGTGGCGCTGCGCTTACCGGGCCTACGGGTAATCTGTGCCGTTCTGCTGTAAACTGTGGAAAATCGTCAATTCAGCGGAAAATCATTACCCATGCTCAGTTATCGCCACAGCTTCCACGCTGGCAACCACGCCGACGTCCTTAAACACACCGTTCAGAGCCTGATCATTGAAGCGCTTAAAGAGAAAGACAAGCCGTTTCTCTACCTGGACACCCACGCGGGGGCGGGCCGTTATCAGCTGAGCGGCGAACATGCCGAGCGTACCGGTGAATATCTGGAAGGCATCGCCCGTATCTGGCAGCAGGACGATCTGCCTGCCGAACTGGAGCCGTACATCGGCGTGGTGAATCATTTCAACCGCAACGGCCAGCTGCGCTATTACCCTGGCTCTCCGCTGATTGCCCGCCAGCTGCTGCGCGAGCAGGACAGCCTCCAGTTGACCGAGCTGCACCCAAGCGACTTCCCGCTGCTGCGCGCTGAGTTTCAGAAAGATAACCGCGCCCGCGTGGACAAAGCCGATGGCTACCAGCAGCTAAAAGCCAAACTACCGCCGGTTTCGCGTCGCGGCCTGGTGCTGATCGACCCGCCGTACGAAATCAAAACCGACTATCAGGCGGTGGTGGCCGGTATCAACGAAGGTTACAAACGCTTTGCGACCGGAACCTATGCCCTGTGGTATCCGGTAGTGCTACGCGCGCAAATTAAGCGCATGATCAAGGATCTGGAGGCGACCGGCATCCGCAAAATCCTGCAGATTGAGCTGGCGGTGCGGCCCGACAGCGACCAGCGCGGCATGACCGCGTCCGGCATGATTGTGATTAACCCGCCGTGGAAGCTCGAAGCGCAGATGAACAACGTGCTGCCGTGGCTGCACAAAACGCTGGTGCCAGCCGGTACGGGCCACACCACCGTAAGCTGGATCGTGCCGGAGTAATCGCAGCCATCGGTGGAACCTATTGATTTCAGGTATACAATCGCGGCAATTCACGATTAAGGACAAAAGCTATGACTAAGCATTATGACTACATCGCAATCGGCGGCGGCAGCGGCGGCATCGCCTCCATCAACCGTGCGGCCATGTACGGCCAGAAGTGTGCGCTGATTGAAGCCAAAGAACTCGGCGGCACCTGCGTAAACGTGGGTTGTGTACCGAAGAAAGTGATGTGGCATGCCGCGCAAATCCGTGAAGCTATCCATATGTATGGCCCGGACTACGGCTTTGACACCACCATCAACCACTTCGACTGGGATAAGCTGATCGCCAGCCGTACCGCCTATATCGACCGTATTCACACCTCGTACGATAACGTGCTGGGCAAGAATAACGTCGACGTGATCCGCGGCTTCGCCCGTTTCGTGGATGCGAAGACGATCGAAGTGAACGGCGAGACGATCACCGCCGATCACATCCTGATCGCCACCGGTGGCCGTCCGAGCCATCCGAACATTCCGGGCGCGGAATACGGCATCGACTCCGACGGGTTCTTCGAGCTGCCTGCTCTGCCAGAGCGCGTTGCCATTGTAGGCGCGGGTTACATCGCGGTTGAGCTTGCTGGCGTGATTAACGGCCTTGGGGCGGAAGCTCACCTGTTTGTGCGTAAACACGCGCCGCTGCGTAGCTTTGATCCGCTAATCGTCGACACGCTGGTCGAGGTGATGAACGCCGAAGGCCCAACCCTGCACACCAACGCCGTGCCAAAAGCGGTGGTTAAAAATGCGGACGGTAGCCTGACCCTGGAGCTGGAAGATGGCCGCAGCCAGACCGTTGATTGCCTGATCTGGGCGATTGGTCGTGAACCGGCCACCGACAACTTCAACCTGGCCGCAACCGGGGTGAAAACCAATGAAAAAGGCTACATCGTCGTTGATAAGTTCCAGAACACCAGCGTACCGGGTATTTATGCCGTTGGTGATAACACAGGTGCCGTAGAACTGACGCCGGTTGCCGTGGCCGCGGGGCGTCGTCTTTCCGAGCGTCTGTTTAACAACAAGCCGGACGAACATCTGGATTACAGCAACATCCCGACCGTGGTCTTCAGCCACCCGCCAATCGGCACCGTCGGCTTAACCGAGCCGCAGGCGCGTGAGCAGTACGGCGACGATCAGGTGAAAGTGTATAAATCGGCGTTTACCGCGATGTATACCGCGGTCACCTCGCACCGTCAGCCGTGCCGCATGAAGCTGGTCTGTGTGGGCCCGGACGAGAAGATCGTCGGCATCCACGGCATAGGCTTTGGCATGGACGAGATCCTGCAGGGCTTTGCGGTGGCGCTGAAGATGGGCGCAACGAAAAAAGACTTCGATAACACCGTGGCGATCCACCCCACTGCGGCAGAAGAGTTTGTAACAATGCGTTGATATTGATGCCCCTCTTCAAAGGGGCATTTTTTTAACATTCATAAATCGTTGCAAAACGAATGCTCCGAAAATCGTGATCTACCGCACATATCCCTCCACATCCACCGAAGCGAATGTCTACGCTTATAAGACGCCCGGAAAAACCTGTCTTTTAGAACACACAACCGGAGGTCCTTATCACCATGTTCAACCAGAAACTACAGGCTACCGAGAACATCGAGTTCGAGATTGCAGAAGAGCTGCGCTACGAGACCGATCCCTGCGAGTTGAAACTGGATGAAATGATTGAGGCGGAGCCGGAACCCGAAATGATCGAGGGGCTACCTGCCTCCGATGCCCTGACGCCTGCCGATCGTTATCTTGAACTGTTCGAACATGTGCAGTCGACACGGCTGTTTGCGGACAGCAAAACTTTCCCAGACTGCGCGCCGAAAATGGACCCGCTGGATATCCTGATCCGCTACCGCAAGGTGCGTCGTCACCGTGATTTCGACCTGGCGCGCTTTGTGGAGAATCACTTCTGGCTGCCGGAGGATTACAGCAAAGAGTACGTCTCCGATCCCGGCTTCTCCCTGAAAGAACACATTGATAACCTGTGGCCGGTGCTGACGCGCGAGCCGCAGGATCACATCCCGTGGTCGTCGCTGCTGGCTCTGCCGCAGGCCTATATTGTGCCCGGCGGGCGATTCAGCGAGACCTACTACTGGGATTCTTATTTCTCCATGCTGGGGCTGGCAGAAAGCGGTCGTAACGATCTGCTGAAATGCATGGCCGATAACTTCGCCTGGCTGATTGAGCGCTACGGACATATCCCGAACGGCAACCGCACCTACTACCTCAGCCGCTCCCAGCCGCCGGTTTTTGCCCTGATGGTGGAGCTGTTTGAAGAGGACGGCGTGCGCGGGGCGAAGCGCTATCTTGAGCATCTCAAGATGGAGTACGCCTTCTGGATGGACGGGGCGGAATCGCTGCTGCTCAACCAGGCCTATCGCAGTGCGGTGCGCATGCCGGATGGCTCATTGCTCAACCGCTACTGGGACGATCGTGATACGCCACGGGATGAATCCTGGATTGAGGACGTTGAAACCGCCCGTCATTCCGGTCGCCCGCCGAACGAGGTGTATCGCGACCTGCGCGCCGGGGCAGCCTCAGGATGGGATTACTCGTCCCGCTGGCTGCGCGATCCTGCGCGGCTGGCCAGTATCCGCACGACGCAATTTATCCCCATCGATTTGAACGCATTCCTGTTCAAACTGGAGAGCGCTATCGCCAATATCTCAGCGTCGAAAGGGGATAAAGAGACGGCTGAACTATTCCGCCAGAAAGCCAGCGACCGGCGCGCGGCGGTGAACCGCTATCTGTGGGACGAAGAGAACGGCTGTTATCGTGATTACGACTGGCGCCGTGAAGCCCTGGCGCTGTTCTCTGCGGCCAGCATTGTGCCGCTGTATGTGGGCATGGCGACGCATGAGCAGGCTGAACGGCTGTCCGATGCCGTTAAAGCCCGTCTGCTCACGCCGGGCGGTATTCTCGCCACCGAATATGAAACAGGTGAGCAATGGGATAAGCCGAACGGCTGGGCACCGCTACAATGGATGGCGATCCAGGGGTTCAAGCAGTACGGCAACGACTCGCTGGGGGATGAGATCGCTTGGAGCTGGCTGCACACGGTAAACCATTACTACAAAACCCATCATAAGCTGATTGAGAAGTACCATATCGCCAGCAGCACGCCACGCGAAGGTGGCGGGGGGGAGTATCCGTTGCAGGATGGCTTCGGCTGGACGAATGGGGTGGTGCGGCGGTTGATTGGGTTATATGGTGAACCTTGAGCCTTGCCCCTCACCCTAACCCTCTCCCCTGAGGGGAGAGGGAAAAGTTAACGAATCACCTCATAAATGGCAGTCTGGATGGACTGCCATTTTTTTGTACTGGCATCGGGCTGCGTCTTCGCGCGGCGCGTTGCCATATCGGCGTCGTGCTGCTGACGTTTCACTACCGCCGGGACGGTACAGAATGCTTTCAGGTACTGCTTACGCATAGACGTCAGCGATTCGCCGTTCGCCATCGCATGGCTAAGCGTATTAATAAAGCGTCGGCAGGGCTTTTGCTCTGTCATTTGCAGGCGGTAGCGCAACATCACTTCCAGCACGTCATCGTAGCCTGCCGACAATGCCTCCTCCGTCCATGACATTTTCCAGTCCATGCCACCCTGCAAGAACAGGAGCGCCACGCGGGTATCATTGCGGCTAATCGCTGAACGGAAGTTGTTTTCATCCCAGGTGACACCCATCCGCGTCAGCGTTTCTCGCGAGGAAGGCGTTTCGCGCATCTCCTGCACCGGTGCGGGAGATGCCGTGCTGGCCACAGCCGGCTGCGGTTTACTGCTGGTCACCAGCCAGAATCCCCCCACGACAATCGCGATAACCATCACGACAACCGCTCCCCACAGCACGCCGGAAATCAGCTGTTCGCGCTGCTCTGGCGTACGCGCGGCGCGCTGAGTCGGTTTCTCTATGCTGTCACGCACTTCAAACAGATCGCCGCCTGTTGTGCGGTCTATTTTTTGCGCCTTTTCCCAGAATGCATGCAGCTCGCTTTCATCCACCGCCATCAGCGCCGCCGGGTTAACGCGTGTCCGCCCTTCCTCAAACGCGCGCTGAACGGAGCGGGTGATCTGCGTGTAATAGCTGTCGAGCAGCTGGATTTGCGCCCCGCTCAACGGCTGCTGCACGGTGATGCTGTTGCGGATTTGACGGATATCTTCGAGGAAGGTTTGCAGGGTTTTGCGGGGTTCTACCAGCAGCGTCAGCATGTCCGGGGCGTTAAACAGCGACGCGTAGTAGCGGCTAAATTCTTTCTTATCCACCAGCAGCTGGGCCAGCTCACTAAATAACATGCCGCTCAGAACATCATTAATTTCACCGTTTTTCAGCCAGCGACGCACACGTTCAGCATTAAACAAGGTCTTAAGATGATTATTCAGCCGCACCGGATCGGGCCATGCCTGCTGTATCAATCCTTTTATCATCAGCTCAATGGCACGCACCTGTTTCTGCGCCTGGAGCTGGCTCGCCTTGTCTGGCACCCTCCCGGTATCGTAGGTCAGAAGGGGCTGTTGCAGACGCAGATATTCAAGGGATGTGACGAAGCGCATCGCCGCAATCAGCTGGTTTTCGCTGACATCCTGCCCGCTTTCATACTGGGGAACGCGCTGCTGAAGCAAGCGTAATTGCAGCGTAAAGGCTGTCATTTCCGCATCATTCAGGTTCAGCTTTCTGGCTACGGCGCCCCACCCGCCCAGCCCCAGGCGGGCGCTATCCAGTTGTTCCAGAAACCAGCGTGGATCTTTTCCTTCAGAAACATGTACAT
>NZ_JADDTS010000018.1:0-145030 GCF_015159675.1 Enterobacter cloacae complex sp. S2
CCAATTCCGCCACCTTCGCATACCATCGACACTGTAAAAGTATCGTAACCACGGAGGCGCATTCTAGATGTTTTCAGCTTTACGTCAACAGAAAATTGCGCACGTTGTTTTGATTGCTGCAAAAATGGGCGATGGCAGCGTCAGCCATCGCCGGGCAGAGGAATTACTTTTTCGCCTGGCGCGTCATCACGGTGCGATACACCTTAAAGCGGCCTGTCTGGGCGATTACTTCGTGGAAGCCGAAGGTTTCATCCAGCACTTTCGGATACGCCAGGAAGGCATTCGCCACAATACGTAGCTCACCGCCGCTGTTAAGGTGACGGGTTGCGCCACGGATCAGCGTTTGCGCCGCTTCAAGGCTGGTCTCCATCCCGTCGTGGAACGGCGGGTTAGAGATGATCATGTCAAAGCGACCGGTCACGTCGGAGAAGACGTTGCTGGCAATCACTTCGCCTTCAATGCCATTCGCAGCAAGCGTGGCGCGGCTGGCTTCTACCGCCGGGGCGCTCACGTCACACAGGGTTAAACGCACTTTTGGTGAGTGGCTGGCGAGAACCGTTGACAGCACGCCCGCGCCACAGCCGACATCCAGCACCTTGCCCTTGGTGTGCGGCGTCAGGGTGGACAGCAGCAGCTTGCTGCCCGTATCAAGCGCGTCACGGCTAAACACACCCGGCAGGGTTTTAATGGTCAGTCCGTCAAGCTGGTACTCGTCCCAGAAGGTGTTGGCATCAAAAGTGGTCTGTTTTTCCAGACGGCCATGATACAGGCCGCAGCGTCGGGCGCTGTCGATTTTCGTCAACGGCGCGTAGCCTTCGAGCATCTGCTCTGCGCTTCGCACCCCGCTGCGGTTCTCACCGACGACAAAAATATCGCAGCCGATCGGCAGCAGAGAAAGCAGGTTCATCAGCTGGAACTGGGCTTCCGGTTTGTTCTTCGGCCAGTAGTAAATGAGCGTATCGCAGTCAGCAATATCGCTCTGCTCCGCCACCAGGCTAAAGCGTGCGCGCTCGCCCATCTGGCGGCTCAGCACCTGCCAGTGGTGGTAGTATTGGGTGTGGGCACGGCTTTCAGCACAGTCGAAACGTGCGGGCAGGTCATCCTGCATATCTCCGGCAAACAGAATACGGCTTTCTTCGAAATCATCACTGTGACGCAGCAAGACTTCACTTGCCGGGGTAAATGCAGACATGAATTGTTCCTCAATAAACTCAGGCGGGGATTATAGTAGGTAGATGGCGCAGTTTCGACACATTTGCTATATTTGCGCGCCTGAGAGACAGGAGTTTTAGCTATGACATCCCGACGAGACTGGCAGTTGCAGCAGCTGGGCATCACCCAGTGGGCTTTGCGTCGCCCGACGGCGTTGCGGGGCGAAATAGCCATCTCCATCCCTGCGCATGTCCGCCTGGTGATGGTGGCAGAAGCGCCGCCTGCCCTGAACGAACCCCTGATTGAGGATGTCCTTCGCACCCTGAAGGTGACAAACGATCAGGTATTACAGCTGGCGCCCGAAAGCGTCGCGATGCTTCCCCCTGACAGCCGCTGTAACAGCTGGCGAATCGGGGCGGTGGATGAGCTACCTCTTGAAGGAAGCCAGATCAGCTCGCCAGCGCTGGACGAACTGAAAGCCAACCCAAAAGCGCGTAGCGCGCTATGGCAACAAATTTGCGAATATGAACACGATTTCTTCCCTCACGACGGCTGACCTGGCCACCGCGTTCGCGATTGAAACACGCGCCCATGCCTTTCCGTGGAGCGAAAAGACGTTTGCCAGCAATCAGGGCGAACGCTATTTAAATCTCCGCCTGGACGTTGACGGTGCGATGGCCGCGTTCGCCATCACGCAGGTCGTTCTGGACGAGGCGACGCTGTTTAATATCGCGGTCGATCCCGCTTACCAGCGCCGCGGGCTGGGCAGGGATCTGCTTGAGCACCTCATTCGTGAGCTGGAAACCCGTGACGTTTTCACCCTGTGGCTGGAGGTGCGCGCGTCCAATGTCGCCGCCATCGCGCTCTATGAAAGCTTAGGCTTCAACGAGGCGACTATCCGCCGTAACTACTACCCCACCGCAGAGGGACGTGAAGACGCCATTATCATGGCTCTGCCGATTGGATAACGAAAATAAGGTTGTAACGATGAAATGGGACTGGATTTTCTTTGATGCCGACGAAACGCTGTTTACGTTTGACTCGTTCGGCGGCCTACAGCGGATGTTTCTCGACTATAGCGTGACGTTCACCGCGGAAGATTTTCAGGACTATCAGGCGGTGAACAAGCCGCTGTGGGTGGATTACCAGAACGGAGCCATCACCGCGTTACAGCTTCAGCATCAGCGTTTTGACGTCTGGGCTGAACGGTTAAACATCAGTCCTGGGGTGCTGAACGAGGCCTTCCTGAATGCGATGGCGGATATCTGCGCGCCGCTGCCCGGCGCCGTTTCTCTGCTGGATTCGCTGAAAGGGAAGGTGAAGCTTGGGATCATCACCAACGGCTTTACCGCGCTTCAGCAGATCCGCCTTGAATGCACTGGCTTGCGCGATCATTTCGACGCGCTGGTGATCTCCGAAGAGGTAGGCGTGCCGAAGCCGGATCCGCGTATTTTCGATTATGCGCTGGCGCAAGCGGGCAATCCTGACCGCGATCGCGTGCTGATGGTGGGGGATACGGCAGAATCTGATATTCTGGGAGGTATGAGATCGGGCCTGTCGACCGTCTGGCTGAATACGCATGGCCGCACGCTGCCGGAAGGCATCGAGCCGACCTGGACCGTTACGTCATTGAACGAACTGGAGCAGCTCCTGTGTAAACAATGATTGCCTGCCCCCTGTTGATGGGTAAAATAGCCGCATTTTTCGTATTCCATGATGCGCGGCCTGCTGCCGCGCTTACCTAAGAAGAATTGATTATGACGTTGTCTCCTTATCTGCAAGAGGTGGCCAAACGCCGCACTTTTGCCATTATCTCGCACCCGGATGCCGGTAAAACGACCATCACCGAGAAGGTGTTGCTGTTCGGACAGGCGATCCAGACCGCGGGTACCGTTAAAGGCCGTGGCTCCAGCCAGCATGCTAAATCCGACTGGATGGAGATGGAAAAGCAGCGTGGTATTTCGATTACCACCTCCGTGATGCAGTTCCCGTATCATGACTGCCTGGTGAACCTGCTGGACACCCCGGGGCACGAAGACTTCTCCGAAGATACCTACCGTACCCTGACGGCGGTGGACTGCTGCCTGATGGTGATCGACGCCGCGAAAGGTGTTGAAGATCGTACCCGCAAGCTGATGGAAGTCACTCGTCTGCGCGATACGCCGATCCTCACCTTTATGAACAAACTCGACCGTGACATCCGTGATCCGATGGAGCTGATGGATGAAGTGGAAAACGAGCTGAAAATCGCCTGCGCGCCAATCACCTGGCCGATTGGCTGCGGCAAGCTGTTCAAAGGGGTTTACCACCTCTATAAAGACGAAACCTACCTGTATCAGACCGGTAAGGGCCACACCATTCAGGAAGTCCGCATCGTGAAAGGGCTGGACAACCCGGAGCTGGACGCCGCTGTCGGTGAAGAGCTGGCCGCGCAACTGCGCGATGAGCTTGAGCTGGTCAAAGGCGCCTCTCACGAGTTCGACAGAGAGCTGTTCCTGAGCGGTGACATTACCCCGGTCTTCTTCGGTACTGCACTCGGCAACTTCGGCGTTGACCATATGCTCGACGGTCTGGTTGAGTGGGCCCCGCAGCCGATGCCGCGTAAAACCGACACCCGCGAAGTAGAAGCGAAGGAAGAGAAGTTCTCCGGCTTCGTCTTTAAAATTCAGGCCAACATGGACCCGAAACACCGCGACCGCGTCGCCTTTATGCGCGTGGTTTCCGGTAAGTACGAAAAGGGCATGAAGCTGCGTCAGGTGCGTATTGGTAAAGACGTAGTGATCTCCGACGCGCTGACCTTCATGGCGGGCGACCGTTCGCACGTGGAAGAAGCCTATCCGGGTGACATCATTGGTTTACACAACCACGGTACCATTCAGATCGGCGATACCTTCACGCAGGGCGAAATGATGAAGTTCACCGGTATCCCGAACTTCGCGCCGGAACTGTTCCGCCGCATTCGCCTGCGCGATCCGCTTAAGCAGAAGCAGCTGCTGAAAGGCCTGGTCCAGCTTTCGGAAGAGGGGGCTGTACAGGTGTTCCGCCCTATCGCCAACAACGATCTGATCGTGGGCGCGGTGGGTGTGCTCCAGTTTGACGTGGTAGTTGCCCGTCTTAAGAGCGAGTACAACGTGGAAGCGATTTACGAATCGGTGAACGTGGCGACCGCGCGCTGGGTTGAATGTTCAGACGTGAAGAAATTCGAAGAGTTTAAGCGTAAGAACGAAGTTCAGCTGGCGCTGGACGGTGGCGATAATCTGACCTATATCGCCCCGACTATGGTTAACCTGAACCTGACGCAGGAACGTTATCCCGACGTTCAGTTCCGCAAAACGCGCGAGCATTAATTCCCTCACAGAGCACGGCAGCCGCCGTGCTCTTCTTTAATTCCAGTGTTATTAAACCCTTGCGGAATGTTCTTAATTCAACGTAATTTTTCGCTATTCGTTCGTTTTTTCCCCAATTCTGAATGCACCCCTCTGATTGTGATCTATATTTAACTCAGTGTTTAGCACCGGGCGTGGATGAATTAACTGTTCAATGCATGTCCACTGGTTCTCCATTTCGCCCGTGTGTTAATTCGCAATATATAAAACCAAGATTTAGGGAAGTATGTCGCCCAAATAACGGGCAAAACACAGGAATAAATCGATGAATATGACAAGACTGAAGATTTCTAAAACTCTGCTGGCTGTAACGTTGGGTAGTGTCCTGGTAAGCGGTTCTGCTCTGGCGGAATCCAGCACCATGGATAAAGCGCAAAATACCGCTAATACCGCAGGGGAAAAAATCGATAGCTCTATGAATAAAGTCGGTAATTTCATGGATGACAGCTCTATCACAGCAAAAGTGAAAGCCGCACTGGTGGATCATGAATCCATTAAGAGCACCGATATTTCTGTTAAAACCGACAATAAGGTTGTCACTCTGAGCGGTTTCGTTGAAAGCCAGACTCAGGCTGAAGAGGCCGTTAAAGTAGCGAAAGGCGTTGAGGGCGTAAGCTCTGTAAGCGACAAACTGCACGTACGTGACAGCAAAGAATCGTCGGTGAAGGGCTATGCCGGAGATGCAGCAACTACCAGCGAAATCAAAGCTAAACTGTTAGCTGACGACATCGTGCCATCCCGTATGGTGAAAGTTGAAACCACTGATGGTGTGGTCCAGCTGTCCGGTACGGTTGAGAACCAGGCACAAAGCGATCGTGCCGAGTCAATTGCGAAAGCTATTGATGGTGTGAAAAGCGTCAAAAACGATCTGAAAACGAAGTAAAGCAGTACCACTCGCCCGTCTGGCTGAAAACCGCGGGCGAAATAAAAACGACTCTGGAAAAGCCGGTGAGTGACCTGAGCGCTCACGTTTAGCGGCCGACATTAACTATGGTAAAGGAGAGGCTTATGTTTCGTTGGGGCATTATATTTCTGGTTATCGCGTTAATTGCCGCCGCATTGGGCTTTGGTGGACTGGCGGGTACCGCGGCATGGGCAGCGAAAATTGTTTTCGTCGTCGGTATTATTCTGTTCCTGGTCAGCCTGTTTACGGGTCGACGTCGCCCGTAGCAAACGCAATAGTTATTAAACAAACTCAAGCCAGTCCTCGTGACTGGCTTTTTCTCGTTTGAGAACCATCGGGAATGTGCGTTACTGTGTCTCATCAAAATAATGAAAACAGGAAGGCAGAGGTGGGGCAACGAATTCCCGTGACGCTCGGCAATATTGCGCCGCTGACGTTAAAACCGTTTCATGCAGGCCAGCTTGCGCTGGTCTGTGAAGGGGGCGGGCAGCGCGGTATTTTTACCGCCGGCGTGCTCGACGAATTTATGCGCGCGCAATTCAACCCGTTCGATCTCTACTTCGGTACCTCTGCCGGGGCGCAGAACCTCTCCGCCTATGTCTGCAACCAGCCCGGCTATGCGCGCAAAGTGATTATGCGCTACACCACCTCCAAAGAATTCTTCAATCCGGTACGCTTCGTGCGCGGCGGGAACCTGATCGATCTCGACTGGTTACTGGATGCCACCTCCAGCCAGATGCCGCTGGCCATGGATACCGCGTCACGACTGTTCGATACCGGCAAAGCGTTCTGGATGTGCGCCAGCCGTGGCGATGACTATTCACCGGGTTACTTTTCGCCGCAGAAAGAGAACTGGCTGGATATCATTCGCGCTTCCAGCGCGATCCCGGGTTTCTACCGTACCGGGGCGCTGCTGGAGGGGATAAACTATCTTGACGGCGGTATCAGCGACGCGGTGCCGGTACAGGAGGCCGCACGTCGCGGGGCGAAAACCATTGTGGTGATCCGCACGGTGCCTTCTCAGATGTATTACACCCCACAGTGGTTTAAGCGGATGGAACGCTGGCTGGGCGACAGCAGCCTGCAACCGCTGGTGAATATCGCGAAGCAGCATGAAACCACCTACGGCGCGATGCAGCGTTTTATTGAAAAACCACCGGGCAAGCTGCGCATCTTTGAAATTTACCCGCCGAAGCCGCTGCTGAGCATGGCGCTGGGCAGTCGGCTGCCTGCGTTGCGTATGGATTACAAAACGGGGCGGCTATGCGGGCGTTACTTCCTGGCGACCGTCGGGAAAATGCTGGCCGAGCAACCGCCTCTTCATCGGCATAAAAGCATCATATTGCCACCCGCTAGTGTGGCCAATGACGCGGTGGCGATGCCGCTGGTGGACGCGCCGCAGGCCAACGACGGCATACTCGATAACGAGGACCTGGCGTGACGCACTCTTTTATCGATACCCATTGCCACTTTGATTTCCCGCCGTTTAGCGGGGTGGAAACATCAAGTATTGCGCGTGCGGCTGAGGCCGGTGTGAGAGCCATTATTGTGCCCGCTATTGAAGCGGCGAGATTCGAGAAAGTCCTGGCGCTTGCCCAGGGTCACGATGCGCTGTATGCCGCGCTGGGTCTGCATCCGATCGTGATTGAGCACCATCTTGATGACCATCTCGACAGGCTGGATGCCACGCTGCAAAACGCGGATACGAAGCTGGTTGCCATCGGTGAGATCGGCCTCGATCTCTATCGTGAAGATCCGCAGTTTGAACGCCAGCAGACGATCCTGGATGCGCAGCTCCGGCTGGCAAAGCGCCACGATCTGCCGGTGATCCTCCACTCCAGGCGCACCCATGACAAACTGGCGATGCACCTGAAGCGCATCGACGTGCCGCGCAGGGGCGTGGTCCATGGTTTCGCTGGAAGCCTTCAGCAGGCGCAGCGTTTTATCGAGCTGGGCTATAAAATTGGTGTCGGTGGCACTATCACCTATCCGCGTGCCAGCAAAACCCGGGATGTGATGGCGCAGCTCCCCCTGTCTTCGCTCCTGCTGGAAACGGATGCCCCTGACATGCCGCTGAATGGTTTTCAGGGCCAGCCCAACCGTCCGGAGCAGGCGGCGCGCGTTTTTGATGTGTTGTGCGAGCTGCGTCAGGAGCCTGAAGATGTGATTGCCAGCGCGCTGCTGGAAAATACCCGCGCGGTCTTCGGCATCACGCTATAGATAAAGGGCCGGGCGGATCACCGTGATCTGCTGTCGTTCCAGGGCCTGCGCCAGCGGCTCGATGTCCTCCGGCGTGGCGCTCCGCCATCGCGCCGCCTCCCCGTAAACCCCATGGGCATGAAACGCGTTGATCCGCACCGGAACGTTCCCCAACGCGTGGATAAAAGCGGTCAGCGATGACAGATGTTGCAGATAATCACACCGATCGGGGATCACCAGCAGGCGCAGCTCCGTCAGGCGATGACGATCGGCCAGCCAGCGGATACTCTGCTTGATCAGCGTGTTTTCGCGCCCGGTCAGAAAACGGTGATGTTCATTGCCCCAGGCTTTCAGATCCACCATCGCGCCGTCAAACACCGGTAACAGCTTTTGCCAGCCGGTTTCGCTTAACAGGCCGTTGCTGTCCACCAGGCACGTCAGATGGCGCAGGGACGGATCGGCTTTGATCGCGGTGAACAGCGCAACCACAAACGGCAGCTGCGTGGTGGCCTCACCCCCGCTGACGGTCACGCCCTCAATAAACGGCGCGGACGTGCGGATCCGTGAGAGGATCTCCTCGACGCTGTATCGCTGCGCCATCGGCGTCGCCTGCTGCTGACACAGGTGCAGGCAGGTATCGCACTGCTGACAGTGACTCTCCTGCCACCAGACGCGCCCGGCCTGAATCGTCAGCGCATCATGAGGACAGTGGGGAACACAGTCGCCGCAGTCGTTGCAGCGCCCGATGGTCCACGGGTTGTGGCAGGTTTTGCAGCGCAGGTTACAGCCCTGGAGGAACAGCGCCAGGCGGCTGCCCGGCCCGTCCACGCAGGAGAAGGGAATAACCTGACTAACTAAAGCGCATCTGCTGTTCATGGCTTATCACGCGTGGCTGACGTTCCAGAATACGGGTATTGCGCGCGGCCTCCTCGCCGAGCCAGGTGGTGTTGGTGCGCGAGCCGGCCTCCCGATATTTCTCCAGATCGGAGAGCCGCACCATATACCCGGTAACGCGCACCAGGTCGTTTCCGGCCACATTCGCGGTGAACTCACGCATACCGGCGTTGAACGCCCCCAGGCACAGCTGCACCACCGCCTCAGGATTGCGTTTAACCGTCTCATCCAGGGTGAGAATATCGCTGATCCCCGAATGATAGTGTTTATGGTGCGGGGCTACGGCCAGCAGGTGGCTGATGGGATCTGGCTCGTCACCGTACGGCAGACGCGCCCCCGGCGTGGTGCCTGAATCAGAACTGATCCCTGACTGCGCGTGCAGCATCGCGCGGTGCTGCCAGCCGTGTTTCACCGGCGTGTTTTCAACGAACGCCGCCAGCTGTTCACTGATGCGGTAACCCAGCGCATTGGCCTGCTCGTTTTTACCGTACCGTCCCGTAATGCCTGCTTTCTCGCACAGCACGTTTACCGCTTCGGCCAGACCGTACATGCCAAACATCGGTACAAAACGATCGGCATCAATCAGCCCCTCTTTCACCAGGAAGCTATTCTCAAAGAAGCCGGATTGTTCATATAAAAAATCGCAGCGCGCATTGATGATCGCGATTTGTTGCTGGCAGTAGTGGGGAAGGGTACGGGTGAAAAAGTCTTCCGGTGAGCGGCTGTGCTCCGCAATCGCTTTCAGGTTAAGGCGCACCAGCGTGCTGCCGCCGCCCGCCAGCGGCAGGGAGTTGTAACAGCTCACCACGCCATAGCGACCTTTTGTGAAAATTTTATCATTTACCGGGCCATTGGATATATGCGGCTTACTACACTCACAAATGTTTTTCGCCACGCTCATCAGCAGATCGTCAGGGGTGACGTCCGGGTCGTAAATAAAGGTCAGGTTCGGCGCGACCTGCTTCAGCTCTGCGTCCGCTCGCAAAATGGCACGCGTGACGGGCGTATCCGCCGGGCCGATATTGGCATGCATAAAGGCATCGGGCAGGGTTCTGTCCAGGTAACGCCAGAAACGTTTTATTCGGCTATCGATTTCATCCTGTGTTAGAATTTTAACATATGGGTTGAGTATCTCATCGAGCTGACCCAGATAGACTGGCATCGATGTGACGGACGGAACATGGTGATAAAGGATAGTGAGCAGTGAGAGGGCATCATCCAGATCTTTCGCCCCTTCCAGCTCCAGCCATTCTGAGCCGTTAGCCAGAAATTTAGCGTAGTCCGGCAGCACGTAGCGCGGTTTGTAAGGCGCATGGCCTTCGAACATGTCGCAGATGTATCCCTCGTCCAGCGCGGCGCGGGCCGCCTCTGGCAGAGTGGGATAGAGCAGATTGTTCTCCGCTTCCAGCGCCAGAAAATGACGTTTTTGTTCCGGGGTTAACACCGGGCTGGTCACAATGTGCTGGCATCGTTGTTGCAGGGCGTCGGGCATGTTCAACTTCCTTGAGGGTTCTGCGGATGGTGAACGAATTGTAAGAAGCCAGCCTGCCGGGGCTTTTGATCCGACAGGGGGTATCGCTGCTTTTGTCGGCGGTTGACGCATGAAAGTTTGAAGAAGATCTCATTACAGTAATGCAAATTTGCACACAGTTTTCATTAACTGTGATGAATGTCGAAGTGTGGATGCGGGTGAATGTTAGAATACTCACAGACCCGCAAGGTAAAATTTATACGGCACTGCCGTTGGAGAATGTTATGACCGATTTAACTGCAAGCAGCCTGCGCGCGTTGAAACTGATGGACCTGACCACCCTGAATGATGACGACACCAATGAAAAAGTCATCGCCCTGTGCCATCAGGCAAAAACGCCAGTGGGTAATACCGCCGCCGTCTGTATCTACCCGCGCTTTATCCCGATTGCCCGCAAAACGCTGAAAGAACAGGGCACGCCGGACGTGCGCATTGCGACCGTGACTAACTTCCCGCACGGTAATGACGACATCGAGATCGCGCTGGCGGAAACCCGCGCGGCGATTGCGTACGGCGCAGACGAAGTTGACGTGGTTTTCCCGTACCGCGCGCTGATCGCCGGCAACGAGCAGGTCGGTTTTGACCTGGTGAAAGCCTGTAAAGACGCATGTGCGGCGGCAAACGTGCTGCTTAAAGTGATCATCGAAACCGGCGAGCTGAAAGAAGAGGCGCTGATTCGTAAAGCGTCTGAAATCTCTATCAAAGCGGGCGCGGATTTCATTAAAACCTCTACCGGTAAAGTGCCGGTCAACGCGACTCCGGAAAGCGCGCGCATCATGATGGAAGTTATCCGTGATATGGGCGTGTCCAAAACCGTTGGCTTCAAACCGGCAGGCGGCGTGCGTACCGCAGAAGACGCGCAGCAGTTTCTGGCGATTGCCGACGAGCTGTTCGGCGCCGACTGGGCGGACTCCCGCCACTACCGCTTCGGCGCGTCCAGCCTGCTGGCCAGCCTGCTGAAAGCGCTGGGTCACGGTGACGGTAAGAGCGCAAGCAGCTACTAAGTTTGAATTGCCGGGTGGCGCTACGCTAACCCGGCCTACAGGATCGTAGGGCGGGTCAACATACCCGCCGCCATTCACCCGATTCCGCATGGAGGTTACCGTGTTTCTCGCACAAGAAATTATTCGTAAAAAACGTGATGGTCATGCATTAAGCGACGAAGAGATCCGCTTCTTTATCAACGGCATTCGTGATAACACCATCTCTGAAGGGCAGATTGCGGCTCTGGCGATGACCATTTTCTTCCACGATATGTCGATGCCTGAGCGCGTGTCACTGACCATGGCGATGCGAGATTCAGGAACCGTTCTGGACTGGAAAAGCCTTAACCTCAACGGCCCGATTGTGGACAAACACTCCACCGGCGGCGTGGGCGACGTGACCTCCCTGATGCTTGGCCCGATGGTGGCAGCCTGCGGCGGTTACATCCCGATGATTTCCGGGCGCGGCCTGGGTCATACCGGCGGTACGCTCGACAAACTGGAAGCCATTCCGGGCTTCGATATCTTCCCGGATGACAACCGCTTCCGCGACATTATTAAAGACGTTGGCGTGGCGATTATCGGCCAGACCAGCTCTCTTGCGCCAGCAGACAAGCGTTTCTACGCGACGCGTGACATTACCGCGACCGTAGACTCCATCCCGCTGATCACCGCCTCTATCCTCGCCAAAAAGCTGGCGGAAGGGCTGGATGCACTGGTGATGGATGTGAAAGTGGGCAGCGGCGCGTTTATGCCGACCTATGAACTCTCTGAGGCGCTGGCTGAAGCGATCGTTGGCGTTTCCAACGGCGCGGGCGTGCGCACCACCGCACTGCTGACGGACATGAACCAGGTGCTGGCGTCCAGCGCCGGTAACGCCGTTGAAGTCCGCGAGGCCGTGCAGTTCCTCACAGGCGAATACCGTAACCCGCGCCTGTTCGATGTCACCATGGCGCTGTGCGTTGAGATGCTCATCTCCGGCAAGCTGGCCAAAGACGACGCTGACGCGCGCGCGAAGCTTCAGGCGGTGCTGGACAACGGCAAAGCGGCGGAGATCTTTGGTCGGATGGTGGCGGCGCAGAAAGGCCCGACCGACTTCGTGGAAAACTACGCGAAATACCTGCCCACCGCGATGCTCAGCAAAGCGGTCTATGCGGACAGCGAAGGCTTCGTCTCGGCTATGGATACCCGCGCGCTCGGCATGGCGGTCGTGTCTATGGGCGGCGGTCGTCGTCAGGCATCGGACACCATTGATTACAGCGTCGGCTTTACCGATATGGCCCGTCTGGGCGACAGCGTTGACGGCCAACGTCCGCTGGCGGTGATCCACGCGAAAGACGAAGCCAGCTGGCAGGACGCGGCGAAAGCGGTGAAGGCGGCAATAACTCTTGACGATAAAGCACCGGAAACCACACCGACGGTCTATCGTCGTATCACTGAATAGCGGTATACTGATCTGATCGCATTTTTATGAAGCACTAAGTACGGAGAACAATTATGAAACGTGCATTTATTATGGTGCTGGACTCATTCGGCATCGGCGCAACCGAAGATGCAGAACGTTTTGGTGACGTGGGTTCCGATACCCTGGGTCACATCGCGGAAGCCTGTGCAAAAGGCGAAGCGGACAACGGTCGTAAAGGCCCTCTGAATCTGCCAAACCTGACCCGCCTCGGGCTGGTAAAAGCGCATGAAGGTTCTACCGGTAAAATCGCAGCCGGTATGGACGGAAACGCGGAAGTGGTGGGCGCCTACGCGTGGGCGCACGAGCTCTCTTCCGGTAAAGATACGCCGTCCGGTCACTGGGAAATCGCTGGCGTGCCGGTGCTGTTTGACTGGGGTTACTTCTCCGATCACGAGAACAGCTTCCCGCAGGAGCTGCTCGATAAGCTGGTGAAGCGCGCCAACCTGCCGGGCTACCTCGGCAACTGCCACTCTTCCGGTACCGTGATTCTGGATCAGCTCGGCGAAGAGCACATGAAAACCGGCAAACCGATTTTCTATACCTCTGCTGACTCTGTGTTCCAGATCGCCTGCCACGAAGAGACGTTTGGCCTGGATAAACTGTACGAGCTGTGCGAGATCGCCCGTGAAGAGCTGACCGAAGGCGGCTACAATATTGGCCGTGTTATCGCGCGTCCGTTTATCGGCGACAAAGCGGGTAACTTCCAGCGTACCGGCAACCGTCACGATCTGGCCGTGGAGCCACCGGCGCCGACCGTGCTGCAAAAACTCGTCGACGAGAAAGACGGCCAGGTCATTTCCGTAGGTAAAATCGCGGACATCTACGCTAACTGCGGCATCACCAAAAAGGTTAAAGCGACCGGTCTGGATGCGCTGTTCGACGCCACCATCAAAGAGATGAAAGAAGCGGGCGACAAGACCATTGTCTTCACCAACTTCGTGGACTTCGACTCCTCCTGGGGTCACCGTCGCGACGTCGCCGGGTATGCTGCGGGTCTGGAGCTGTTTGACCGCCGTCTGCCAGAGTTGATGGAGCTGGTGGGGGAAGATGACATTCTGATCCTGACCGCTGACCATGGCTGTGACCCGACCTGGACCGGTACCGACCACACCCGTGAGCACATTCCGGTGCTGGTGTACGGCCCGAAAGTCAAACCGGGCTCGCTGGGTCATCGTGAAACCTTCGCGGACATCGGCCAGACGATTGCGAAATACTTTGGTACGTCTGACATGGAATATGGCAAGGCTATGTTCTAAACGGATTGGGTGAGGCCTGATGCCCTCACCCCGACCCTCTCCCTGTGGGAGAGGGAGAAGAGAATGTAGGCCGGGTAAGGCGCAGCCGCCACCCGGCAAAAACAACAATGTAAAAGGAACTGAAGATGGCAACTCCTCACATTAATGCAGAAATGGGTGATTTCGCTGACGTCGTATTGATGCCGGGCGACCCGCTGCGCGCGAAACACATTGCAGAAACCTTCCTGGAAGACGTGCGTGAAGTGAACAACGTGCGTGGCATGCTGGGCTTCACCGGTACCTATAAAGGCCGCAAAATCTCCGTGATGGGTCACGGCATGGGTATCCCATCCTGCTCCATCTACACCAAAGAGCTGATCACCGATTTCGGCGTGAAGAAAATCATCCGTGTCGGCTCCTGCGGCGCGGTGCGCATGGATGTTAAGCTGCGTGACGTGGTGATCGGCATGGGCGCGTGCACCGACTCTAAAGTCAACCGCATTCGCTTTAAAGATCATGACTTTGCGGCCATCGCTGACTTTGACATGGTGCGTAACGCGGTTGACGCAGCAAAAGCGCTGGGCGTTGACGCGCGCGTGGGCAACCTGTTCTCTGCCGATCTGTTCTACTCGCCAGAAGGCGACATGTTCGACGTGATGGAAAAATACGGCATTCTGGGCGTGGAAATGGAAGCGGCCGGTATCTACGGCGTGGCGGCTGAATTCGGTGCGAAAGCGCTGACCATCTGCACCGTGTCTGACCATATCCGTACTCACGAGCAGACCACCGCTGCCGAGCGTCAGACCACCTTCAACGACATGATCAAAATCGCGCTGGAATCCGTTCTGCTGGGCGATAAAGAGTAAGAGCTGTTGTGCCGGGTGGCGGCCTCGCCTGACCCGGCCTACGGTTTTGTAGGCCCGCTAAGCGCAGCGCCAGCGGGCTTTTTTACTAGCGCACGGCCTGAGCAATCCACGCCGATACATCCCGCAGCTCTTTTTCCTGCTCCGGAAAATCCCCAATTAATGCATCACACTCCTGCTGCAACATATCCGCCCGATACAGACAGCCCTGTAAACGTGCGGCCAGCGCCTCCAGCGGTGCAGGATTGAGACTATCCGTAAAGACCTGCGTGCGGGTGATATGGCCCTTCTCCACGTCAAAGTGCAGCTCAACGCCGCCCCAGGTAAATCGCTCATCCAGCAGGTGTGAAAACGCCGGTGCCTGACCGAAGTTCCACTCCCAGCTGCTCTGGCGCGCAAAGGTTTCCGCGAAGTTGGGCAGGTCCGGGGTTTTATCCGGAGAAATCACCTCGGCTTCTACGCGTTCACCGTAATGCTTGAAAAAGGCTTCACGGATCGCGTCGCAAATCTGCTGATGAGTAATCCCCGGCAGCAGATCCACCAGATTCGCCACGCGACCGCGCACGGAGGTAATGCCTTTCGCCTGGAGCTTTTTCTTGTCCGGGTTCAGATAGTTTGCCAGACGGCTCAGATCGGCATTCAGCAATAATGTGCCGTGGTGGAATCCGCGATCCATCGTTTCGCGGTAGGCTGAGCCTGACACTTTCCGGTCGCCTTCAGGTGTTTTCACTACCAGATCGTTACGACCCGAGGCTTCAGCCGTCACGCCGAGCGAATTGAGCGCATTGAGCACAATGGAGGTCGAGATGGTTTTGTCGTATTCCGGCTTGCCCGCCATAAAGGTAAAGCAGGTGTTGCCGAGATCGTGGAACACCGCACCGCCGCCGCTGCTGCGGCGCGCCAGGCGGACGTTGTCCTCTTCCATACGGCGGGTGTTACACTCTTTCCACGGATTTTGCGCGCGGCCAATAACGACCGTATCAGCGTTGCGCCAGAGAAACAGGACGCGCTGGGTGGCGGGCATCTGGCGGAAGATGCACTCTTCCACCGCGAGATTAAACCAGGGATCGTAAGAGTCAGAGATAAGCAGGCGTAACGTCGACATGGCAGAGTTCCTTTTCCGAATCATCCGCCTACTTTATCACTATTCTTTCTTCTCGCTCTCTTCCTCTTCGGGAACCGATTTGCTGGCGGTTAACAGGAACGGCGACTGCTGCCAGCGGGTGCGCTTGCCTTGCAGCAGCGTGCGCGCCAGTACCACGCCAATCGCCAGCGAGAGCAGCAGCATCAGGCGCAAAATATTGGTGGTGTTATCCACCTGTTTGGCTTCGGTTGGCAGGGTGTGGGTGTCGAGTGTCAGACGTAAATAGCCGAGTGGGCCATTCTTGCCCTGAATGGGTTCAACGATTTGTTGATTGAAATAACCGCCAGCTTTTTTGCCGTCCAGCGCCAGCCTGTCGCGCACGTCGACATGCTCACCCGCGCGGGCAATCAGGTCGCCCTGTTCATCGTACACGCCCGCATCCAGAATGCGGCTGTTTTCCGTAAGCTGGCGCAATACCTGGGCTATCCGCTTGTCATCCGGCGTTTCGGTGCGCATAGACGGCGCAACGTTGAGCGTCACCTGGCGCGCCAGCGTACGGGCCAGTTCTTCAAACTGCGGGTTACGCTGTCGTTGGTGATTCTGGCTAAACCAGGATGCCCCTTGCATAAGCGCCACTAATAGTGCGAGACAGATCAGGACAATCACGGCGCGATGAAGCCGGAATTTCAGTTTTGCGCGAGCCATATTCCACCTGCTTAAAATTTACGGCTTAATGTTGCCAGAAGTGATGGTTACAGGGTAGCCTCATGCGTTATTTTCCCTCTGGAACCTTCCGGCGCGAACGAAATTACAGGAGCTTCAATGCCGAACATTACCTGGTGCGACCTGCCAACGGATGTCTCTTTATGGCCAGGATTGCCGCTCTCTTTAAGTGGCGATGAGGTGATGCCTCTCGATTACCACGCTGGCCGTAGCGGCTGGCTGCTGTACGGACGCGGCCTGGATAAGCAACGCCTCACCCAGTATCAAACTAAACTGGGCGCAGCGATGGTCATCGTTGCGGCCTGGTGCGTGGAAGATTATCAGGTTATTCGCCTGGCGGGTTCCCTGACGCAGCGCGCCACGCGTCTGGCGCACGACGCCGGGCTGGACGTAGCCCCGCTCGGCAAAATTCCGCACCTGAAAACGCCCGGCCTGCTGGTAATGGACATGGACTCCACCGCCATTCAGATCGAATGTATTGATGAGATTGCTAAACTGGCGGGTAGCGGCGAGCTGGTGGCTGAAGTCACCGAGCGCGCGATGCGCGGCGAGCTGGATTTCACCGCCAGCCTGAGACAGCGCGTGGCGACCCTGAAGGGGGCCGATGCTAACATTTTGCGTCAGGTGCGCGATGAACTGCCCCTGATGCCAGGGCTGACGCAGCTGGTGCTCAAGCTGGAGACGCTCGGCTGGAAAGTGGCGATTGCCTCCGGTGGGTTCACCTTCTTTGCCGATTACCTGCGTGACAAGCTGCGTCTGACCACCGTGGTGGCAAACGAGCTGGAGATCATGGACGGCAAACTCACCGGACAAGTGATTGGCGACATCGTGGATGCGCAGTACAAAGCCAATACGCTGACGCGTCTGGCGGAGAAATACGCCATTCCGGTCGAACAGACCGTCGCCATCGGCGATGGCGCGAACGATCTGCCGATGATCAAAGTTGCCGGACTGGGTATTGCCTACCACGCCAAGCCGAAAGTGAATGAAAAGACGGAAGTCACTATCCGTCATGCTGACCTGATGGGCGTGTTCTGCATTCTCTCCGGCAGCATTAATCAAAAATAGCGGCCTGCTTTTGTAGGCCGGGTAAGCGTCAGCGCTATCCGGCGCGCAGACCGCACAGAAATAACGAGGTAAACCGTGGCGAAAGCTCCAAAACGCGCATTTGTCTGTAATGAATGTGGTGCGGATTATCCGCGCTGGCAGGGGCAATGCAGCGCCTGTCATGCCTGGAACACCATCACCGAAGTGCGTGGTGTGGCGGCTTCGCCGAGCGTGGCCCGCAATGAACGCCTGAGCGGCTATGCGGGCAATGCAGGCGTGTCGAAGGTACAAAAACTTTCGGATATCAGCCTTGAGGCGCTGCCGCGCTTCTCAACCGGATTCAAAGAATTTGACCGCGTGCTCGGCGGTGGCGTAGTGCCGGGCAGCGCTATTCTGATCGGCGGTAACCCGGGCGCGGGTAAATCGACCCTGCTGCTGCAAACGCTCTGCAAGCTCGCCGAACAGATGAAAACCCTGTACGTCACGGGCGAAGAGTCACTCCAGCAGGTGGCGATGCGCGCGCACCGCCTCGGTCTGCCGACCGGCAATCTGAATATGCTCTCGGAAACCAGCATCGAGCAGATCTGCATGATCGCCGAAGAAGAGCAGCCGAAGCTGATGGTGATCGACTCCATCCAGGTGATGCACATGGCGGACATTCAGTCGTCACCGGGGAGCGTGGCGCAGGTGCGTGAAACGGCTGCGTACTTAACGCGCTTTGCCAAAACGCGCGGCGTAGCGATAGTGATGGTGGGCCACGTCACCAAAGACGGCTCGCTGGCCGGCCCGAAAGTGCTTGAGCACTGTATCGACTGCTCGGTGATGCTCGACGGCGATGCGGATTCCCGTTTTCGTACCCTGCGCAGCCATAAAAACCGCTTCGGCGCGGTGAATGAACTGGGCGTGTTTGCCATGACCGAGCAGGGGCTGCGCGAAGTCAGCAACCCGTCGGCCATCTTCCTGAGCCGTGGCGACGAAATTACGTCCGGTAGTTCGGTGATGGTGCTGTGGGAGGGGACGCGTCCGCTGCTGGTTGAAATTCAGGCGCTGGTGGATCACTCGATGATGGGCAACCCGCGGCGCGTGGCGGTCGGTCTGGAACAGAACCGCTTGGCGATCCTGCTGGCGGTGTTGCACCGTCACGGCGGCCTGCAAATGGCGGATCAGGACGTGTTCGTCAACGTGGTTGGTGGGGTGAAGGTTACGGAAACCAGCGCGGATCTGGCGCTGTTGCTGGCGATGGTCTCCAGCCTGCGCGACAGACCGTTGCCGCAGGATCTGGTGGTATTTGGCGAAGTAGGGCTGGCGGGCGAAATTCGCCCGGTGCCGAGCGGTCAGGAGCGTATCTCCGAAGCGGCAAAACATGGCTTCCGCCGCGCAATTGTTCCGGCCGCCAACGTGCCGAAAAAAATCCCGGAAGGGATGCAGGTTTTTGGCGTTAAAAAACTCGCAGATGCGTTAAATGTCTTTGACGACTTATAATTACGTATTCGATTTTGCAGGAGGCACCGTAATTTATGTCATCATTTGACTACATCAAGACCGCTATCCGCCAGAAGGGCTGCACGTTACAGCAGGTAGCGGACGCCAGCGGCATGACCAAGGGCTACCTGAGCCAACTGCTGAACGCCAAAATCAAAAGCCCCAGCGCGCAGAAGCTGGAAGCGCTGCACCGTTTTCTGGGGCTTGAATTTCCGCGGATGCAAAAGAACATTGGCGTGGTGTTCGGTAAGTTCTACCCGCTGCATACCGGGCATATCTATCTGATCCAGCGCGCCTGTAGCCAGGTCGACGAGCTGCATATCATCATGGGTTATGATGAAACCCGCGATCGCCAGCTGTTTGAAGACAGCGCCATGTCGCAGCAGCCCACCGTGCCGGACCGCCTGCGCTGGCTACTTCAGACATTTAAGTATCAGAAAAATATTCGTATTCATGCCTTTAACGAAGAGGGCATGGAGCCGTACCCGCACGGCTGGGACGTGTGGAGCAACGGCATCAAAGCGTTTATGGAAGAGAAGGGCATTGCGCCTAACTGGATCTACACCTCTGAAGAGTCCGACGCGCCACAGTTCCGCGAGCATCTGGCTATCGAAACCGTGCTGATCGATCCTAAACGCACCTTTATGAACATCAGCGGGGCGCAGATCCGCGAGAACCCGTTCCGCTACTGGGACTACATTCCGACCGAGGTGAAGCCGTTCTTCGTGCGTACGGTGGCGATCCTCGGCGGCGAGTCGAGCGGGAAATCGACGCTGGTGAATAAGCTGGCGAATATCTTCAATACCACCAGTGCGTGGGAGTATGGCCGCGATTACGTCTTCTCACACCTCGGTGGTGACGAGATGGCATTACAGTATTCCGACTACGATAAAATCGCTCTTGGTCATGCCCAGTACATTGATTTCGCGGTGAAATACGCCAATAAAGTCGCCTTTATTGATACCGATTTCGTCACCACGCAGGCATTCTGTAAAAAGTACGAGGGGCGCGAGCACCCGTTTGTGCAGGCGCTGATTGATGAATACCGCTTTGATCTGGTTATCCTGCTGGAAAACAACACCCCATGGGTAGCCGACGGCATGCGCAGCCTGGGCAGCTCGGTAGACAGGCGTGAGTTCCAGACCATGCTGGTGGAGATGCTTAACGAGAACAACGTTGAGTTTGTGCATGTGGAAGAGTCGGATTACGACACCCGTTTCCTGCGCTGCGTCGAGCTGGTGAAAGAGATGATGGGTGAGCAGGGGTAAAAAACTTACCCCTCACCCTAACCCTCTCCCCAAAGGGGAGAGGGGATCGCACGGAGCTGTCTTTACCCTCTCCCCCGTGGGGAGAGGGCAGGGTGAGGTGGAACAAACCACTCAGAACTCAACCACCACTTTCCCACGCATATGCCCCTCCAGCACCATGCGGTGCGCTTCGGTAATGCTTTCCACGCTCAGCCCGTGCAGCGTTTCGCTGAGCGAGCTTTCCACCACGCCGTTATCCACCAGCTTCGCCACCTCATTTAAAATCTCGCCCTGGCGCGCCATATCCGCGGTCTGGTACATGCTGCGGGTGTACATAAATTCCCAGTGCAGGGCGGCAGATTTGGACTTCAGCTTGTCCTGGTTTAGCGGATGCGCATTTTCAACGATGGAACAAATGTGTCCCTGAGGGGCAATCAGATCGCTGACCGCATCCCAGTGCCCGTCGGTGTCGTTGAGGATAAAAATGTAATCCACAAAGGTGAGCCCCTGTTTCGCCAGTTCACCCTTCAGGTCGCGGTAATCTACGACAACGTCAGCCCCGCGATCGCGACACCATCGGGCGGAATCTTCTCGTGAGGCGGTTGCGACGATCTTCACCTTGCTGTTGTGCTTCGCAAACGGGATCGCCAGCGATCCGACTCCACCCGCGCCGCCAATTATCAGCAGCGTTTTATCTGCGTCGGCATCCTGAATCTTCAGCCGTTCAAACAGGCCTTCCCACGCGGTGAGCGCCGTCAGCGGCAGTGCTGCCGCAGAGGCCCAGCCAAGGTTTGCAGGCTTGTGCCCGACAATGCGCGCATCGATAAGCTGGTGCGTGGTATTGCTGCCCGGTCGGGTGATATCCCCCGCGTACCATATTTCGTCACCCGGTTTGAATCCGGTGACGCCAGCCCCGACGGCTTTGACGATCCCGCTGGCATCCCACCCGAGAATGCGCGGCTCCTTCAACCCGCTTTTAGCAATGCCTGCATGTACCTTGGTGTCCACCGGGTTTACGGAGACGGCTTTCACCTCCACCAGCAGATCGTACTCGCCGGGCTGCGGCATCGGCGGGGTGATTTCAACGAAGGTGGAGGGATTTTCTGGGTTAACGGCAATGGCTTTAACAGACATGGTGTTCTCCTCAATGAATGCGTTGTGTTGAGGCTAGTCTATTAAGTGGTCAGCTGCATGATAAGATGGACAATCAAGAACTCAGCGTTCGTACAGGGTGAACAATCATGTTTAAACAGCTACAGGATATGGCGCTGTTTGCGCTGGTGGCTGAGATGGGCAGCTTTACCGCGGCGGCGCTGAAAGCTGAGCTGCCGAAATCCAGCGTCAGCCAGCGCATCAGCCAGCTGGAGCAGCAGGTGGGGATCCGCCTGCTTAACCGCACGACGCGCAGAATAAGCCTGACGTTTGCGGGCGAGCACTATCTGGTGCACTGCCGCGAGATGCTGGCGGCCAGCGAGCGCGCGGAGTATGCCATTCAGCGGCTGCGAGAAAACCCCAGCGGACGGCTGAGGATCACCTGTCCGGCAGGGATTGGCGCGACGCTGCTGGCGCATATGAATGCCGAGTTCCAGCTTCGCTACCCTGACGTGTCGCTGGATGTATCAATTTCAGACGATGTGGTGGATCTGGTCGAGTCGGGCTTTGACGTGGCGCTGCGCACCGGCAAACCGCAGGATTCTTCCCTGATTGGCCGCATGATTGGGCACTGTCCGCGCTACATGCTGGCCTCGCCTGACTATCTGGCACGTCGGGCGCCGTTAATCCATCCACGACAGCTGGTGGATCACCGCTGCATTACGCACCGGGCATGGTCGGAGTGGCTTCTGCGAAGCGAGAGTGAGGATTACCGCTACCTGCCGGATAACGCCCACATGACGGATAACCTGGTGTACGCCCGAGAATGCGCCATTGCCGGGGCGGGGATCACGCTGTTACCCGCATTCCTGCTGGAAGATAAAATTGAAAAGGGCGCGCTGGTAAAGGTGCTACCGGAGTGGCGCGTTGAGGGGAACGATCTCTGGCTGGCCTATCCGAGCCGTAAGCTCAATTCGCCTGCGCTGATGAGCTATATCGACTTTGCGATGCAGTTTGATGAGGTGAAGCGGTATTACGTGGGCAAATAAAAAAGCCGGGTGGTGGCTTCGCCTTACCCGGCCTACACACTGTGCGGCCTGATGCCCTCACCCAGGCCCTCTCCCACGCGGAGAGGGAACAAACATAAAAAACGGCAACCGAAGTTGCCGTTTTGCTTTTATTTCGCAATACGCTTGTACTTAATACGCTTCGGCTCCAGCGCGTCTGCGCCCAGCGTGCGTTTCTTGTACTCTTCGTATTCGGTGAAGTTACCTTCGAAGAACTCCACTTTACCTTCGTCCTGGTAGTCCAGAATGTGGGTCGCGATACGGTCAAGGAACCAGCGGTCGTGCGAGATAACCATGGCGCAGCCCGGGAATTCCAGCAGGGCGTTTTCCAGCGCGCGCAGGGTTTCGATGTCCAGGTCGTTGGTAGGTTCATCGAGCAGCAGAACGTTGCCGCCAACCTGAAGCAGCTTCGCCAGGTGCAGACGACCACGCTCACCGCCAGACAGCTCGCCCACGCGTTTGCCCTGGTCGGTGCCCTTGAAGTTAAAGCGGCCAACATAGGCGCGGCTTGGCATCTCGGTGTTGCCGATACGCATGATATCCAGACCGCCGGAGACTTCTTCCCACACGGTTTTGCTGTTGTCCATCGCGTCACGGAACTGGTCAACGGAGGCCAGCTTCACGGTCTCACCCAGGGTGATAGAGCCGCTGTCAGGTTGTTCCTGACCGGACATCATGCGGAACAGGGTGGATTTACCCGCGCCGTTCGGACCGATAATGCCCACAATCGCACCTTTCGGTACGGAGAAGGTCAGATCGTCGATCAGCAGGCGGTCGCCGTATGACTTACGCAGGTTGGTCACTTCAACCACTTTATCCCCCAGACGTGCTCCAGGCGGGATAAACAGTTCGTTGGTTTCGTTACGCTTCTGGTATTCGGTGTTGTTCAGCTCTTCGAAGCGCGCCAGACGGGCTTTGCCCTTGGACTGACGGCCTTTCGCGCCCTGACGAACCCACTCCAGCTCTTTCTCAATAGACTTACGGCGCGCCGCTTCCTGAGACGCTTCCTGCGCCAGACGCTGATCTTTCTGTTCCAGCCAGGAGGAGTAGTTACCTTCCCACGGAATACCTTCGCCGCGGTCCAGCTCCAGGATCCAGCCCGCCACGTTGTCGAGGAAGTAGCGGTCGTGGGTAATTGCCACCACGGTGCCTTCGAAGTCGTGCAGGAAGCGTTCCAGCCACGCCACGGATTCCGCATCCAGGTGGTTGGTCGGTTCGTCGAGCAGCAGCATGTCTGGTTTTTCCAGCAGCAGGCGGCACAGCGCCACGCGGCGACGTTCACCACCGGAGAGATTCGCGATTTTCGCATCCCAGTCCGGCAGACGCAGGGCATCTGCCGCGCGCTCCAGCTGCACGTTCAGGTTGTGACCGTCGTGCGCCTGGATAATCTCTTCAAATTTGCCTTGCTGAGCGGCCAGTTTGTCGAAGTCCGCATCCGGCTCGGCGTATTTGGCATACACTTCATCCAGACCTTTCAGGGCGTTAACCACTTCGGATACCGCTTCTTCAACGGATTCACGCACGGTGTGTTCCGGGTTCAGCTGAGGTTCCTGCGGCAGGTAGCCGATCTTGATGCCAGGCTGCGGACGGGCTTCACCTTCGATGTCTGTATCGATGCCGGCCATGATGCGCAGCAGGGTGGACTTACCGGCACCGTTGAGACCCAGAACACCGATTTTTGCGCCCGGGAAAAAGCTCAGCGAGATATTTTTAAGAATATGACGTTTCGGCGGGACAACTTTGCCGACACGATGCATGGTATAAACGAATTGAGCCACGTTGGACTTCGCCTCTTTTATCGTGATGAGAATGAATTTCAGCCTCGAAGTGTAGCCTTTTTCACGCCCTAATCCCAGCCAGGAACGTCGGGAGTGTTAAAACGCGCAAGAAAGGTAAAAAAGTGTCCATGACGTGGCGCGTTGTGGGATGCCTGGTTAGCATAAGTTGAGGTAACTTTAACGTGGCAAGACGCTGCAACTGACGAAAAACAATGAGGAAGAGCTTGTGGAAAAAGCCAAACGGGTGGTCTGGCGTCTGCTGGCTGCCAGCGTATGCGTAATGGCGGTAAGCCAGGCGGTGCATGCCGATTCACTGGATGAACAACGTAACCGCTATGCCCAGATTAAGCAGGCATGGGACAACAAGCAGATGGATACCGTGCAGGCGCTGATGCCGACGCTGAAGGATTATCCGCTGTATCCGTATCTGGAGTATCGTCAGATCACTGATGATCTCATGAATCAACCGACCGTCACCGTAAATAACTTCATTCAGGCGAACCCGACACTGCCGCCTGCGCGCACCCTGAAGTCACGGTTTGTGAACGAGCTGGCCCGTCGCGAAGACTGGCGCGGCCTGCTGGCTTTCAGCCCGGATAAGCCGGGCGCGACGGAAGCGCAGTGTAATTACTATTATGCGAAATGGGCGACCGGTCAGCAGGAGGAAGCCTGGACCGGCGCGAAAGAGCTGTGGTTGACGGGCAAAAGCCAGCCAAACGCCTGTGACCCGCTGTTCAGCGCCTGGCGCGCCTCGGGCAAGCAGGATCCGCTCTCTTACCTGGAACGTATTCGCCTGGCGATGAAGGCCGGTAACACCCGGCTGGTTACCGTGCTGGCGGGCCAGATGCCCGCGGATTATCAGACCATTGCCTCTGCCGTTATCAGTCTGGCAAACGATCCCAATACCGTGCTGACGTTTGCGCGTACCACCGGCGCGACCGATTTTACCCGCCAGATGGCGGCGGTGGCCTTTTCCAGCGTGGCGCGTGAGGATGTGGAAAACGCCCGGCTGATGATCCCGCAGCTGGTGCAGGCCCAGCAGCTTAATGACGATCAAACCCAGGAACTGCGCGATATTGTGGCATGGCGACTGATGGGAACAGATGTCACCGACGAACAGGCGCGCTGGCGTGACGACGCGGTAATGCGTTCAAACTCTGTCTCGCTGGTGGAGCGTCGCGTGCGCATGGCGCTGGGAACGGGCGATCGTCGTGGCCTCAATACCTGGCTGGCGCGCCTGCCGATGGATGCTAAAGAGAAAGATGAATGGCGTTACTGGCAGGCGGACCTGCTGCTGGAGCGTGGTCGTGAAGACGAAGCCAAAGCGATCCTCCAGTCCCTGATGCAGCAGCGCGGCTTCTACCCGATGGCGGCGGCGCAGCGTCTGGGCGAGGAGTACACACTGAAGATCGACAAAGCGCCAGCCAACGCGAACCCGGCGCTGACGCAGGGGCCGGAAATGGCGCGCGTGCGCGAGCTGATGTACTGGAATCTGGATAATACCGCGCGCAGCGAATGGGCCAACCTGGTCACCAGCCGTACCACCGACGAGAAGGCGCAGCTTGCCCGCTATGCGTTTGATAATCGCTGGTGGGATCTGAGCGTGCAGGCGACGATCGCCGGCAAGCTGTGGGATCATCTCGAAGAGCGTTTCCCGCTGGCTTATAAGGATCTGTTCGATCGCTACACCAGCGGCAAAGATATTCCGCAAAGCTACGCGATGGCCATTGCCCGTCAGGAAAGCGCCTGGAACCCGAAAGTGCGTTCGCCGGTGGGGGCCAGCGGCCTGATGCAAATTATGCCGGGCACCGCGACGCACACGGTGAAGATGTTTAATATCCCAGGCTACAGCAGCCCGTCCCAGCTGCTGGATCCGGAGACCAACATCAACATCGGTACCAGCTACTTGCAGTACGTCTATCAGCAGTTCGGTAATAACCGTATCTTCGCGTCAGCGGCGTACAACGCCGGGCCAGGCCGCGTGCGGACATGGCTTGGTAACAGCGCAGGGCGACTCGACGCCGTGGCGTTCGTCGAGAGCATTCCGTTCTCGGAAACGCGCGGATATGTGAAGAACGTGCTGGCGTATGACGCCTACTATCGGCACTTCATGGGGGAGAAAGATGCCCTGATGAGCGATGCCGAGTGGCAGAGACGTTACTGATCGGCGTGGGTTGTGTTATGCTGTACTCGCTAATGAGTACAAGAGGCAGCATAACATGACCCAGCATTCCCCGTATTCCTCGGCCATGGCCGAACAGCGTCATCAGGAGTGGCTTCGTTTTGTGGAGTTGCTCCGCCAGTCTTACGACAAAGATCTGCATTTACCCTTGCTACAGCTGATGCTGACGCCAGACGAGCGTGAAGCGCTGGGTACACGGGTACGCATTATTGAGGAACTGCTGCGTGGCGAAATGAGCCAGCGTGAACTGAAAAACGAGCTGGGCGCGGGCATCGCGACGATTACCCGGGGTTCAAACAGCCTGAAGTCGGCGCCGGTTGAACTGCGTCAGTGGCTTGAAGCGGTATTGCTGAAAAACGCCGGATGACGGCTTCGCCTTATCCGGCCTACAAACTTAACGATAAATCGCGTTATGGAACGGACTTAACGCCAGAATAACGGCCTGGTGGTAAACGCTCGAACGGGTGAGCTTGCCCGCGGTAAAGACGCCAATCGCCCCCTCTTTACGACCAATCTCATCAATGCCGGTGTAGTGCGACATTACCGGCCCCAGCGCCTCACCCGCGCGGACTTTCTCCAGTATGACCTCCGGCAGCGGCAGCGTGGCTGAACGCGCTTCGCCGCGCTGCTCGCGGCTTTCGATGACAACCCAGCTGAAGGTCGCCCCTTCGTCGATACCTGCTTCAATCGCGACCCAGAAGTCAGCATCTGGCGCGGCGGCTTTTGCATTCGCCACGCGATTTCGTGCGCCAGCGCGTGTTTCCTCGCTGCCAAACGGCTGTTCCGGCACACCGCTCTCGACGCCGACGGCGTCAATATGGCAGGATCCTTCGCCGAAGATCTCTTCAAATGCCCTTAGAATTGCCTGAATTTTGGCAGGATTGGTGGTAGCAGAGACAACATGGTGCATAATTAAGCTCGATTTAAAAAATTCATCGCAGTATAACGGAAAAAAAGCATGTTACAGGTATACCTTGTTCGCCACGGTGAAACGCAGTGGAACGCCGAGCGACGTATTCAAGGCCAGTCAGACAGTCCTCTCACCGACAAAGGTGTGCAGCAAGCGTGGCAGGTGGCGGAGCGCGCCAGAACGCTGGGTATCACTCACGTCATCTCCAGTGATTTAGGCCGCACGCAGCAGACGGCACGCATCATCGCCGATGCCTGTGGCTGCGACGTGACCCTTGAACCGCGCCTGCGCGAGCTGGATATGGGCGTGCTGGAAAAACGCCCTATCGATACGCTGACGGAAACCGAAGAAGGCTGGCGTCGCACGCTGGTGAACGGCACTGAAGATGGTCGCATCCCTGAGGGGGAATCCATGCAGGAGCTGAGCGTGCGCATGCATGCCGCGCTGGCCGAGTGCCTGAAACTCCCGGCAGGTAGCCGACCGCTGCTGGTGAGCCACGGTATCGCGCTGGGTTGCCTGGTGAGTACCATTCTGGGGCTGCCGGCTTACGCCGAGCGCCGTTTGCGTCTGCGCAACTGTTCCATTTCCCGTATCGACTATCAGGAAAGTGCCTGGCTGGCATCGGGGTGGGTGGTTGAGATGGCAGGGGACATTTCGCATCTTGATGCCCCTGCACTGGATGAGTTGCAGCGTTAACGACGTACCGGAATCAGGAATTCCATCCGCAGATTGATAGGGCCTTCTTCCGGTTTTGCATCTTGCGCCGGATAGTAGCGCTCAATGTCCTGACCTTTACGGCGATTCAGATTCAGCATTGGCATGCAGGTCCCGTAAACGGTCAGGATGAACTCCTGAACGCCCGTTCCTAACCCTTCGTATGAGAACATCACATACTCGCCGCCTTCCAGCACGACAGGCTTCGAGCCATGAATGTAACCGTTCGCCATGTCAGGCGTCAGCGCCGTGGTATAGAACACTTCCTGCTCGTCATCTTTTTCCTGGCTTGGATACGTTTCGTTCAGGCCATACAGAATCGGCGGGATCGCCGGAGCGTGGCTTAAAAATTCGCGCCAGAACTGAACGCGCATCTGATGGCGGAACTCGGAGATCTGCTCCAGGGAACAGGAGTAGCTCTGCGTGGTGCCGACCAGGTGCGTTTCCGGCAGGGTGATGATTTCATATTTTGGCATCGCAAACTCGCCCAGACGCAGCGGCGGACGCATACCAAAGGAGCTCCAGTCCGGCGAGCGGCGATAAAGCGCTGGCGTTAACGAGAACTGTTTTTTAAAGGCGCGAGTGAAGGTTTGCTGTGAATCGAAGCGATATTGCAGGGCAATATCCAGGATTGGTCGCGCGGTCAGGCGCAACGCGACAGCAGACTTTGATAAACGACGTGCGCGAATATAGGCACCGATAGCATGACCGGTGACATCCTTGAACATCCTTTGCAGATGCCACTTGGAATAGCCTGCTTTTGCCGCCACATTATCCAGTGACAAAGGCTGGTCGAGATGACCTTCCAGCCAGGTGAGCAGGTCGCGAATAATTCCAGCCTGATCCATATACTATCCTCATCCTTAAAACTGCCGCAGGTGCCTGTTTACAGGTTAGCGGATAATAGCATTTTTTGACGTTTTAGCATTCAGTGTTTTTTTTGCGCATAAATGCTTTTTGTGGTGATTTAAGTGCGGATATATTCTAATCCTGTGATCTTGCTACATTTTTATCTAACCTGTTGAATAATCGCTCAGCGTAATTTTTATGAATGGTAACAATATGAAATACAAGGTTTTAGTCTTTGCAGCACTGGCGCTGATGGCAGGGCGCGTGGCACAGGCGGAGCAAATTGGCTCCGTGGACACCGTGTTTAAAATGTTTGGGCCGGACCACAAAATTGTGGTGGAGGCCTTTGACGATCCGGACGTTAAAAACGTCACCTGCTATGTCAGCCGGGCGAAGACCGGCGGGATTAAAGGCGGCCTGGGGCTGGCTGAAGACACGTCTGACGCGGCCATCTCCTGCCAGCAGGTTGGTCCGGTGGAATTGAGTGACAAAATTAAAAACGGCAAAGCGCAGGGCGACGTTGTATTCCAGAAACGGACCTCGCTGGTGTTCAAAAAGCTACAGGTGGTCCGTTTTTATGACGCGAAGCGCAACACACTGGCTTATCTGGCTTATTCCGACAAAGTCGTGGAAGGCTCACCGAAAAACGCGATTAGCGCGGTGCCGATTATGCCGTGGCATTGATAAAAAAAACGGCGCAAAAGCGCCGTTTTTTACTGCGTGACGGGAGGATTACTCCTGGAGATCACCGCAGAAACGATAGCCTTCACCATGGATCGTGGCGATGATTTCCGGCGTATCAGGTGTAGATTCGAAATGTTTACGAATACGACGGATGGTTACGTCAACGGTACGATCGTGTGGCTTCAACTCACGACCGGTCATTTTCTTCAGCAGTTCTGCACGGGACTGGATCTTGCCCGGGTTTTCGCAGAAGTGCAGCATCGCGCGGAATTCACTGCGCGGCAGTTTGTACTGCTCACCGTTCGGGCTAATCAGCGAACGGCTATTGATATCAAGTTCCCAGCCGTTGAATTTGTAGCTGTCGACGCTACGACGCTCTTCACTGACCGTACCCAGATTCATGGTGCGGGACAGCAGGTTGCGTGCACGAATGGTTAACTCGCGAGGGTTGAACGGCTTGGTGATGTAGTCATCCGCGCCGATTTCCAGACCAAGAATTTTATCAACCTCGTTGTCACGGCCTGTCAGGAACATCAACGCGACGTTCGCCTGTTCACGCAGTTCGCGCGCCAGAAGAAGCCCGTTTTTGCCCGGCAGATTGATATCCATAATCACCAGGTTGATATCATTTTCAGAAAGGATCTGATGCATCTCTGCGCCATCGGTCGCTTCAAAGACATCGTAGCCTTCTGCTTCGAAAATGCTCTTTAACGTGTTGCGTGTTACCAACTCGTCTTCAACGATAAGAATGTGCGGGGTCTGCATGTTTGCTACCTAAATTGCCAACTAAATCGAAACAGGAAGTACAAAAGTCCCTGACCTGCCTGATGCATGTCGCAAATTAACATGATCGGCTTAACGTGACTAAAGTACGTAATTGCGTTCTTGATGCACTTTCCATCAACGTCAACAACATCATTAGCTTGGTCGTGGGTACTTTCCCTTTGGACCCGACAGTGTCAAAAACGGCTGTCATCCTAACCATTTTAACAGCAACATAACAGGCTAAGTGACACCGGACACCCAATAAAACTACGCTTCGTTGACATATATCAAGTTCAATTGTAGCACGTTAACAGTTTGATGAAATCATCGTAGCTGAATGCTAGCCTTTGTCACAATTTTTCAATAAACCAACTAGTTGCGGACATTGATTGATAAACGGTACGAATCCAATCGGAAAAGAGTATTCATAAGGTCATTATCATTACAAAACATAAGGATAATGGACTTCTGTTAACATTCTAACTGATTGTTCAGCCACAAAATAGTTTAGCTTTTTTTAATTGTTATGAAACGCTATTTCGGTGATTTGTGTTGCAAAATTGTAAATTCGTGCTGCGTAATATGTTGAAGTGAATCACATTTTTACCTGCTAACTGATTAAAAAGAGAGCATAAATGCATCTGTCGATTGTGCTGGTGGCACCAGCAAGAGCTGAAAATATTGGCGCTGCGGCGCGTGCCATGAAGACCATGGGTTTTACCGATTTGCGTATCGTAGACAGCACGGCGCATCTGGAGCCTGCTGCGCGATGGGTGGCGCACGGTTCGGGTGATATTCTCGATAATATAACCACTTACGCTACGCTCGCTGAGGCGTTGCACGATATTTCGTTTACCGTCGCGACGACCGCGCGCAGCCGGGCGAAGTTTCATTATTACGCCACGCCTGCTGAACTGGTGCCAATGCTGGAAGAGAAAAGCCAGTGGCAGGAGAAAGCCGCGCTGGTGTTTGGGCGAGAAGATTCCGGGCTAACTAACGAAGAACTGGAACTGGCTGACGTCCTGACGGGCGCGCCGATGGTGGCGGATTATCCGTCACTCAATCTGGGGCAGGCGGTGATGGTGTACTGCTATCAATTAGCATCCTTAATACAAATTTCTCAGCCGCCAGCGTCAGTAACGGATGAAAACCAGCTGGCGGCGCTGCGTATTCGTACAGATAAGCTTCTCGAGCAACTGGGCGTCGCTGACGATCAAAAAATGGTGGACTGGTTACAGCAGCGCCTGGGGCGTCTTGAACAGCGCGACACGGCAATGCTGCACCGATTGCTTCATGATATTGAAAAAAAATTAGCCGAGTAAAATAGTGTCATAAGTTTTTATTATGGCCGATCCTGCTAATGTCTGGGGTTGCATCTGGGGTATTCCGATGAAAATAATTCTGCACGCAGCGGGACGTGAGAATGTCCCGAATTGTGATCAAATTAAAAATTCATTGACTTAAGGTGTCCGATCCTTTAACCCTAAAAGAATAGAGCACAGACAGATAATAATGACAGAGTACACAACATCCATGAAACGCATCAGCATCACCACCATTACTACAACCATCATCATTACCACAGGTAACGATGCGGGCTGACGCGTACAGGAAAAACAGAAAAAAGCCCGCACCTGAACAGTGCGGGCTTTTTTTTCGGCTAAAGGAAATGAGGTAGAACCATGCGAGTGTTGAAGTTCGGCGGTACATCAGTGGCAAATGCAGAGCGTTTTCTGCGTGTTGCCGATATCCTGGAAAGTAACGCCAGGCAGGGGCAGGTTGCTACCGTGCTCTCTGCCCCGGCAAAAATCACGAACCACCTGGTGGCGATGATTGAAAAAACCATCGGTGGCCAGGATGCACTTCCGAACATCAGCGACGCCGAACGTATCTTCGCTGAACTGCTTCAGGGGCTGGCAGACGCCCAGCCTGGCTTCCCGCTGGCGCAGCTGAAAAGCACCGTGGAACTCGAATTTGCCCAGATTAAACACGTCCTTCACGGTATCAGCCTGCTGGGTCAATGCCCGGACAGCATCAACGCGGCGCTAATTTGCCGGGGTGAAAAACTCTCTATCGCCATCATGGCAGGCGTGCTGGAAGCGCGCGGTCACCACGTGACGGTCATCGATCCGGTTGAAAAACTGCTGGCTGTGGGGCACTACCTTGAATCCACCGTCGACATTGCCGAGTCGACACGCCGCATTGCGGCGAGCAAAATCCCGTCTGACCACATGATCCTGATGGCAGGCTTTACCGCCGGTAACGAGAAGGGCGAACTGGTGGTGCTGGGGCGTAACGGCTCTGACTACTCCGCTGCCGTGCTGGCGGCCTGTTTACGTGCAGACTGTTGTGAGATCTGGACTGATGTTGATGGTGTATATACCTGCGACCCGCGCCAGGTGCCGGACGCCAGGCTGTTGAAGTCGATGTCGTACCAGGAAGCGATGGAGCTTTCCTACTTCGGCGCCAAAGTGCTTCACCCACGTACCATCTCCCCGATTGCCCAGTTCCAGATCCCTTGCCTGATTAAAAATACCGGTAATCCGCAGGCGCCGGGTACGCTGATTGGCGCCAGCGCTGATGAAGATGACCTGCCGGTAAAAGGCATTTCGAACCTTAATAACATGGCGATGTTCAGCGTCTCTGGCCCGGGTATGAAAGGTATGGTTGGCATGGCGGCACGCGTGTTTGCGGCCATGTCCCGTAATGGGATCTCCGTGGTGCTGATCACGCAGTCTTCTTCCGAATACAGCATCAGCTTCTGCGTCCCGCAGGGCGATTGCCTGCGCGCCCGTCGCGCGCTGGAAGAAGAGTTCTACCTGGAGCTGAAAGAAGAGCTGCTGGAGCCGCTCTCTATTCAGGAGCGTCTGGCCGTGATCTCCGTGGTAGGCGACGGCATGCGCACCCTGCGCGGAATCTCCGCCAAATTCTTTGCCGCCCTGGCGCGGGCCAATATCAATATCGTGGCGATTGCCCAGGGCTCATCAGAGCGTTCAATTTCCGTTGTCGTGGATAACGATGACGCCACTACCGGCGTGCGCGTGGTGCATCAGATGCTGTTCAACACCGACCAGGTGATTGAGCTGTTCCTGGTGGGCGTCGGCGGCGTCGGCGGCGCGCTGCTGGAGCAGGTAAAGCGCCAGCAGGAGTGGCTTAAGAAGAAACATATCGATTTGCGCGTCTGCGGAATTGCGAACTCGAAAGCGTTGCTGACTAACGTCCACGGTCTGAACCTGGAAAACTGGCAGGCGGAACTGGAAGAGGCGAAAGAGCCGTTCAACCTGGGTCGTCTGATCCGTCTGGTGAAAGAGTATCACCTGCTTAACCCGGTGATCGTCGACTGTACCTCCAGCCAGGCTGTGGCCGATCAGTACGCGGATTTCCTGCGCGAAGGTTTCCATGTGGTGACGCCGAACAAAAAGGCCAACACCTCGTCGATGGATTACTATCACCAGCTGCGTCTGGCGGCGAGCAAGTCGCGCCGCAAGTTTCTGTATGACACCAACGTGGGCGCAGGCCTGCCGGTCATCGAGAACCTGCAAAACCTGCTGAACGCGGGCGACGAACTACAGCGTTTCTCCGGCATCCTCTCCGGCTCCCTGTCGTTTATCTTCGGCAAGCTGGACGAAGGGATGAGCCTGTCGGAAGCCACCCGCGCCGCGCGCGAGCTGGGCTACACCGAGCCGGATCCGCGCGACGACCTCTCCGGTATGGATGTGGCGCGTAAGCTGCTGATCCTGGTGCGCGAAACCGGCCGCGAGCTGGAGCTTTCGGATATCGTGATTGAGCCGGTGCTGCCAGCAGAATTTGATGACAGCGGCGACGTCAGCGCTTTTATGGCCAGGTTGCCGCAGCTTGACGACGCCTTTGCCGCCCGCGTTGCGAAAGCCCGTGATGAAGGTAAGGTATTGCGCTATGTTGGCAATATTGAAGAAGACGGCGTCTGTCGCGTGAAGATTGCCGAAGTGGATGGCAACGATCCGCTGTACAAGGTGAAAAACGGCGAGAACGCCCTGGCGTTCTACAGCCATTATTATCAGCCACTGCCGCTGGTACTTCGCGGCTATGGCGCAGGGAATGATGTGACGGCGGCGGGCGTGTTTGCCGATCTGCTGCGTACCCTGTCATGGAAGTTAGGAGTTTAAGATGGTTAAAGTATATGCCCCGGCTTCCAGCGCCAATATGAGCGTCGGATTTGACGTGCTGGGCGCGGCGGTTACGCCGGTGGATGGTTCGCTGCTGGGCGATACGGTAACGGTTGAGGCGGCAGAGCGCTTCAGCCTGAATAACGTCGGCCGTTTTGCCAGCAAGCTGCCGCCTGAACCGCGTGAGAATATCGTTTATCAGTGCTGGGAACGCTTCTGTCAGGAGATCGGTAAAAACGTGCCGGTCGCCATGACGCTGGAAAAGAGCATGCCGATTGGTTCGGGACTCGGCTCCAGCGCCTGCTCGGTGGTCGCCGCGCTGGTGGCGATGAATGAGCACTGCGGCAAGCCGCTGAACAACAGCCGCCTGCTGGCGCTGATGGGCGAGCTGGAAGGGCGCATCTCCGGCAGCATTCATTATGATAACGTGGCGCCGTGCTTCCTTGGCGGCATGCAGCTGATGATTGAAGAAAATGGCATCATCAGCCAGCAGGTGCCAGGGTTTGATGAGTGGCTGTGGGTGCTTGCCTATCCGGGCATTAAGGTTTCTACCGCCGAAGCGCGTGCGATCCTGCCGGCGCAGTATCGTCGTCAGGACTGTATCGCCCACGGGCGTCATCTGGCGGGCTTTATTCATGCCTGCTATACCCGACAGCCGCAGCTGGCGGCGAAACTGATGAAAGACGTTATTGCCGAGCCGTATCGCACGAAGCTGCTGCCGGGCTTTAACGAAGCGCGACAGGCATCCATGGATATCGGCGCACAGGCGTGCGGCATCTCCGGCTCCGGCCCAACGCTGTTCGCCTTATGCGACAAGCCAGACACCGCGCAGCGCGTGGCGGACTGGCTCTCTAAACACTACCTGCAAAATCAGGAAGGCTTTGTTCATATTTGCCGTCTGGACACGGCTGGCGCACGAGTACTGGGATAACGAATGAAACTCTACAACCTTAAAGATCATAACGAGCAGGTCAGCTTTGCGCAGGCGGTAACGCAGGGTTTGGGCAAAAATCAGGGGCTGTTCTTCCCCCACGACCTGCCGGAATTTCAACTGACTGAAATCGATGAACTGCTTAAGCAGGACTTTGTCACCCGCAGCACCAAAATTCTGTCTGCGTTTATTGGCGACGAAATCCCGCAGGAGCTGCTCGAAGAGCGCGTGCGCGCGGCGTTTGCTTTCCCGGCCCCGGTGAAGCAGGTGGAGCCTGACGTTGGCTGTCTGGAGCTGTTCCACGGCCCGACGCTGGCGTTCAAAGATTTCGGCGGTCGCTTTATGGCGCAGATGCTGACCCACATCAGCGGCGACAAACCGGTGACCATCCTGACCGCGACCTCAGGTGATACCGGTGCGGCGGTGGCTCATGCGTTCTACGGCCTGAAAAACGTCCGCGTGGTGATCCTCTATCCGAAAGGCAAAATCAGCCCGCTTCAGGAAAAACTGTTCTGCACTCTTGGGGGCAACATTGAAACCGTGGCGATCGACGGCGATTTCGATGCCTGCCAGGCGCTGGTGAAGCAGGCCTTTGATGACGAAGAGCTGAAGGCGGCGCTGGGGCTGAACTCTGCCAACTCCATCAACATCAGCCGTCTGCTGGCGCAGATCTGCTACTACTTCGAAGCGGTGGCCCAGCTGCCGCAGGACGCGCGCAATCAGCTGGTAGTTTCTGTGCCAAGCGGGAACTTCGGCGATCTGACGGCGGGCCTGCTGGCGAAATCACTCGGCCTGCCGGTGAAGCGCTTTATCGCCGCTACCAACGCCAACGACACCGTGCCGCGTTTCCTGAAGGACGGAAAATGGGCGCCGAACGCGACGCAGGCCACGCTCTCCAATGCGATGGATGTGTCACAGCCTAACAACTGGCCGCGTGTGGAAGAGCTGTTCCGCCGTAAGGTCTGGCGTCTGGGCGACCTGGGCTACGCAGCGGTGACGGACGAAACCACGAAAGCCACCATGCGCGAGCTGAAAGCGGTGGGCTATACCTCTGAGCCGCACGCGGCGATTGCCTATCGTGCCTTGCGCGATCAGCTTCAACTGGGTGAGTATGGCCTGTTCCTCGGTACCGCCCATCCGGCCAAGTTCAAAGAGAGCGTGGAAGCGATCCTGGGTGAAACGCTGCCGCTGCCAAAAGAGCTGGCCGAGCGCGCCGACCTGCCGTTGCTGTCCCATGAGCTGCCCGCAGACTTTGCCGCACTGCGTAAGCTGATGATGACCCGAGCGTGAGTTTATTGCCCGGTGGCGGCTACGCCTTACCGGGCCTGGAACATTTCAGAAAGTAGGCCGGGTAAGGCGAAGCCGCCACCCGGCTTTTTATGGAGAAAATAAGGAGAAAAACAGCAGGAAAAAAGCAGAAATTCCCAATAAATGCGGTCACTTAGGGTTTAGGATTGCAGAGAATAACATCCACCGTTCCCATCACGTACTCTCCTTACATCGGCCCACGTTGGGCAAGAAGAATAAGGAGTCACCTATGTCTACACTGAAACCTGCACTTATCGCGCTTTCACTGATGCTGGTCGCTCCCATGGCGGTGCAGGCAGCTGAGATCACCCTCGTCCCTGCGGTAAAACTGCAAATTGGCGATCGGGATAATAACGGACACTACTGGGATGGCGGCCGCTGGCGCGACCATGACTGGTGGAAAGCGCACTATGACTGGCGCGATAACCACTGGCGTCCGCACGATGAACATCGCGATCGTCACGATCATCACCGTCATGACGATCATCGCCCGGGGCCGGACCGGAAGCACCATTAACACAAACCCCGCCAGCTGGCGGGGTTGTCTTTTATTGCTCGTGACGCTTAAACACCAGCTCGTTTTTTCCTGACGATGCCTCGTCGAAGAAATACCCTTCACTGTTAAAGCCAGTGAGCTGCTCTGGCTTCGTCAGGCGGTTTTGAATGATGAAACGGCTCATCAGACCGCGCGCTTTTTTGGCGTAGAAGCTGATCACTTTAAATTTGCCGTTTTTCTCGTCGAGGAACACCGGCTTGATAATGTCCGCATCCAGCTTTTTCGGCTTCACCGATTTGAAGTACTCATCGGAGGCCAGGTTGATCACCACGTTGTCCCCCTGGGCTTGCAGCGCCGCGTTAAGCTTATCGGTAATGACATCGCCCCAGAACTGGTACAAATCTTTGCCTTTGGCGTTTTTCAGGCGGATACCCATCTCCAGACGATATGGCTGCATCAGATCCAGCGGGCGCAGCACCCCGTACAAGCCGGATAACATGCGCAGATGCTGCTGGGCAAAATCGAAATCGGCTTCGCTAAACGTTTCTGCTTGCAGGCCAGTGTAGACGTCACCTTTGAAGGCCAACAGCGCCTGGCGGGCGTTAGCGGGCGTGAAGTCAGGCTGCCACTCATGAAAACGGGTGGCGTTCAGGTCGGCGAGTTTATCACTGATGCTCATCAGCGAAGCGATTTGCGGAGCCGAAAGCTTACGCGCCTCGTGGATCAGCTGTTGCGAGTAGTCCAGCAATTCCGGCTGGGTATAACGCTCAGTGGCGAGCGGGCTCTGGTAGTCGAGCGTTTTGGCAGGTGAAATCAGAATCAGCATATCCAGTCCTTGCAGGAAATTTAGAGCGACTTTAACAAAAAATCGCCCTGAATTGATCGATAGCTGTTATTGCCGCGGCAAATCATCCCAGGTGCCAGGAGCAATTTGTGATTCGATTTCGGGATAGCGTGAGGCGTCAAAGACGGGCTGTACGCCGAGCTTGCGCTGACGCAGATAATCGCGCGCGATCAGCGCCACAACCGGTGAAAGAAGCAAAATTGCCGTCAAATTGGTGATGGCCATCAGCGCCATAATGACATCCGCCAGTTGCCAGATCATCGGCATGCTAAGCAGGCAACCGACAAATACCATGGCCAGCACACCCGCGCGAAGGATGTTGCGGGCAAGACGCGAGTCAACTTTCAGGAAAATAAGGTTGTTCTCGGCATAGATATAGTTCACCACAATAGAACTGAAGGCAAAAAGCCCCACGACAAGGTCGACAAGGCCTGCGCCCCAACCGCCGACGAGGGAGACCAGCGCCTGTTGTACCCAGTGAATGCCTGCTGTACTGCCGGATGGATGTTCAACGGCGCCGGACAGCAACATTATCATCGCACTGGCGGAGCAGATAACAATGGTGTCTGTGAAGACGCCAATCATCTGTACAATGCCCTGCGCGGCGGGATGCGGGGGCCAGGATGCGGCCGCTGCGGCGGCATTCGGCGTGGAGCCCATTCCCGCCTCGTTGGAGAACATGCCTCGCTGAAAACCCGCAGTGAGAGCCTGGCTAAGGGTGTAACCCAGCGCGCCGGAAGCCGCTTCGCGCCAGCCGAACGCGCTTTGGAAAATGGTGACGATGACGTTCGGCACCTCGTCGATATGTATCGCGCATACCATCAGGCTGGTTGACACCCACAGCAGCGCCATCAGCGGAACCAGCCACTGCATCAGGCGGGCAACCCCTCTCAGCCCGGTCACAATGGTCAGCAGGGTGAGAAGGGCAAGCGCGCTGCCCGTCAGCCACTCCGGACAATTGAAGGCAAAGCGCAGCGCGTGGGCGACGGAATTAGCCTGAACGGTATTGAAAATAAGACCATAGGCCATCAGTAAAAAGATTGAGAACAGGACGCCCATCCAGCGCATTCCCAGTCCGCGAGCCATATACCAGGCGGGGCCGCCGCGAAATTGACCGTTGCCGTCTTTTTCTTTGTAGAGCTGCGCAAGCGAGCATTCAGCAAAGGAGGTGGCCATACCGATAATCGCCGTCACCCACATCCAGAATACCGCGCCCGGACCGCCCGCGCCGATTGCCAGCGCGACACCGGCCAGGTTACCGCTGCCGACGCGCGCGGCCAGGCTGGTACAGAGCGCCTGAAATGAGGTCAGGCCGCCCGGCTGTGGTGTGACGCTGTTTTTCAGACTTCTGCCAAATTTGCGAATATAGCGAAACTGAATCAGTCCGCTGCGCCACGTAAACCAGATACCTGCCCCTGAAAGCAGGTATATCATGATTGAACCCCAGAGAACTTCGTTAATAAAGAAAAAGAAATCAGGCACTAACGTCCCTCTTGTTGATGCCAACGTGAATATGTAAGCGCTACCACTGATTGTGCATGCTGTTACTTAGCAGCCTGTTAATATTCTGAGTTTATCATACTCTGCCTAAGCGCACTGTCTGCGGTTGCGCTGCCTCTCACTCGTGTTATCATCAGGGCAGACCGGTTACATCCCCCTAACAAGTAAACCTGTCATTTTTCCGCTGCTGGCAGGCTGTCGGTAGTGTGAATTATCCAGGGAACGTTAAAAGAGAAACACTATCATGACGGATAAATTGACCTCCCTTCGTCAGTTCACCACTGTCGTCGCTGACACCGGAGATATTGCGGCAATGAAGCTGTACCAGCCGCAGGATGCTACAACCAACCCTTCTCTGATCCTTAACGCCGCGCAGATCCCTGAGTATCGCAAACTGATCGACGAGGCGGTGACCTGGGCAAAAGCACAGAGCAATGACCGCGCGCAGCAGGTTGTGGATGCGACTGACAAACTGGCAGTAAACATCGGTCTGGAAATCCTGAAGCTCGTTCCTGGCCGTATCTCTACTGAAGTTGATGCTCGCCTGTCCTACGACACCGAAGCGTCTATTGCCAAAGCAAAACGCCTGATCAAACTGTACAACGATGCGGGCATCAGCAACGACCGTATCCTGATCAAACTGGCCTCTACATGGCAGGGCATTCGCGCCGCTGAACAGCTGGAAAAAGAAGGGATCAACTGTAACCTGACTCTGCTGTTCTCCTTCGCACAGGCGCGTGCATGTGCCGAAGCTGGCGTATACCTGATTTCTCCGTTTGTGGGCCGTATTCTGGACTGGTACAAAGCCAACACCGACAAGAAAGAGTATGCGGCGTCTGAAGATCCAGGCGTGATTTCCGTGACGGAAATCTACGAATACTACAAACAGCACGGCTATGAGACCGTTGTTATGGGCGCAAGCTTCCGTAACGTCGGTGAAATCATTGAGCTGGCTGGCTGTGACCGCCTGACCATCGCCCCTGCGCTGCTGAAAGAGCTGGCAGAAAGCGAAGGTGCTATCGAGCGTAAACTGTCCTACACCGGTGAAGTGAAAGCGCGCCCAGAGCGCATCACCGAGTCCGAGTTCCTGTGGCAGCACAACCAGGATCCAATGGCCGTAGATAAACTGGCGGACGGTATCCGTAAGTTTGCTATCGACCAGGAAAAACTGGAAAAAATGATCGGCGACCTGCTGTAATCATTCTGCGTGACCGGGTTCCCGGTCACGCCTCTTTCCCCCGCCTCTGTCTGAATTTTCTCTCTGCGTGTATCATTCCCTTTAATCAGTACTTTTTGAATGGAATGGATATGAATACCTTACGCATCGGCTTAGTGTCGATTTCTGACCGCGCCTCCAGCGGTGTTTATCAGGATAAAGGCATCCCTGCTCTGGAAGCGTGGCTGGGCAGCGCGCTCACTACCCCGTTTGAGATCCAGACTCGCCTGATCCCGGACGAGCAGCCGATCATCGAGCAGACCCTGTGTGAGCTGGTGGATGAGATGAGCTGCCACCTTGTGCTGACGACGGGCGGAACCGGCCCCGCGCGCCGCGATGTAACGCCGGACGCGACGCTGGCTATCGCCGATCGTGAAATGCCGGGCTTCGGTGAACAGATGCGCCAGATCAGTCTACACTTTGTCCCGACGGCCATTCTTTCCCGTCAGGTCGGGGTGATCCGCAAACAGGCGCTGATCCTGAACCTGCCGGGGCAGCCGAAGTCGATAAAAGAAACGCTGGAAGGAGTAAAAGCCGAAGACGGCAGCGTTATCGTCCACGGTATCTTTGCAAGTGTACCGTATTGTATACAACTGCTTGACGGTCCGTACGTGGAAACTGACGGCAATGTGGTAGCAGCATTTCGCCCTAAAAGCGCTCGCCGCGAAACAATCTCCTGAAAATGCTTTAAATGTGACATTAGCGCCAGCCGCAGTAGCGTGTAAATGGATTTACGATATAGTAATTTTTTCTTTACGATTGCTGTAAAAAATAATCCACAACACATGCACAATGGTTCGCTATGTCACATAACACCCGACCTCTGAATCGACAGGACTACAAAACCCTCACGCTCGCTGCTCTGGGCGGCGCGCTGGAGTTTTACGACTTCATCATCTTTGTCTTCTTCGCCGCCGTCGTGGGGGCGCTGTTTTTCCCGGCGGATATTCCTGAATGGCTGCGTCAGGTGCAAACCTTCGGCATTTTCGCTGCCGGGTATCTGGCGCGTCCGCTGGGCGGCATTGTTATGGCGCACTTTGGCGATCTGGTTGGGCGCAAGAAGATGTTTACCCTCAGCATCCTGCTGATGGCCGTGCCGACGCTGGCGATTGGCCTTTTGCCTACCTATGAGTCGATGGGCATTATCGCCCCGTTATTGCTGCTGCTGATGCGTATTCTTCAGGGCGCGGCCATCGGCGGGGAAGTGCCGGGCGCGTGGGTGTTTGTCGCTGAGCACGTCCCGGTGCGCCGCATCGGCATTGCGTGCGGAACCCTGACCGCAGGACTGACGATCGGGATTCTGCTTGGCTCCGTGGTTGCAACCATCATCAATACCAGCATGACGCAACAGGCCGTTCACGACTGGGGCTGGCGTATCCCGTTCCTGCTGGGCGGGGCGTTTGGGCTGGTGGCAATGTACCTGCGACGTTGGTTGCAGGAGACGCCAGTATTTCTGGAAATGCAGCAGCGGAAGGCGCTGGCGCAAGAATTGCCGGTAAAAACCGTAGTAGTGCGGCATAAAAAAGCGGTAGTCGTGTCGATGCTTCTGACCTGGCTGCTGTCTGCGGGTATCGTGGTGGTCATTTTGATGTCGCCGGTCTGGCTGCAAAAACAGTACGGTTTTGCGCCTGCTGTGACGTTACAGGCGAACAGTATCGCGACAATTATGCTCTGCTTTGGCTGTCTGGCCGCGGGACTGGCGGCGGATCGTTTCGGTGCCAGCGTGACCTTTATTGTCGGCAGCCTGCTGCTGGCCGCGTCGAGCTGGGCATTCTACCATCTTGCGGGCAGCCATCCTGAACAGTTGTTCCTGCTGTACGGCATCGTCGGGCTGTGCGTGGGCGTCGTTGGCGCCGTACCGTACGTAATGGTCCGCGCCTTCCCGCCGGAGGTACGCTTCACCGGCATCTCATTCTCTTATAACGTCTCGTATGCCATTTTCGGTGGGCTGACCCCGATTGTGGTCACGGTGTTGATGGGGCTGTCACCCCTTGCACCTGCATGGTACGTGCTGGCGTTATCGCTGATGGGGCTGGTATTGGGGATGTGGCTTCGCCAGTCAGAGGGATGTCGTGCCCGCGACGCGGGCACGACAGAGGGATCAGTGTTTTTCACCAATCGGTAATACGGTGCGGCCGAACTGCTCGTTCAGCACTTCACCCATTGCCAGGTAGATAGCGCTTGCGCCGCACACCAGACCGACCCAGCCGGCAACGTGAACGATGCCTTCGTTATCCGCCAGGTGACCCGCGGCAAGCAGAGCGAACAGCACGGTCAGGCTCAGGAAGACGAATTGCAGCGCGCGGTTCGCCTTCAGGGTGCCGAAGAACATGAACAGGGTGAACACGCCCCACAGTCCCAGGTACACGCCCAGGAAATGGGCGTTTGAAGCATCTGCCAGGCCCATTTTAGGCATCAGCAGAATGGCGACCAGCGTCAGCCAGAACGAACCGTAAGAGGTAAAGGCGGTTAAGCCGAAGGTATTGCCTTTCTTATATTCCAGCAGGCCCGCGAAAATTTGCGCGATACCGCCGTAAAAAATGCCCATCGCCAGGATTACGCCGTCCATCGGGAACATCCCGATGTTGTGCAGGTTCAGCAGAATGGTGGTCATGCCAAAACCCATCAGGCCCAGCGGAGCCGGATTAGCCAACTTAGTGTTGCCCATAAGTCCTCAAAAAAATCATCATTAATATGGTGAAATGGTTAAACCCGCGCCAGTTCTCCCTGACGGGGCGCGGCATCATAATGGGCGGCATCGGCGCCGTCTATGATCTCATCGGGGTGAAATTAAAAAATTTTTTATCCTTCCCCCTTGATGGATGCCGTTGTGACCCCATCTTGTAAGCAACCGCAGTGTGTGGACCTGAAAAAAATCAAATCTGGGCAGTTGAAAAAGCACGTTCTGCCCTTATTACAGGTACACAACCACATGTTGACTGAATTTTTAGTGGAGACGTTTAGATGGGTAAAATTATTGGTATCGACCTGGGTACTACCAACTCTTGTGTAGCGATTATGGATGGCACTACTGCACGTGTGCTGGAGAACGCCGAGGGCGATCGCACCACGCCTTCTATCATTGCTTATACCCAGGATGGTGAAACTCTGGTTGGTCAGCCGGCTAAACGTCAGGCAGTGACAAACCCGCAAAACACCCTGTTTGCAATCAAACGCCTGATTGGCCGCCGCTTCCAGGACGAAGAAGTTCAGCGTGACGTTTCCATCATGCCTTACAAAATCATCGCAGCCGATAACGGCGATGCATGGCTTGATGTGAAAGGCACCAAAACTGCACCTCCGCAGATCTCTGCTGAAGTGCTGAAGAAAATGAAGAAAACCGCGGAAGATTACCTGGGTGAACCGGTAACTGAAGCTGTTATCACCGTACCTGCTTACTTCAACGATGCTCAGCGTCAGGCAACCAAAGATGCTGGCCGTATCGCAGGTCTGGAAGTAAAACGTATCATCAACGAACCAACCGCAGCTGCGCTGGCTTACGGTCTGGATAAAGAAGTTGGCAACCGTACTATCGCGGTTTACGACCTGGGTGGTGGTACCTTCGATATCTCTATTATCGAAATCGACGACGTTGACGGCGAAAAAACCTTCGAAGTTCTGGCAACCAATGGTGATACCCACCTGGGTGGTGAAGACTTCGATACCCGTCTGATCAACTACCTCGTTGACGAGTTTAAGAAAGATCAGGGCATTGACCTGCGTAACGACCCGCTGGCCATGCAGCGCCTGAAAGAAGCCGCTGAGAAAGCGAAGATCGAGCTGTCTTCCGCTCAGCAGACCGACGTGAACCTGCCGTACATCACCGCAGACGCGACCGGTCCAAAACACATGAACATCAAAGTGACCCGTGCGAAACTGGAAAGCCTGGTAGAAGACCTGGTGAACCGTTCTATCGAGCCACTGAAAGTTGCATTGCAGGACGCTGGCCTGTCCGTGTCTGATATTCAGGACGTTATCCTGGTAGGTGGTCAGACTCGTATGCCAATGGTTCAGAAGAAAGTTGCTGAATTCTTTGGTAAAGAGCCACGTAAAGACGTGAACCCGGACGAAGCGGTTGCTATCGGTGCTGCGGTTCAGGGTGGTGTTCTGACGGGTGAAGTGAAAGACGTACTGCTGCTGGATGTTACTCCGCTGTCACTGGGTATCGAAACCATGGGTGGCGTGATGACTCCGCTCATCAACAAAAACACTACTATCCCGACGAAACACAGCCAGGTGTTCTCCACCGCTGAAGACAACCAGTCTGCGGTAACCATCCATGTGATTCAGGGTGAGCGTAAGCGTGCGGCGGATAACAAATCTCTGGGTCAGTTCAACCTGGACGGTATTAACCCGGCACCACGCGGCATGCCACAGATCGAAGTCACCTTCGACATCGATGCTGACGGTATCCTGCACGTGTCTGCGAAAGACAAAAACAGCGGTAAAGAGCAGAAGATCACCATCAAGGCATCTTCTGGCCTGAACGAAGCGGAAATCGAAAAAATGGTTCGTGATGCCGAAGCTAACGCGGAATCCGACCGTAAGTTCGAAGAGCTGGTTCAGACCCGTAACCAGGGTGACCATCTGCTGCACAGCACCCGTAAGCAGGTTGAAGAAGCGGGCGATAAACTGCCAGCGGAAGACAAAACTGCGATCGAAACTGCACTGAGCGCGCTGGAAACGTCTCTGAAAGGCGAAGACAAAGCGGACATTGAAGCGAAGATGCAGGAGCTGGCACAGGTTTCTCAGAAGCTCATGGAAATCGCTCAGCAGCAGCACGCACAGCAGCAGGCGGGCGCTGATGCTTCCCAGAACAACGCGAAAGACGACGATGTTGTCGACGCTGAGTTCGAAGAAGTGAAAGATAAAAAATAATCGCCCTGATGCAGGGTAATTAATCGGCACGGGCGTAGGAGTATTCTCCACGCCCGTGCTCGCATGTTAAGGGGCTTAAAAAAACCAATGGCAAAGCAAGACTATTACGAGATTTTAGGCGTTCCGAAAACTGCGGAAGAGCGTGAAATCAAAAAGGCATATAAGCGCCTGGCCATGAAATTCCACCCTGACCGTAATCAGGGTGACAAAGAGGCTGAAGCCAAATTTAAAGAGATTAAAGAAGCCTACGAAGTCCTGACCGATGCACAAAAACGTGCGGCTTATGACCAGTATGGTCACGCGGCCTTTGAACAGGGCGGCATGGGCGGCGGTGGATTTGGTGGTGGCGGCTTCGGCGGCGGCGCTGATTTCAGCGACATCTTTGGCGATGTATTTGGCGATATCTTCGGCGGCGGTCGTGGTCGTCAGCGCGCGGCGCGCGGCGCAGATCTGCGCTATAACATGGACCTGACGCTGGAAGAAGCGGTTCGTGGCGTAACCAAAGAGATCCGTATCCCGACGCTGGAAGAGTGTGACGTTTGCCACGGCAGCGGCGCGAAAGCGGGGACTCAGCCACAGACCTGTCCAACCTGTCACGGTTCCGGTCAGGTGCAGATGCGCCAGGGCTTCTTCGCGGTGCAGCAGGCCTGTCCGCATTGTCATGGTCGCGGTACGCTGATTAAAGATCCGTGCACCAAATGCCACGGTCACGGTCGTGTGGAGAAAACCAAAACGCTGTCCGTTAAGATCCCGGCAGGCGTGGATACGGGCGACCGCATCCGTCTGGCAGGTGAGGGTGAAGCTGGCGAGCACGGCGCACCGGCAGGGGATCTGTACGTTCAGGTTCAGGTTAAACAGCACGCCATCTTCGAGCGTGAAGGTAACAACCTGTACTGTGAAGTGCCGATCAACTTTGCGATGGCGGCGCTGGGCGGCGAAATCGAAGTGCCGACGCTGGACGGTCGCGTTAACCTGAAAATCCCTGGCGAAACCCAGACCGGGAAGCTGTTCCGCATGCGCGGCAAAGGCGTTAAATCCGTTCGCGGTGGCGCGCAGGGTGACCTGTTATGCCGCGTGGTCGTTGAAACGCCGGTCGGCCTGAACGACAAGCAGAAACAGTTGCTGAAGGAGCTGCAGGAAAGCTTTGGCGGCCCGACGGGTGAGAAAAACAGCCCGCGCTCCAAAAGCTTCTTCGATGGCGTCAAAAAATTCTTCGACGATTTAACCCGCTAACCTGCCAGCTGGTTACTATCCTTTAAAGCCCGGAAGCGATTCCGGGCTTTTTGCTTTATAGCGTTATTCCTCGGTTAAACTGAATCTATAACCAATATTAATCTGTTTTTACCGATCTGTTTGCGCTGATATTATGGTTTTACCGAGGTATTGTTGTAAAAGAGAGTTTAAACGTGAAATTACTACACCGTTTCTTTAGCAGTGAGGCATCCGGCGGCGTCATCCTGATTATTGCTGCTGCAGCCGCCATGCTGCTCGCCAATATGGGTATGACGCGCGATCTCTATCACGCATTTCTGGAAACCCCCGTCGAGCTGAAGGTCGGGGCGCTGGAAATTAACAAGAACATGCTGCTGTGGATCAACGATGCGCTGATGGCGGTGTTCTTCCTGCTGGTAGGCCTGGAGGTCAAACGTGAGCTGGTGATCGGTTCTCTTGCCAGCCGTCAGCGCGCGGCGTTTCCGGTGATCGCGGCGATTGGCGGGATGATCGTTCCCGCGTTGCTCTTTCTCGCGTTTGCGTGGCAGGATCCGGTTGCGCGTGACGGCTGGGCGATCCCGGCCGCAACGGATATCGCGTTTGCGCTCGGGGTCTTAGCCTTGCTCGGTAGCCGCGTCCCGGTAGCACTGAAAATTTTCCTGATGGCGCTGGCGATTATCGATGACCTGGGCGCTATCGTGATTATCGCGCTGTTCTACACCAGCGATCTGTCGGTTCTGTCGCTGAGCGTGGCGGCCGTGGCTATTGCGGTGCTGGCGTTGCTGAACGTCTTCAACGTCCGACGCACGGGTATTTATATTCTGGTGGGGATGGTGCTGTGGACGGCGGTGCTGAAGTCTGGCGTGCATGCCACGCTGGCGGGCGTCATCGTTGGCTTCTTTATTCCGCTGAAGGAGCAGGACGGCAAATCGCCTGCCAGACAGCTGGAGCATGTGCTTCATCCGTGGGTGGGCTTTATGATCCTGCCGCTGTTTGCATTTGCCAACGCGGGTGTTTCCCTGGCCGGTGTTACCCTGGACGGACTCACCTCTGTGCTGCCGCTGGGTATCATCGCCGGTTTGTTTATCGGTAAGCCGCTGGGTATCAGCCTGTTCTGCTGGCTGGCGCTGAAGCTGAAGCTGGCGTCATTGCCAAACGGAACCACCTTTAGTCAGATTATGGCCATCGGCGTGCTGTGCGGTATTGGATTCACCATGTCGATCTTTATCTCGACGCTGGCGTTTGGCACCAGCGCGCCTGAGCTTATCGTCTGGGCGAAACTCGGCATTCTTATCGGGTCGTTACTGGCCGCGGTTATTGGTTATACCTTGTTGAAGGTGAAGTTGTCCGGACAGGCTGCCCAGGCATAACAGGAAACCGGGAGAAGGGAAGCCTTCTCCCGATAAACTATCAGGGAGTGAAAACGTGATGTCTCATTTGAACTATAACCATCTCTATTACTTCTGGCATGTCTACAAGCAGGGCTCGGTCGTGGGAGCGGCAGAGGCGCTCTACCTGACACCACAAACTATTACCGGGCAAATCAAAGCCCTGGAAGAGCGCTTACAGGGCAAGCTTTTTAAGCGGAAAGGACGTGGCATTGAGCCGAGCGAGCTGGGCGAACTGGTGTTCCGCTATGCGGACAAGATGTTCACCCTGAGCCAGGAGATGCTGGATATCGTTAACTATCGCAAAGAGTCGAACCTGCTCTTTGACGTGGGCGTGGCGGATGCGTTGTCCAAACGGCTGGTAAGCGGTGTGCTGGATGCGGCGGTGGTGGAAGATGAACAGATTCATTTACGCTGCTTTGAGTCCACTCACGAGATGCTGCTGGAACAGCTGAGCCAGCATAAGCTGGATATGATCATTTCGGATTGCCCAATCGACTCCACGCAGCAGGAAGGCTTGTTCTCGGTGAAAATTGGCGAATGCGGCGTCAGTTTCTGGTGCATTAATCCGCCGCCGGAAAAACCGTTTCCTGCTTGCCTGGAAGAGCGCCGCCTGCTGGTGCCGGGTAGGAGGTCTATGCTCGGACGTAAGCTGCTGAACTGGTTTAACTCGCAGGGGCTGAACGTGGAGATCCTCGGTGAGTTCGACGATGCGGCTTTGATGAAGGCTTTTGGCGAGGCGCACAACGCTATCTTCGTTGCCCCGACGCTGTACGCGCACGATCTCTATTCAGACGACAAGATTACCGAGATTGGCAGGGTGGATAACGTGATGGAAGAGTATCACGCCATATTCGCCGAAAGGATGATTCAGCACCCGGCGGTGCAGCGAATCTGCAACCGCGACTACTCGGCGCTGTTTACGCCGCCGGCAATCTGAAGACATAAAAAAACCCGCGTTAAGCGGGTTCTTTCAAACAAGCAACAACAAGTAGCGATTAAGCCAGTTTGTTGATCTGCGCGGTCAGGTTTGCTTTATGACGCGCTGCTTTGTTTTTGTGGATCAGACCTTTAGCAGCCTGACGATCCACGATTGGTTGCATTTCGTTAAATGCGTTCTGCGCTGCAGCTTTGTCGCCTGCTTCGATTGCTGCGTATACTTTCTTGATGAAAGTACGCATCATAGAGCGACGGCTTGCGTTGTGCTTACGAGCCTTTTCAGACTGAACGGCACGTTTCTTAGCTGATTTGATATTAGCCAAGTCCAACTCCCAAATATGTTCTATGTGGACAATTCAAAGGCCGAGGAATATGCCCTCTTTGCCTTCTTTTGTCAATGGATTTGTGCAAATAAGCGCCGTTAATGAGCGACGCTACGTTACGTAGTGATGGCGCAGGATTCTACCAGCTTGTCTTTCGTGAATACAGCCTTTCGGCATAAAAATCGCAGTTCTCGGGCAGATTTTTTTGCTGTGAAAGGTCAGCCTGATGAAATCATACGGCTTTCTGTTTCGCGTGAACAATCGCCGGTTAACCTTAACCGCCGTACAAGGTATACTTTGGCGATTTTCACTGTTTTGAGCCAGTCATGAAGCTGATACGCGGCATACATAATCTCAGTCAAGCCCCGCACGGGTGCGTGCTGACCATTGGTAATTTTGACGGCGTGCATCGTGGGCATCAGGCGCTGTTGCAGGGATTGCGTAAAGAAGGGGAGGCGCGTGGCCTGCCCGTTGTGGTGATGATTTTCGAACCGCAGCCGCTGGAGCTGTTTGCCGGCGAGAAATCCCCCGCGCGGCTGACGCGTCTGCGTGAGAAGTTACGCTACCTGGCGGAGTCCGGCGTGGACTACGTCCTGTGCGTACGCTTCGACCGTCGGTTTGCCGCGCTGACCGCACAAAACTTTGTCAGCGATCTGTTGGTCAGGCAGCTTGGCGTGCAGTTTCTCGCCGTGGGCGATGATTTCCGCTTTGGCGCTGGTCGTCAGGGCGATTTCTTGTTATTACAGAAGGCTGGCCTGGAGTACGGGTTTGACGTCACCAGTACGATGACCTTCTGTGAGGGCGGGGTGCGCGTCAGCAGCACGGCGGTACGTCAGGCGCTGGCGAACGATGAACTGGACACGGCAGAAACGCTGCTGGGTCATCCGTTCACAATTTCAGGTCGTGTGGTCCATGGCGATGCGCTGGGCCGCACGATAGGTTTTCCGACGGCGAATATACCGCTGCGTCGTCAGGTCTCCCCGGTTAAAGGGGTCTATGCGGTGGAAGTGGCAGGACTGGGTGAGAAGCCTTTTTACGGTGTTGCCAACATTGGTACACGTCCAACGGTTTCCGGTGTGCGTCAACAGTTAGAAGTACACCTGCTGGACGTTGTAATGGACCTCTACGGTCGCCATATAGATGTGATACTGCGTAAAAAAATACGCAATGAACAGCGATTCGCTTCGCTGGATGAACTTAAGGCGCAAATCGCGCGAGATGAATTAACGGCCCGCGAGTTTTTTGGGCTTTAGAACCGGCTTAACTGCCTACGTGATAAATACGGAACCGAGAATCTGATGAGTGACTATAAATCAACCCTGAATTTGCCGGAAACAGGGTTCCCGATGCGCGGCGATCTCGCCAAGCGCGAACCGGGAATGCTGGCGCGTTGGACTGATGATGACCTGTACGGCATCATTCGTGCAGCCAAAAAAGGCAAAAAAACCTTCATTCTGCATGATGGCCCTCCCTATGCGAATGGCAGCATTCATATTGGTCACTCTGTAAACAAGATTCTGAAAGACATTATCGTGAAGTCCAAAGGACTCGCGGGATATGACTCGCCTTATGTTCCGGGCTGGGACTGCCATGGTCTGCCAATCGAGCTGAAAGTGGAGCAAGAGTACGGTAAGCCGGGTGAGAAGTTCACCGCCGCAGAGTTCCGCGCGAAATGCCGCGAATACGCTGCCACCCAGGTAGACGGTCAGCGCGCTGACTTCATCCGTCTGGGCGTGCTGGGCGACTGGTCGCACCCGTACCTGACCATGGACTTCAAAACCGAAGCCAACATTATCCGTGCGCTGGGTAAAATCATCGGCAACGGTCACCTGCATAAAGGCGCTAAGCCGGTGCACTGGTGCGTGGACTGCCGTTCTGCGCTGGCAGAAGCGGAAGTAGAGTATTACGACAAAACCTCGCCTTCTATCGACGTGGCGTTCGAAGCGGTCGATCAGGATGCGATCAAAGCTAAATTTGGCCTGCCAGGCGTAAGCGGTCCAGTCTCGCTGGTTATCTGGACCACCACCCCGTGGACGTTACCAGCCAACCGTGCCATTTCCCTGTCCGGTGAGTTTGAGTACGCGCTGGTACAAATTGATGGTCGCGCGGTTATCCTGGCAAAAGATCTGGTTGAAAGCGTGCTTAAACGCGCGAACATCACTGATTACAGCGTGCTGGGTACCGTAAAAGGCGACGCGCTGGAGCTGATGCGCTTCAAACACCCGTTCCTGGACTTCGACGTTCCGGCGATCCTGGGCGACCACGTCACGCTGGACGCGGGTACCGGTGCGGTGCATACCGCCGGCGGCCACGGTCCTGACGACTACAACATCAGCCTGAAATACGGTCTGGAAATCGCCAACCCGGTCGGTCCGGATGGCTCTTACCTGCCTGGCACCTACCCGGCGCTGGACGGTATCAACGTCTTTAAAGCCAACGACATCATCGTTGACATGCTTCGCACCAGCGGCGCGCTGCTGCACGTTGAGAAAATGCAGCACAGCTATCCGTGCTGCTGGCGCCATAAGACCCCGATTATCTTCCGTGCGACCCCGCAGTGGTTCGTCAGCATGGACCAGAAAGGCCTGCGCGAGCAGTCTCTGAAAGAGATCAAAGGCGTGCAGTGGATCCCGGACTGGGGCCAGGCGCGTATCGAATCCATGGTGGCTAACCGTCCTGACTGGTGTATCTCCCGTCAGCGCACCTGGGGCGTGCCGATGTCGCTGTTCGTGCATAAAGAGACGCAGGAACTGCACCCGAACACCCTGGAACTGATGGAAGAGGTGGCGAAGCGCGTTGAAGTTGACGGCATTCAGGCGTGGTGGGATCTCGATTCCCGTGACATCCTGGGCGCTGACGCGGACAACTACGAGAAAGTGCCGGATACCCTGGACGTGTGGTTCGACTCCGGGTCTACCCACTCCTCCGTGGTTGACGTGCGCCCTGAGTTCGCCGGTCACGCTGCCGACATGTATCTGGAAGGCTCCGACCAACACCGCGGCTGGTTCATGTCATCCCTGATGATCTCCACCGCCATGAAGGGCAAAGCACCTTACCGCCAGGTACTGACCCACGGCTTCACCGTGGATGGTCAGGGCCGTAAGATGTCCAAATCCATCGGTAACACCGTTTCTCCGCAGGACGTGATGAACAAGCTGGGCGCGGATATTCTACGCCTGTGGGTGGCATCCACCGACTACACGGGCGAAATGGCGGTGTCTGACGAGATCCTGAAACGTGCTGCTGACAGCTATCGTCGTATCCGTAACACTGCGCGCTTCCTGCTGGCGAACCTGAACGGGTTTGATCCGGTAAAAGACATGGTGAAGCCGGAAGAGATGGTGGTGCTCGATCGCTGGGCGGTAGGCTGCGCGAAAGCGGCACAGGAAGATATTCTGAAAGCCTATGAGTCTTACGACTTCCACGAAGTGGTGCAGCGCCTGATGCGCTTCTGCTCCATTGAGATGGGGTCGTTCTATCTCGACATCATCAAAGACCGCCAGTACACCGCGAAAGCGGACAGCGTGGCGCGTCGTAGCTGCCAGACCGCGCTGTTCCACATCGCAGAGGCGCTGGTACGCTGGATGGCGCCGATCATGTCCTTCACCGCAGATGAAATCTGGGGTTACCTGCCGGGCGACCGTGAGAAGTATGTCTTCACCGGCGAGTGGTACGAAGGTCTGTTCGACCTCTCCAGCACTGAAGCAATGAACGACGCCTACTGGCACGAGCTGCTGAAAGTCCGTGGCGAAGTGAACAAGGTTATCGAGCAGGCGCGCGCTGACAAGAAAGTCGGTGGCTCTCTGGAAGCGACGGTGACCCTGTACGCAGAGCCTGAGCTGGCCGCGAAGCTGACCGCGCTGGGCGATGAATTACGATTTGTCCTGTTGACCTCCGGTGCGAAAGTTGCGGATTATGCCGAGGCATCTGCTGATGCTCAGCAGAGCGAACTGCTCAAAGGACTGAAGGTCGCACTGAGCAAAGCCGATGGTGAAAAATGCCCGCGTTGCTGGCATTACACTACCGATGTCGGCCAGGTGGCGGAACACGCAGACATCTGCGGACGCTGTGTAAGCAACGTCGCCGGCGACGGCGAAAAACGTAAGTTTGCCTGATGAGTAAAACTCTCTGTTCAACAGGACTGCGCTGGCTGTGGCTGGTGGTAGTGGTGCTGATTATTGATTTGGGCAGCAAGTTCCTGATCCTCCAGAATTTCGCTCTGGGGGATACGGTCCCGCTGTTCCCGTCGCTTAACCTGCACTACGCCCGCAACTACGGCGCGGCGTTTAGTTTCCTTGCCGACAGCGGTGGCTGGCAGCGTTGGTTCTTCGCAGGTATCGCAATGGGTATCTGCGTCGTGCTCGCGGTGCTGATGTACCGCTCGAAGGCCACGCAAAAGCTGAATAACATCGCCTACGCGCTGATCATTGGTGGCGCACTGGGTAACCTGTTTGACCGCCTGTGGCACGGCTTTGTAGTCGATATGATCGACTTCTACGTCGGCGACTGGCACTTTGCGACCTTTAACCTCGCCGATAGCGCAATATGCGTTGGTGCAGCGTTAATCGTGCTGGAAGGCTTCTTGCCTAAACCGGCCGCGAAAGCGCAGGTGTAACAAAACCAGCCGGGTGACGCGTAGCGATCCCGGCCTACAGAATTTGTGGCCCCCGTAGGCCCGGTAAGCGTAGCGCCACCGGGCAACAGGTGACCCAAAACAAGCGAGCAATTTGCATGTCTAAATCCGTACAGAGCAACAGCGCGGTTCTCGTTCATTTCACGCTGAAGCTGGATGACGGCTCCACGGCCGAGTCCACCCGCAACAATGGCAAACCGGCGCTGTTTCGTCTGGGCGACACCTCCCTGTCTGAAGGCCTCGAACAACAGATTCTCGGGCTGAAAGAGGGTGAGAAAAAAGCGTTCTCACTGGAGCCGGATGCGGCATTCGGTGTGCCAAGCCCGGATCTGATTCAGTACTTCTCGCGCCGTGAGTTTATGGATGCGGGTGAACCGGAGATCGGGGCGATTATGCTCTTTACCGCTATGGACGGCAGCGAAATGCCTGGCGTGATCCGCGAAATCAACGGGGATTCCATCACCGTTGACTTCAACCATCCGCTTGCCGGGCGTACCGTTCATTTTGATGTAGAAGTGCTGGAGATCGATCCGGCGCTGGAGGACTGAAATGCAGATCCTGTTGGCTAACCCGCGCGGTTTTTGCGCCGGTGTAGACCGCGCTATCAGCATTGTTGAAAATGCGCTGGAGATTTACGGCGCGCCGATTTACGTGCGTCACGAAGTGGTGCACAACCGCTACGTGGTCGACAGCCTGCGCGAGCGCGGTGCGATTTTTATCGAGCAGATCAGCGAAGTGCCGGACGGCGCAATCCTCATCTTCTCCGCGCACGGCGTATCCCAGGCCGTACGTAACGAAGCCAAAAGCCGCGATCTGACCGTATTCGATGCCACCTGTCCGTTAGTGACCAAGGTGCATATGGAAGTGGCGCGTGCAAGCCGTCGTGGTGAAGAGTCGATTCTGATTGGCCATGCCGGTCACCCGGAAGTTGAAGGCACCATGGGTCAGTACAGCAACCCGGAAGGGGGCATGTATCTGGTTGAGTCGCCGGAAGACGTTTTTACGCTGAATGTGAAAAACGAAGCGCGTCTGTCGTTTATGACCCAGACGACGCTTTCCGTGGACGACACCTCAGACGTGATTGACGCCCTGCGCCAGCGCTTCCCAAAAATCGTCGGGCCGCGCAAAGATGATATCTGCTACGCAACCACCAACCGTCAGGAAGCCGTGCGCGCGTTGGCTGAACAGGCGGACGTGGTGCTGGTGGTCGGTTCAAAAAACTCCTCTAACTCTAACCGTCTGGCCGAACTGGCGCAGCGTATGGGGAAAGCGGCGTTTCTGATCGACGACGCAACGGACATTCAGGAAGCGTGGGTGAAAAACGCGGCCTGCGTCGGTGTTACCGCAGGTGCTTCAGCGCCGGATATTCTGGTGCAAAACGTCATTGCCCGCCTGCAAGAGCTGGGTGGTGGCGAAGCGGTGCCGCTGGAAGGCCGTGAAGAGAACATTGTCTTTGAAGTGCCGAAAGAGCTGCGAATCGACGCCCGCGAAGTGGAATAATTTCTTTTCTGATGAAAGGCCAGCACCTTCTGTGCTGGCCTTTTTTTTGCTTCGTATCTTATCGTGACGACAAAATCATGTCTTTTACTGATATCTGAGTCGGTTTCACGTTAAATTCTAATTATTGGTGTTTTCAGTTGGCAGCCTTAGCGAAGGCTGGTTAATCTGAAAACGGTTTACATCATTTTAACGTAAGAGAATAACTATGCATGATGCACAGATCCGTGTCGCCATTGCGGGCGCGGGTGGACGTATGGGTCGCCAGCTGATTCAGGCGGCACTACAGATGGATGGCGTGGCACTTGGCGCGGCGCTGGAGCGTGAAGGTTCATCCCTGCTGGGCTCCGATGCGGGCGAGCTGGCAGGCGCGGGCAAGACAGGCGTTACCGTGCAGAGCAACCTGGAGGCGGTGAAAGAAGACTTTGACGTGTTCATCGACTTTACCCGTCCGGAAGGCACTTTGACTCACCTGGCGTTTTGCCGCCAGCACGGTAAAGGGATGGTGATTGGCACCACCGGTTTCGATGATGCCGGTAAACAGGCCATTCAGGAAGCAGCCGCCGACATTGCAATTGTCTTCGCCGCGAACTTTAGCGTAGGCGTTAACGTTATGCTGAAACTGCTGGAAAAGGCAGCGAAGGTGATGGGCGACTATACCGACATTGAGATTATTGAAGCGCACCACCGCCATAAAGTCGATGCCCCATCTGGCACGGCGCTGGCGATGGGCGAAGCGATTGCTTATGCAATGGATAAAGATTTGAAAGACATCGCGGTCTATTCTCGCGAAGGTCACACTGGCGAGCGCGTGCCTGGCACCATTGGTTTTGCCACCGTTCGCGCGGGTGATATCGTCGGCGAACATACCGCTATGTTCGCCGATATTGGTGAAAGGGTCGAAATCACACATAAAGCATCCAGCCGCATGACGTTTGCAAACGGGGCGGTACGCTCCGCACTGTGGCTAAAAGGTAAGCCAAATGGTCTTTTTGATATGCGAGATGTGCTCGAACTCAACAATTTGTAAGCTTTATTACCCATCGTGATGTGGTTATTGCAGTCGTAACTATTTGATTGCATAGGGCAATATTTTATTGCCCTTTTATTTTGTCTATTTCAAAGGATTATTGCAATTAACTCATTTAAAGTAAGTGTTTTCATGCTATTTTATGTTGCTGTACTGTAAATTTTGACCATCTGGTCCACTTTTTATTCCCGCAAGACGATTGTTTCTTTTAAACTGCCTGCGCAAGCGGTTTCCACAGTAATTTAGTTGATCTTTTTGCCGCTTAATTTGAAATCAAGCCATCAGGCCTGCAAAAGAATAAACAAAATCCCCGTTTTAAGTTGACTTTTACATGGCAAATCCCCAGAATGCCGCCGTTTGCCAAAAATCCGCTGGCAACACATTTGCATTGATCCATGACATGGTTATGAATTAATATGCAAATAAAGTGAGTGAATATTCTCTGGAGGGTGTTTTGATTAAGTCAGCGCTATTGGTTCTGGAAGACGGAACCCAGTTTATCGGTCGGGCCATAGGGGCAACGGGTTCGGCGGTTGGGGAAGTCGTTTTCAATACTTCAATGACCGGTTATCAAGAAATCCTCACTGATCCTTCCTATTCTCGCCAAATCGTTACTCTTACTTATCCTCATATCGGCAATGTCGGCACCAATGCGGCTGACGAAGAATCCTCTCAGGTACATGCGCAAGGCCTGGTCATTCGCGACCTGCCGCTGATTGCCAGCAACTTCCGCAACACCGAAGACCTCTCTTCTTACCTGAAGCGCCATAACATTGTGGCGATTGCCGATATCGATACCCGTAAGCTGACGCGTCTGCTGCGCGAGAAGGGTGCACAAAATGGCTGCATCATCGCAGGGGACAACCTCGATGCGGCGCTGGCGCTGGAAAAAGCGAAAGCCTTCCCGGGCCTGAACGGTATGGACCTGGCGAAAGAAGTGACTACCACAGAAGCCTACAGCTGGACGCAGGGAAGCTGGACGCTGAAAGGCGACCTGCCGGAAGCGAAACCGGAAAGCGAGCTGCCGTTCCACGTGGTGGCCTACGATTTTGGTGCCAAGCGCAACATCCTGCGTATGCTGGTTGACCGTGGCTGCCGCCTGACGGTCGTCCCGGCACAAACGTCTGCGGAAGATGTTCTGAAGATGAACCCGGACGGCATCTTCCTCTCTAACGGTCCTGGCGACCCGGCGCCGTGCGACTACGCTATCGACGCCATTAAGTCCTTCCTTGAAACCGATATCCCGGTATTCGGCATCTGTCTCGGCCATCAGCTGCTGGCGCTGGCGAGCGGAGCGAACACCGTCAAGATGAAGTTCGGCCACCATGGTGGTAACCACCCGGTGAAAGATATCGACAACAACACGGTAATGATCACCGCGCAGAACCACGGCTTCGCTGTGGATGAAGCGACGATGCCAGCTAACCTGCGCGTGACGCATAAGTCACTGTTCGATGGTACCTTGCAGGGTATCCATCGCACCGATAAGCCTGCGTTCAGCTTCCAGGGCCACCCTGAAGCCAGCCCGGGCCCACACGATGCCGCGCCGCTGTTCGATCACTTCATCGAACTTATCGAGCAATACCGTAAGACTGCTAAATAATCAGGAGCTGAGAAGACCATGCCAAAACGTACAGACATAAAAAGCATCCTGATCCTTGGCGCTGGCCCGATCGTGATCGGCCAGGCCTGTGAATTTGACTACTCCGGCGCGCAGGCGTGTAAAGCCCTGCGCGAAGAGGGTTACCGCGTCATCCTGGTCAACTCTAACCCGGCCACCATCATGACCGACCCGGAAATGGCAGATGCGACCTACATCGAGCCAATTCACTGGGAAGTGGTACGCAAAATTATTGAGAAAGAGCGTCCGGACGCGGTGCTGCCAACCATGGGCGGCCAGACGGCGCTGAACTGCGCGCTGGAGCTGGAGCGTCAGGGTGTGCTGGAAGAGTTCGGCGTGACCATGATTGGGGCAACCGCCGACGCGATTGATAAAGCAGAAGACCGTCGTCGCTTCGACGTGGCAATGAAAAAAATTGGCCTCGACACCGCGCGTTCCGGTATCGCACACAACATGGAAGAAGCGCTGGCCGTCGCGGCTGACGTGGGCTATCCGTGCATCATCCGTCCATCATTCACCATGGGCGGCACCGGCGGCGGTATCGCCTACAACCGCGAAGAGTTCGAAGAGATTTGCGAACGCGGTCTGGATCTCTCCCCAACTAAAGAGCTGCTGATTGATGAATCGCTGATTGGCTGGAAAGAGTACGAGATGGAAGTGGTGCGTGATAAAAACGACAACTGCATCATCGTTTGCTCCATCGAAAACTTCGACGCGATGGGGATCCACACCGGCGACTCCATCACCGTTGCGCCAGCTCAGACGCTGACCGACAAAGAGTACCAAATCATGCGTAACGCCTCGATGGCGGTACTGCGTGAAATCGGCGTGGAAACCGGCGGCTCGAACGTGCAGTTCTCGGTGAACCCGAAAACCGGCCGTCTGATTGTTATCGAAATGAACCCGCGCGTGTCCCGTTCCTCCGCGCTGGCCTCCAAAGCCACCGGCTTCCCGATTGCGAAAGTGGCGGCGAAACTGGCGGTGGGTTACACCCTTGACGAGCTGATGAACGACATCACCGGTGGCCGCACGCCAGCGTCCTTCGAACCGTCCATCGACTACGTTGTGACCAAAATTCCTCGCTTTAATTTCGAGAAATTCGCCGGCGCGAACGACCGTCTGACTACCCAGATGAAATCCGTTGGTGAAGTCATGGCGATTGGCCGCACGCAGCAGGAATCCCTGCAAAAAGCGCTGCGTGGCCTGGAAGTGGGCGCGACCGGCTTTGACCCGAAAGTCAGCCTGGACGACCCGGAAGCACTGACCAAAATCCGCCGCGAGCTGAAAGACGCGGGCGCAGAGCGTATCTGGTACATCGCCGATGCCTTCCGTGCGGGCCTCTCCGTCGACGGCGTATTTAACCTGACTAACATCGACCGCTGGTTCCTGGTGCAGATTGAAGAGCTGGTGCGTCTGGAAGAGAAAGTGGCAGAGCTGGGCATCAACGGCCTTGACGCAGACTTCCTGCGCATGCTGAAGCGTAAAGGCTTCGCCGATGCGCGTCTGGCTAAACTGGCGGGCGTACGTGAAGCGGAGATCCGCAAGCTGCGCGACCAGTATGACCTGCACCCGGTTTACAAGCGCGTGGATACCTGTGCGGCAGAGTTCTCGACCGATACCGCGTACATGTACTCCACCTATGAAGACGAGTGCGAGGCGAACCCGTCCGTCGACCGCGACAAGATTATGGTGCTGGGCGGCGGTCCAAACCGTATCGGCCAGGGCATTGAGTTCGACTACTGCTGCGTGCATGCCTCGCTGGCGCTGCGCGAAGACGGTTACGAGACCATCATGGTCAACTGTAACCCGGAAACCGTCTCGACCGACTACGACACTTCCGACCGCCTCTACTTCGAGCCGGTTACGCTGGAAGACGTGCTTGAAATCGTGCGCATCGAGAAGCCGAAAGGCGTGATCGTGCAGTATGGCGGCCAGACTCCGCTGAAGCTGGCGCGTGCGCTGGAAGCAGCAGGTGTGCCGGTCATCGGCACCAGCCCGGACGCTATTGACCGTGCGGAAGACCGCGAGCGTTTCCAGCAGGCAGTTGATCGTCTCAAGCTGAAACAGCCGGCGAACGCCACCGTGACCGCGATTGAAATGGCCGTTGAGAAAGCGAAAGAGATTGGTTACCCGCTGGTGGTGCGTCCATCCTACGTACTGGGCGGCCGTGCGATGGAAATCGTCTATGACGAAGCCGACCTGCGTCGCTACTTCCAGACGGCGGTGAGCGTTTCCAACGATGCGCCAGTGCTGCTCGACCGCTTCCTCGACGACGCGGTTGAAGTCGACGTTGACGCTATCTGCGACGGCGAAATGGTGCTGATTGGCGGCATCATGGAGCACATCGAGCAGGCTGGCGTGCACTCCGGTGACTCCGCATGTTCTCTTCCTGCGTACACCCTGAGCCAGGAGATTCAGGATGTGATGCGTCAGCAGGTGCAGAAGCTGGCCTTCGAGCTACAGGTTCGCGGCCTGATGAACGTTCAGTTCGCAGTGAAAGACAACGAAGTTTATCTGATTGAAGTCAACCCGCGTGCGGCACGTACCGTACCGTTCGTCTCTAAAGCGACCGGTATTCCGCTGGCGAAAGTGGCGGCGCGCGTGATGGCTGGCCAGACGCTGACTCAGCAGGGAGTCACGAAAGAAATCATCCCGCCGTACTACTCGGTGAAAGAGGTGGTGCTGCCGTTCAACAAATTCCCGGGCGTTGACCCACTGTTAGGGCCAGAGATGCGCTCTACCGGGGAAGTGATGGGCGTGGGCCGCACCTTCGCAGAAGCGTTTGCCAAGGCACAGCTGGGCAGTAGCTCCACCATGAGAAAATCGGGCCGTGCGCTGCTCTCCGTTCGCGAAGGCGATAAAGAGCGCGTGGTTGACCTGGCCGCCAAGCTGCTTAAACAGGGCTTCGAGCTGGATGCAACCCACGGCACGGCAATTGTGCTGGGTGAAGCTGGGATCAACCCGCGTCTGGTGAACAAGGTGCATGAAGGTCGTCCGCACATTCAGGACCGTATCAAGAATGGTGAGTACACCTACATCATCAACACCACCGCAGGTCGCCAGGCGATTGAAGACTCCAAGCTGATTCGCCGCAGCGCGCTCCAGTATAAAGTGCATTACGACACCACCCTGAACGGCGGTTTCGCGACGGCCATGGCGCTGAATGCGGATGCCACCGAGAAGGTGATTTCGGTGCAGGAAATGCACGCTCAGATTAGCAAGTAATCTGCGTAGGCCCGGCAAGCGTTAGCGCCGCCGGGCAAGTGGCGGGTGGCGCTTCGCTTACCCGCCCTACGGTTTTCTTTACCCATCTTAAGAACCTTCTGGTTTTTCATCCGCTTTCAGTCAGTTAGCCTAAAATGGTTAGGTCGATAACGAAAATTCAACTGAGAGCAGGGGAAAACACCATGCAAAATAAACTACTGATCGCTTCCGTTCTGGCTGCCACTGCAATGTTCACCGTGGCGGGCTGTTCGTCAAATCAGGCCGTAAAAACCACCGATGGTAAAACTATCGTTACTGACGGGAAACCGCAGGTGGATGACGATACCGGTCTGGTATCGTACAAAAACGCCGAAACCGGTCAAACTGAACAGATTAACCGTGACCAGGTTAAATCAATGGGTGAGCTGGATAACTAAAAAAAAAGCAGTGGCACATGCCACTGCTTTTTTTGCGTCAGAATGATCGATTACCAGCGATGGTTTAACAAAATATGACCGCCGTAAGCGGCATAGCTGTTTTCACCCCACTCACCGCTGGCACGCAGGGAGATCGTTGTGGTTTCGTTCAGGTTGCCGGTTACGCCCAGCTCTAACTGACCACGATCTTCTGGCGTATCGTTGCTGACGGTTTCGTCATTGAATGCCAGATCGTTTTGACCAGCACCTTTCAACCAGTTAACTGCGACGTATGGCTGCCAGGCCTTGACGTCCTTCTGCTGGAAGTAGCTTGCTTTAACGCCAAGACGACCAAAGACGCTGTCATTGTCCAGCGTGGTTACGCGTACGCCGTCGCGATCGGTGTGATTTTCCTGATCGAGATAGCTGTAGATCACCTGCGCCTGTGGCTCGATCTTCCATGTACGTTCATTTTCAGACTGGATAACCCACGCGTGGCCGACTTCAACAGACGCGGCGAAACCTTTGCTATCGTAATCTTCATCGTTACGATTGCTGGTGACTTTGTTGTTGTACCAGCTATAAGCGGCCCAGGTATCAACGTAGCTGCCCAGACGTAATTTCTGATCTTCCTGCCAGGTGGCGTACAGCCCAACATTAAAGCCATCAACTTTACCCTGTGCGTCACGCACGTTGTGCTTCGCATCAGAATGGGTCTTCGCCTGGCCTGCACCGAACATACCACCGGCACGCAGGATGCCGTTATCCATTGGCTTGCTCATGAAATCGCTGCCGACTTGCAGAACGGTGGTGGTGGTGTCGTAGCTGACTTTATCGCCACCCGCATCGTTCTCATGATAGCGACCCTTAACGTACATCCAGGTGTTCAGATCGTCTTCATTGCGGAAAGTGAGCTGGTCGCGATCGTCGCGCTTATGCAGGAACATGCTCTGCGCGGCAAGGTAGTTACCTAAGTAAGCACCCACTTCAGGTGCCATAACTTCCGGGGCACTGTTACCGCCGTTATCGTTGTTGCCGCCGTTATCGGTGTTGCCGCCGTTGTCAGTATTGCCGCCGTTATCGGTGTTGCCACCGTTGTCAGTGTTGCCGCCGTTATCGGTGTTGCCGCCGTTGTCAGTGTTGCCGCCGTTGTCGGTGTTACCACCATCATCGGCGTTACCACCGTCATCTGTGTTACCACCGTCATCGGTGTTACCACCATTATCGGTGTTGCCACCGCCGTCGGTGTTACCGCCGTCATCATTATTGCCACCGTCATCGGTGTCGTCGGAAGGATCATCAGAAGGCGTCGCCTTTGATTCCAGATACCAGTTTCCGTCACTGTGCTGGTAGAGGTTATATTCCCAGGCGCCTGCGACGACCGGTTTTGCCAGCGTCAGCTGGGCTTCGGAACTGCCGCCAATGCTGACAATTTCCATACCGTTAATGGTTTGCGCGCCTGCGCCGCCAATGTTGGTAATGCTGACGTCGGACTGACCGAAGCTGCTGCCCGTAATGGTGAGGTGGTCAGTTGGTGAGTTATCTTCACCCAGAGTGCTGTTCATCACAATCTGGCTACCGTCAGAGCCGGTGTAGTCGCCATTAATCGTAAAATTATTGCCAACGCTATTATCAGCCGCACTCAGCAACAGCGTGCCGCCATTAGCCACGTTGCCGTTGATGGTATCAACACCGGAAGCGCTGAGCGTGGAATTACCCTGGACTGCATTCCATGCCGCCAGCGTACCGCCGCTAAGAATCGCGATGTTGTTGTTCACTTCGCCTGCGGTGGCAAAGGTCGCACCGTTTTCAACGGTAACGGTGGCGTTACTGCCCTTGACGCCGAGCGTTGCTCCGGTGGAGATAAGCGTGGTGCCACCGTGCAGAACCGTATTCCCTGTATAGCTATTTTTGCCTGTCAGGGTCAGCGTGTTGGAATCAACTTTTTCGACGTTACCGCTACCGGTCATGTCGGTGGCGAAAGTGAAATCGCTACCCTGATTAAAAATGACGGTACCATTGTTGGTGAGCCCACCGCTGAGCGTCGCAGTTTTTTCGCCATCGCCCAGTTGCAGCGAGGCGTCTTTGGCCACCCGCGTATTACCGGTATTCGATACCGCACCCGACAGGGTTAACGCGCCAGTCTCTATCAGCAAGGAGTCGCCAGAGCCAATAATGTCGAGATCGCCCGACATTGTCCAGCTTTCACCCTCCATTTTTACGCTGGCAAAACCGTCGCCTTCATTCAGACCCACGAAGTTACTGTCTTCCGTACCGGTGCCGATCAGAGTGAGAGTGTTTCCCATGGAATTGGTGGAAATAACGTCACCGATAAGAGTGGAACCCGTATCAAGTACCAGGGTGTTATTTTTATTGCTGGCGAACATAATAGCCGCAGTATCGCCACTAATCGTTCCGCTATTCGTAATATCTACTTTTGCCGTATCTTTTACATTAATGCCGTTCTGGGTTCCTTGTACGGTACCACTGTTTAATATCTTTGTATTGCCAGTGCCTAGTGCGATAGCGTCACCGCTTGTACCAATAATTGCACCACTGTTATTAATACCAATGCCAGTCTGAGAACTCAGGCCTGTTTTTCCTTTTATCACTCCAGTGCTGGTGTTGGTAATATTTACTGCTGAGGAGCTTTCACTGACATAAATGCCATTTTCCGCACCGATGATATTTCCATTGTTGTTGAAATCGCCGAGTAATGACTGAATATTCACAGCATTCGCTGTGGTGGAAGAAATGGTTGCACCACTGTCATTGTTAATAACTACACGTTGCGCGCCAGTATTAATATCCAGGCCAGTTCCTGTACCGGAAATATTTCCTTTGTTAGTGACATTATCGATCGCAAACCCAGAGACCGATACCGCCGCTTCACTACCGGCGGAGGAGATTGTCACGTTTTTATTAATAATATATTCAGCATCGGCTGAGAAATCTTGAGGAACAGAAGTTGATTGGTCAATCGTTGCAGAAAACGCAACCGCAGGGGTGCATATCAACAAGGCAGGAAATATCTTTCCAAGAGTTTTGGTTGTATGATTTAATCTAAAGAAATTGTTGCTCATGTACACATCCATTTGAGTGAGAAGGAACATTAGATAACGTGCGTAAAACGTATTTAGTCCGTCTTAAAGCGTGAGCTTAAAACAAAAAAAAGCATAAAATTATTATTTTTTCAATAGGTTATGTACAGGTTGATTTATTAAATAATGACTTAAGTTTCGCTAAAAATATCTGTTGATAATATGAATGGCCATAACTATTTTGTAGGATGAATTTGTCTCGCGTATCGCTCTTCGTGTTTAGCGCCACTGTCGCTGGTAAGGTGGGATGGGTTGCCTATACTTGCGTTTTACTTTTAACCGTTAGATAGCCCCTTTAAGTCGGGGTGGTAACTGTCTACACTCAATGCTACAAGAAAAGTAAAAGACAGGCATATTCATGGTTCTGATAATTTATGCGCATCCCTATCCGCAACATTCGCATGCGAATAAACGGATGCTTGAGCAGGCAAGGACGCTCGAAAACGTTGAGATACGTTCCCTCTATCAACTCTATCCTGATTTCAGTATCGATGTCGCCGCCGAACAGGAGGCGCTCTCTCGTGCCGATCTGATCGTCTGGCAGCATCCGATGCAGTGGTACAGCACACCTCCGCTGCTGAAATTGTGGATCGACAAAGTCTTGTCGCACGGTTGGGCATACGGACATAACGGCAAAGCGCTTCAGGGAAAAAGCCTGATGTGGGCTGTAACCACCGGTGGGGGTGAAAGCCACTTTGAGATTGGCGCTTTCCCCGGATTTGACGTGCTGGCGCAGCCGCTCCAGGCTACCGCCCTTTACTGTGGCCTGAACTGGCTTCCGCCTTTTGCAATGCACTGTACCTTTGTCTGCGACGATGAAACCTTGCAGGCGCAGGCTCGTCACTACAAACAACGCTTACTCGAGTGGCAGGAGGGGCACAATGGATAGCCATACGATGATACAGGCGCTGATTTACCTCGGCGCGGCGGCATTAATTGTGCCCGTGGCGGTCCGTCTGGGGCTGGGCTCGGTGCTCGGCTATCTGATTGCCGGGTGTGTGATTGGCCCCTGGGGCTTTCGGCTGGTGACGGATGCCGAGTCAATCCTGCATTTTGCGGAAATCGGCGTGGTGCTGATGCTGTTTGTGATTGGCCTGGAATTGGATCCGCAGCGGCTGTGGAAACTGCGCGCCTCGGTGTTTGGCGGTGGCGCTTTGCAAATGCTGGCCTGCGGTCTGCTGTTGGGCGGGTTCTGCATTTTGCTGGGGATGGAGTGGAAAGTCGCAGAGCTGATCGGCATGACGCTGGCGCTCTCCTCGACGGCGATTGCCATGCAGGCAATGAACGAACGTAACCTGACGGTCTCGCAAATGGGGCGCAGCACCTTCTCCGTACTGCTGTTCCAGGATATTGCCGCCATCCCGCTGGTAGCGATGATCCCGCTGCTGGCAACCAGCGGCGCTTCAACGACGCTGGGGGCATTTGCCTTATCTGCGCTGAAGGTTGTCGGTGCGCTGGCGCTGGTAATTCTTCTGGGGCGCTACGTAACGCGTCCGTTGCTGCGCTTTGTGGCTCGCTCTGGCCTGCGCGAAGTATTCAGCGCCGTTGCGTTATTCCTGGTGTTTGGTTTTGGATTGCTGCTTGAAGAGGCTGGGCTGTCGATGGCGATGGGCGCTTTCCTCGCAGGGGTCTTACTGGCAAGCTCCGAATATCGTCACGCGCTGGAAAGCGATATCGAGCCGTTTAAAGGATTGCTGCTTGGGCTGTTTTTCATCGGCGTCGGGATGTCTATCGACTTCGGGACGCTGGTAACCCACCCGCTGCGCATCATCATTCTGCTGGTGGGTTTCCTGGTCATTAAAATGGCGATGCTGTGGCTGATTGCCCGACCGTTAAACGTGCCAAAACCGCAACGCCGCTGGTTTGCTGTGCTGCTGGGGCAGGGGAGTGAGTTTGCTTTCGTGGTCTTTGGCGCCGCGCAAATGGCAAATGTACTCGATCCGGAATGGGCAAAAGCGCTGACGCTGGCGGTCGCGCTGTCGATGGCCGCAACGCCAATTCTGCTGGTGCTGCTGACGCGTCTGGAAAAAACGGGAAGCGAACAGGAGCGAGAAGCCGATGAGATCGACGAGGAGCAGCCTCGCGTGATCATCGCCGGATTTGGCCGCTTCGGGCAGATCGCCGGCCGTTTACTGCTCTCCAGCGGTGTGAAAATGGTTATCCTCGATCACGATCCTGACCATGTTGATACGCTGCGTAAATTCGATATGAAAGTGTTTTACGGTGATGCGACCCGGGCGGACCTGCTGGAATCCGCCGGGGCGGCGAAAGCCGAGGTGCTGATTAACGCCATCGACGATCCTGAGACCAGCATGCAGATGGTTGAGCTGGTTAAAGAGCATTTTCCGCATCTGACCATTATCTCCCGTGCGCGCGATGTGGATCACTACATCCAGCTGCGTCAGGCGGGGGTGGCAGCCCCTGAACGTGAAACCTTCGAAGGGGCGCTCAAATCTGGCCGCATGGCGCTGGAAAGTCTGGGGCTTGGTGCGTATGAAGCGCGTGAACGTGCCGATCTGTTCCGCCGCTTTAACCATGAGATGGTGGAAGAGATGGTGGCGATGGCGAGCAGTACGGCAACCGAACGCGCAGCGGTGTTTAAACGCACCAGCACCATGCTGACGGAAATCATCAACGAGGATCGTAATCACCTGTCGCTGGTTCAGCGCCACGGCTGGCAAGGGACGGAAGAGGGCAAGCATACCGGTGATCCTGCGGATGAACCGGAGAGTAAACCCTCTGCGTGAAGTGGAGTTGCCAGCAATATTAAAAAATTTCTAATTCTTTACCCTGCCGCCAGTCGACGAAAGATTAAGCTTTCCGTATAGTGGCGGCAATTTTTTGCATCCGGGAAATTTTCAATGATCAGTCTGATTGCAGCGCTGGCGGTAGACCGCGTTATCGGCATGGAAAACGCCATGCCGTGGAACCTGCCTGCCGATCTCGCATGGTTTAAACGTACTACGTTAAACAAGCCGGTAGTGATGGGCCGCCTGACCTGGGAGTCGATTGGTCGTCCATTGCCGGGTCGTAAGAATATTGTGATCAGTAGCCAGCCGGGCACTGACGATCGCGTGCAGTGGGTGAAATCCGTTGATGAAGCGATTGCCGCCTGCGGCGATGCCGAAGAGATCATGGTGATCGGTGGTGGTCGCGTGTATGAGCAGTTCCTGCCAAAAGCGCAGAAACTGTATCTGACGCACATTGATGCGGAAGTGGAAGGGGATACCCATTTTCCGGATTACGATCCGGACGAGTGGGAGTCCGTATTCAGTGAGTTTCACGATGCGGATGCGCAGAACTCGCACAGCTACTGCTTCGAAATTCTGGAACGTCGTTAACGTGTTTATCCTCTCCCCAAAGGGAGAGGATAAACATCTTCAGGAGGCGACCGCCTCTCCCTCGCCTAAATCCAGCTGTCGGTTGGATGGCTGGACAAAGTAGGTTTTATCTTCCCAGCGTAAGCAGGTTAAATCCCCGCCCCAGCAGCATCCGGTATCCAGCGCATAGATATTTTCCGGGGTGCCTTTTCCTTCCAGTGATGCCCAGTGCCCAAATACCACGCTATATTCGTTTGTCACGGGGCCCGGAATCGCAAACCATGGCTTAAGCGGCGCAGGGGCATTTTCCGGCGTATCTTTGCAATACATATCCAGCTGCCCGTTCGGGAAGCAGTAGCGCATCCGCGTAAAAGCATTGGTGATAAAACGTAGCCGCGCCAGGCCGCTGAGGTCATCACTCCAGTTATTCGGCATGTCGCCGTACATCGCATCAAGGAAGAACGGGTAGGAGTCGCTAGCCAGCACCGCTTCGGCGTCGCGCGCACAGGTTTTTGCCGTCTCAAGATCCCACTGAGGCGTGATGCCGGCATGAGCCATCACCAGCTTTTTCTCTTCGTCAATCTGTAGCAGTGGCTGGCGACGCAGCCAGTTGAGCAACTCATCGGCATCCGGTGCTTCCAGCAGGGGGGTAATGCGATCTTTCGGCTTATTACGGCTGATCCCGGCGTATACGGCCAGCAGATGCAGATCGTGGTTGCCCAGTACCAGCCGCACGCTGTCGCCCAGAGATTTGACGTAACGCAGGACGTCAAGGGAGCCAGGGCCGCGCGCCACTAAATCGCCTGTAAGCCAGAGCGTGTCCTGCCCGGGAGTGAAATCGACCTGTTTTAATAATGCGATCAGTTCATCGTAGCAACCGTGAACGTCGCCAATCAGATATGTAGACATTAGATTAATGAATAAGTGTAGGTACGGCGAGACGGAACACAGGAATAGCAATGCGGAAAGCATTACCGTCGGCATCGACCATTTCGTAATGGCCTTGCATGGTACCCAGTGGCGTTTCAATGACCGCACCGCTGGTGTACTGATACTCTTCGCCAGGGGCGATATGGGGTTGTTCACCGACCACACCTTCACCCTGGACTTCAATTTCGCGGCCATTGCCGTTGGTGATAAGCCAGTAGCGCCCGAGCAGTTGCACAGGCATCCGCCCCAGATTGCGAATGGTTACGGTATAAGCAAAGACAAAACGTTCTTCATCCGGTGTGGATTGGGACTCAATGTAGACGCTTTGAACCTGAACACAGACGCGGGGCGAATCAATCATGGCTTAGCTCTCCTTCGGCGGCGCATTGTCGCTGATGTAATTAGCCAGCTTGCAGTACTGCTCTACGGAAATATTTTCCGCACGCATTGCCGGGTCGATGCCCAACTCAGCTAACACGTCAACGGTAAACAGATTGCCAAGGCTGTTACGAATCGTTTTACGGCGCTGGTTAAAGGCTTCTGTCGTGATACGGCTCAGCACGCGCAGGTCTTTGACCGGATACGGCATCGTTTTATGTGGCACCAGGCGCACAACCGCAGAATCCACTTTTGGTGGTGGCGTGAACGCGGAAGGCGGCACTTCTAATACCGGGATCACGTTGCAGTAATATTGCGCCATCACGCTTAAACGACCATACGCTTTACTGTTCGGCCCTGCAACCAGACGGTTAACGACCTCTTTTTGCAACATGAAGTGCATGTCGGCAATGGCATCAGTATAGCTAAACAGATGGAACATCAGCGGGGTGGAGATGTTGTACGGCAGGTTACCGAACACGCGCAGCGGCTGTCCCATTTTTTCTGACAGTTCGCCAAAGTTCATGGTCATCGCATCCTGCTGATAAATCGTCAGCTTCGGCCCGAGGAAAGGGTGCGTTTGCAGACGCGCGGCCAGATCGCGGTCGAGTTCGATAACGGTCAGTTCGTCAAGGCGTTCGCCTACCGGCTCGGTCAGCGCGGCAAGACCCGGGCCGATTTCGACCATGGCCTGGCCTTTCTGCGGATTAATGGCAGAAACGATACTGTCGATCACAAACTGATCGTTGAGGAAGTTTTGCCCGAAGCGTTTACGGGCTAAGTGGCCCTGATGGACTCGATTAGTCATTGAGTATTAACAATCATTTTGATGGCGAGATTAAGCGCCGTGATAAAACTGCCGACATCTGCTTTTCCCTGGCCTGCCAGATCCAGCGCAGTACCGTGGTCAACGGACGTTCGAATAAAGGGTAAGCCGAGGGTGATATTCACCCCGCGACCAAATCCCTGGTATTTTAGCACGGGCAGACCCTGATCGTGGTACATCGCGAGTACGGCATCGGCTTTATCCAGGTATTTGGGCTGGAAAAGGGTGTCGGCAGGCAGTGGCCCGCTGAGGTTCATCCCCTTCGCCCGCATCTCCTCAAGCACCGGAATGATGGTGTCGATCTCTTCAGTGCCCATATGTCCGCCCTCACCCGCGTGCGGATTCAGGCCGCAAACCAGCACATGCGGCTGCGGAATACCGAATTTGGTTTGCAGATCGTGATGCAAAATGCCAATGATCTCACGCAGGAGTTCAGGCGTAATGGCATCCGGAATGGCTTTGATCGGCAGGTGCGTTGTTACCAGCGCAACGCGCATTGCTTCGGTTGCCAGCATCATCACCACTTTCGGGCTGTGGGAACGCTCTTCGAGAAATTCGGTATGCCCGGTAAACGGAATGCCCGCGTCGTTGATTACGCCTTTATGCACCGGACCGGTGATCAGGGCGGCAAATTCGCCCTGAAGGCAACCGTCACAGGCGCGCGCCAGCGTCTCGACAACGTAGTGGCCGTTTTCGATGTGTAACTCACCGGGGACAACAGGTGCACGGAGCGGAACTGAAAGCAGGGTGAGAGTACCAGCCTGCTGCGGTGCGGGCTGTTGGCCTTCAACGTAAGGGAGGAGCGTTAAAGGCAGACCGAGCAAGGCTGCCCGGTCTTGTAACAGTGTTGCATCTGCGCAAACAACCAACTCTACCGGCCAGCTGCGCTGGGCGAGCTGAACCACAAGGTCAGGCCCAATCCCGGCGGGTTCGCCGGGAGTGATCACAACACGATGCGGTTTCATTAGTTGCTCAACACTTTCACGTAAGCGCTGGCGCGTTGTTCCTGCATCCAGGTTGCGGCTTCTTCAGAGAACTTACGGTTAAACAGCATGCGATACGCACGATCTTTCTGCGCCGCGTCGGTTTTATCCACGTTGCGCGTGTCCATCAGCTGGATCAGATGCCAGCCGAAGGAGGAGTGCACTGGCGCGCTCATCTGACCCTTATTCAGCTTCATTAACGCATCGCGGAAAGCTGGATCGTAAATATCCGCTGCCGCCCAACCCAGGTCACCGCCCTGGTTTGCAGAGCCAGGATCCTGAGAGAACTCTTTTGCCGCTTTATCGAAGGTGGTTTTACCGCTCTTGATGTCTGCGGCGATTTGTTCCAGCTTTGCACGGGCCTGATCGTCAGTCATGATCGGAGACGGTTTGAGCAGGATATGGCGCGCATGCACTTCGGTAACCGAAATGTTCTGGCTCTGACCGCGCAGGTCGTTCACTTTCAGAATGTGGAAGCCCACACCGGAACGGATTGGACCGACGATGTCGCCTTTCTTCGCCGTGCTCAGCGCCTGGGCAAACAGGGATGGCAGCTCCTGAATACGGCCCCAGCCCATCTGGCCGCCTTTCAGCGCCTGCTGGTCAGCAGAGTAGGTGATCGCCAGTTTGCCGAAGTCATCGCCATTACGCGCCTGCTCAACGATAGCGCGCGCCTGACTTTCCGCCTCAGCCGCCTGATCGGAGGTTGGGTTTTCCGGCAGTGGGATCAGGATGTGGCTCAGGTTAAGTTCAGTGCTGGCATCATTCTGATTACCCACCTGTTTCGCCAGGGCATCCACTTCCTGAGGCAGGATGGTGACGCGGCGACGGACTTCATTGTTACGCACTTCTGAAATCAGCATCTCTTTACGGATCTGATTACGGTAGGTGGCATAGCTGATGCCGTCATAGGCCAGGCGGCTACGCATCTGGTCCGGGGTAATGTTGTTCTGCTTTGCAATGTTGGCGATCGCCTGATCGAGCTGCTCGTCAGAGATCTTCACACCCATTTTCTGGCCCATTTGCAGGACAATCTGATCCATGATCAGACGTTCCAGGATCTGGTGGCGCAGCGTAGCGTCATCTGGAAGTTGTTGACCTGCCTGGCCCGAGTTGAGCTTTACAGATTTCATCAAACCGTCAACGTCACTTTCAAGCACGACGCCGTTGTTAACCACAGCCGCGACTTTATCGACAACCTGTGGGGCCGCGAAGCTGGTATTCGCAACCATAGCGACACCGAGTAGCAGCGTTTTCCAGTTCTTCATACTTTTTCCATTTCAATTAACCGCAAAGCGGATTACGTTGTAAATCAAGCACATTACAATGAACTACGATACGGCAGAATGTTCGAGCGCAGCATCTGCTGCGTGCCCAGACCGTAGTTAGAGCTCAGGCCGCGCAACTCGATATTAAAGCCAATCACGTTATCGTATTTGCCCTGACTGTTTTGCGTATCCCAGCCGTTAAGTTTGCGTTCGTAACCGACACGTATTGCGTAACAGCAGGAGTTATATTGCAGACCCAGCATCTGGTCAGCAGGTTTTTGGGCATTCGTGTCATAGTAGTAGGCTCCGACGACTGACCAACGATCGGCGATAGGCCAGCTCGCGGCGGTACCCACCTGTGAAATACCGTCTTTGTATTGGTCTGTATTCGCATAGTTTGGCAATGTCGCCTGGATATACTCCGGGCTGGCGTAACGGTACGTCAACTGCAACATGCGATCTTCATCACGACGATATTCGATGGCAGCGCTGCCCGTCGCGATATTGTCCAGTCGTGTATCGTACTGAACACCACCGCGCAGACCCCAACGATCCGTCATACGCCAGTAGGTGTCGCCCGCCCATACCAGTGAGCCCGTTTTGTTGTCTTTCTCCCAGTTAATGTCGTCATCACCGGTACGAGACTCGGTGAAATAGTAGATTTGACCAACAGAAACGTTAAAACGTTCAACGGCAGCATCATCATAAATGCGCGTTGTGACGCCGGTCGTTAACTGGTTAGCAGACGCAATACGGTCAAGGCCGCCGTAGGTACGATCGCGGAACAGGCCGCTGTAGTCTGATTGCAGGAAGGACGAGTCGTAGTTTTGAATTTTGCTCTGATCGCGATAAGGCACGTACAGATACTGCATACGTGGCTCAAGCGTCTGGGTGTATCCATCCGCGAGAAGAGCCATATCACGTTCGAAAATCAGCTTCCCATCCATTTTGAATTGCGGAAGCGTACGGTTTACCGACTCTTCAAGATCGGTGCCATAGCGTTTGTTATACCAGTCCAGATTTTTCTGCTGATAGTGGGTGGCCATCAGCTTGGCTTCGGTATTCAGGCTCGCCCAGTCGTTTGACCACGGCAGATTGATCGTCGGCTCGATATGCAGACGCGTTGATTCCGGCATATCCGAGTTGGTGTTGACGAAATGGACCGCCTGAGCGTAAACGTGCGTGTCGAAAGGACCCACATCGTTCTGGTACCAGTTCACGTCCAGCTGCGGCTCTGCACCATAGGTACTACGCGATTGCGTATCAAATACCTGGAACTGCTTGGTCGACACCGTCGCGTCAAAGTTCTCAATGGCGTAGCCCACGCTGAATTTCTGCGTGGCGTAACCGTCGGTACTGGACCCGTATTTAGAGTCGAAGTCGTTGAAGTAATACGGATCGCTGACTTTGGTGTAGTCGATGTTGAAGCGCCACACCTGATCCAATACCCCGGCGTGCTTCCAGTAGTACATCCAGCGGTGCTTATCACCTTCGCTCGGATGTTCGTCCTGGAACACCTTATCTGATGGCAGATAATCAAACTCCATCAGGCCCGCGCCCGCTTTGGTCAGATAGCGGAATTCGTTCTCCCACATGATGTTACCGCGCTTATGGATGTAGTGCGGCGTGATTGTGGCGTCCATGTTGGGCGCAATGTTCCAGTAGTACGGCAGGTAGAACTCAAAGTAGTTCGACGTGCTGTACTTGGCGTTCGGGATCAGGAAGCCTGAACGACGTTTGTCACCCACAGGCAGTTGCAGGTAAGGACTATAGAAAATGGGCACCGGGCCGAGTTTAAAACGGGCGTTCCAGATCTCTGCAACCTGTTCTTCACGGTCGTGGATCACTTCGCTGCCCACAACGCTCCAGGTATTTGACCCTGGCAAACAGGACGTAAACGAGCCGTTTTCGAGAATGGTGTAGCGGTTCTCGCCGCGCTGCTTCATCAGGTCTGCGGTACCGCGCCCCTGACGACCGACCATCTGATAATCACCTTCCCAGACGTTGGTGTCTTTGGTATTCAGATTCGACCAGGCTTTCGGACCTTTCAGGATGACCTGATTGTCGTCATAGTGCACATTACCCAGCGCATCCACCGTACGGACAGGTGCCTGAGCACCTTCCGGCTGCTTCTGGTGCAATTGCACTTCGTCAGCCAGCAGACGGCTGTTACCCTGGTTAATATCGACATTGCCCGTAAAGGTTGCATTGTCAGGATAATTACCTTTTGCGCTGTCGGCATTAATGGTGACGGGTAAGTCATTCGTATCGCCTTTCACCAGTGGGCGATTGTAACTTGGGACGCCAAGCATACACTGCGAGGCGAGATCGGCTGCGAGCCCCTGTTGGCTATACAGGGCGGTGCCAATCATTGTGGCCAGAAGGGTGGGGATACGTTTTTTCATACGTTGTATTTTATTGTTCCGTCATCAGTGGCTACGGCTTACAAACGCTCAGAGACTATCTTACTCATCAGCGCAGTACCAGCGTTAATCCTGCCCGTTTGCGCGCCAGAGTGTTAGGCTCGCTATCGAATGACGAGTATGATAATGCAAATTATAGGCGATGTCCCTCAATTGACCGTGGCGCGACCACTGTAATGATGGCGTTGCGTCGGCCAGGAACATGACCATTCGGGGAGTATATGCAGTATTGGGGTAAAATAATCGGCGTTGCGTTCGCAATTATTATGGGTGCCGGATTCTGGGGTGTTGTTCTTGGCCTCATTATCGGCCATATGTTTGATAAAGCACGCAGCCGCAAAATGGCCTGGTTTGCCAACCAGCGCGAGCGCCAGTCACTCTTCTTCTCCACCACCTTCGAGGTGATGGGGCACTTAACCAAATCAAAAGGGCGCGTAACGGAAGCCGATATTCAGGTTGCCAGCGTCTTTATGGATCGCATGAATCTGCACGGCGAATCCCGCGTCGCGGCGCAGAATGCATTCCGGATTGGTAAAGCGGATAACTACCCGCTGCGTGAAAAAATGCGGCAGTTCCGTAGCATCTGCTTCGGGCGCTTTGATTTAATTCGGATGTTTCTGGAAATTCAAATCCAGGCCGCCTTCGCGGATGGCTCTCTGCATCCGAATGAACGGGACGTCCTGTATGTAATTGCTGAAGAGCTGGGCATTTCCCGCATGCAGTTCGATCAGTTCCTGCGCATGATGCAGGGCGGCGCGCACTTTGGCGGCGGTTATCAACAGCAATCGTCCGGTGGCGGCTGGCAGCAGGCGCAGCGTGGCCCTACGCTTGAAGATGCCTGTAATGTCCTCGGCGTGAAGCCCTCTGACGATGTCACGACCATCAAACGCGCCTATCGTAAGCTGATGAGCGAGCACCATCCGGATAAGCTGGTGGCGAAAGGCCTGCCGCCTGAGATGATGGAGATGGCGAAACAGAAAGCGCAGGAAATCCAGAAAGCCTACGAGCTGATTAAAGAGCAGAAAGGTTTTAAATAAAAAAATGGCCCGACAGTGTCGGGCCATTTTTTCAGAAGTCCACCGGGGCTTTGAACGTCATGGCGTTGCCGAAAGCAGGGTGGGTGATGGTGAGCGTCTGCGCATGCAGTTGCAGGCGCGGCGCTAACGCCAGCGCTTCCGGCGGCGCATAGAATCTGTCACCCAGAATCGGGTGACCCATCGCAAGCATATGCACACGCAGCTGATGGGAGCGCCCGGTAATCGGCTTCAGCAGGACGCGCGCGGTATTATCCGGCGCGTACTCCAGCACTTCATACTCGGTCTGCGCAGCCTTGCCGGTTTCATAACACACTTTCTGCTTTGGCCGGTTCGGCCAGTCACAAATCAGCGGTAAATCCACCAGCCCTTCCGCCTGCGCCGGATGGCCCCACACGCGGGCGACATACTGCTTCTTCGGCTCGCGCTCGCGGAACTGACGCTTCAGCTCACGTTCTGCCGCCTTATTAAGAGCCACCACAATCACGCCGCTGGTCGCCATATCCAGACGATGGACAGACTCGGCCTGGGGATAATCGCGCTGGATACGCGTCATCACGCTGTCTTTATGCTCTTCCAGACGCCCCGGCACGGACAACAGGCCGCTCGGCTTGTTAACCACCATAATGTGCTCGTCCTGATACAGAATGACCAGCCACGGATCCATCGGGGGATTGTAGGGCTCCATTACCATTTTGCGCTCCGCTTACTGATGCGTCACAACGATAAGACGCAGGGCGTCGAGACGCCATCCCGCCTGATTCAGACTTTCCAGCACCTGCTGGCGGTTGCTCTCAATTGCGGCCAGCTCATCGTCACGAATGTTCGGGTTCACCGCTTTCAACGCTTCCAGACGCGACAGCTCGGCAGAAAGCTTCTCATCGGCTTCGCTGCGCGCCGCATCAATCAGCACTCTGGCCGCTTTTTCGGCCTGGGTTTCACCCAGTTGCAGAATGGCATGCACGTCCTGTTGCACCGCATTCACCAGCTTGCTGCCGGTATGGCGGTTCACCGCGCTCAACTGACGGTTGAAGCTTTCAAACTCCACCTGGCCGGCCAGATTCGTACCGTTTTTATCCAGCAGCAGACGCACCGGCGTTGGCGGGAGGAAGCGGTTAAGCTGAAGCTGTTTCGGCGCCTGCGCTTCCACAACGTAGATCAGCTCCACCAGCAGCGTGCCCACAGGCAAGGCTTTGTTCTTCAACAGGGAAATGGTGCTGCTGCCGGTATCGCCGGAGAGGATCAGATCCAGACCGTTGCGGATCAGCGGGTGCTCCCAGGTAATGAACTGTGCGTCTTCGCGGGACAGCGCCACATCACGCTCAAAGGTGATAGTGCAGCCGTCTTCCGGCAGGCCCGGGAAATCCGGCACCAGCATATGATCGGACGGGGTCAGCACGATCATGTTCTCGCCGCGATCGTCCTGGTTTATACCGACGATGTCGAACAGATTCATGGAGAAGCTGATCAGGCTGGTGTCGTCGTCCTGCTCTTCAATGCTTTCGGCCAGCTGCTGCGCTTTTTCACCGCCGTTGGAGTGGATCTCCAGCAGGCGATCGCGACCCTGCTCCAGCTGCGCTTTCAGTGCGTCGTGCTTCTCACGGCAGGATTTGATCAGCTCATCAAAGCCCTCGCTATTTTCAGGCGCGGCCAGGTAACCGATCAGATCGCCATGGACCTGATCGTAAATGGTGCGGCCGGTCGGGCAGGTGTGTTCAAACGCGTCCAGCCCTTCGTGGTACCAGCGCACCAGCACCGACTGGGCGGTTTTCTCCAGATACGGCACGTGGATCTGAATATCGTGCGCCTGCCCGATACGATCCAGACGGCCGATACGCTGCTCCAGCAGATCCGGGTTAAACGGCAGATCGAACATCACCAGATTGCTGGCGAACTGGAAGTTACGGCCTTCAGAACCGATTTCAGAGCACAGCAGAACCTGCGCGCCGCTGTCCTCTTCACCAAACCAGGCTGCTGCACGATCGCGCTCAACTATGGACATGCCTTCGTGGAACACGGCGGCGCGAATGCCTTCGCGCTCACGCAGAACCTGCTCCAGCTGCAATGCGGTAGCGGCTTTGGCGCAGATCACCAGCACTTTCTGGGAACGGTGAGCGGTGAGGTAGCCCATCAACCACTCCACGCGCGGATCGAAATTCCACCAGGTGCCGCTGTCGCCTTCGAATTCCTGATAAATCTGCTCCGGGTAGAGCATGTCGCGCGCGCGATCTTCCGCAGATTTACGGGTACCCATAATGCCGGAGACTTTAATCGCCGTCTGGTACTGGGTCGGCAGCGGCAGTTTGATGGTGTGCAGCTCGCGTTTCGGGAAGCCTTTCACGCCGTTACGGGTGTTACGGAACAGCACGCGGCTGGTACCGTGGCGGTCCATCAGCATGTCGATCAGCTCTTTACGCGCGGATCCCGCATTATCGCTGTCGCTGTTCGCGGCCTGAAGCAGCGGCTCAATATCCTGCTCGCCAATCAGATCGCTGAGAGTGTTAAGCTCATCATTAGAGAGACGATTACCGGCCAGCAGCAGCGCGACGGCGTCCGCCACCGGGCGGTAGTTTTTCTGCTCTTCAACAAACTGCTCAAAATCGTGGAAACGGTTGGGATCGAGCAGACGCAGACGGGCGAAGTGGCTCTCAAGACCCAGCTGCTCCGGCGTGGCGGTCAGGAGCAGAACGCCCGGTACGCGCTCGGCAAGCTGCTCAATCGCCATGTATTCACGGCTTGGCGCGTCTTCGCTCCAGACGAGGTGGTGCGCTTCGTCGACGACCATCAGATCCCATTCAGCGTCGCACAGATGCTCCAGGCGCTGCTTGCTACGGCGCACGAAGTCCAGGGAACAAATGACCAGCTGTTCGGTTTCAAACGGGTTGTCCGCGTCGTGCTGGGCTTCGGCATAGCGCTCATCGTCGAACAGGGAGAAGCGCAGGTTAAAGCGGCGCAGCATTTCAACCAGCCACTGATGTTGCAGCGTTTCTGGAACCACAATCAGCACGCGCTCGGCAGCGCCAGAGAGCAGCTGCTGGTGCAGGATCATGCCTGCTTCGATGGTTTTACCCAGGCCCACTTCGTCAGCCAGCAGCACGCGAGGCGCATGGCGACGGCCCACGTCATGGGCGATATTCAGCTGATGGGGAATAAGGCTGGTACGCTGACCGCGCAGGCCGCTCCACGGCATGCGGTACTGCTCACTCTGGAACTTACGCGCGCGGTAGCGCAGGGAGAAGCGATCCATTCGGTCGATTTGCCCGGCAAACAGACGGTCCTGTGGCTTACTGAACACCAGTTTGCTGTCGAGCAGCACTTCACGCAGGATGACATTTGTCTCGTCGGTATCAAGACGCGTTCCGATGTAGGCGAGCAGTCCATTCTCTTCTTTTACGTCTTCAACCTTCAGTTGCCAGCCGTCATGGCTGGTCACGGTATCACCCGGATTGAACATTACGCGGGTAACAGGGGAGTCATTGCGAGCGTACAGGCGGTTTTCACCGGTAGCAGGGAAAAGGAGGGTAACCATGCGCGCATCGACGGCAACGACGGTTCCTAATCCAAGTTCGCTTTCTGTATCGCTGATCCAGCGTTGACCAAGTGTAAAAGGCATAGTTGTTCGGCTCTAATCTTTAATTGCAGGCAATAGTTCGACCCCGTCAAAAAAGACGGTCATCGAAAAATGGGTCCGGGAATGGAAAGGGCGCTATGGTACTGGATGGCAACGGTTTCGTCACGCGTCAAAATAGCCCAAGTTGTCCTGTCACTAGTGTAGCAAAGTCGTCGTTGATGAACGGTAAAATTCCCTCCGCAACAGGCTGAAGCTGGCGGGTCAGGTAGTGATCGTAATCGAGCGGAGACTGCTGGTAATCAACGGGTTCTGGTCCGTTCGTTGTCCAGACGTATTTGATCGTTCCCCGGTTCTGATACTGCGGCGCGCGGCCCCGGCGAACGTTCTCTTCATCTGCCAGTCGCGCCGCGCGGACGTGCGGAGGAACGTTACGCTGGTACTCCGCCAGCGGGCGGCGCAGGCGCTTGCGATACACCAGCTGCGCGTCAAGTTCGCCCGCCATCAGGCTGGCTATCGTCTCGCGCACGTAGTCCTGATACGGCTCATTGCGGAACACCCGCAGATAAAGCGTTTGCTGAAACTGCTGTGCCAGCGGCGTCCAGTCGGTGCGCACTGTCTCCAGCCCTTTAAACACCATCCGCTGCTTGTCGCCTTCCTGAATCAGTCCGGCGTAGCGCTTCTTGCTGCCCTGGTCGGTACCGCGAATGGTCGGCATTAAAAAGCGGGCAAAATGGGTTTCAAACTCCAGCTCTAACGCACTGGTTAACCGCTCTTTTTGCAAACTTTCGCGCCACCAGGCGTTCACGAAGGCGACCAGTTCTTTGCCGATTTGCGCGGCGTCGTCTTCTGAATGGGCCGATTTCAGCCAGACAAAGGTGGAATCGGTGTCGCCATAAATAACGTCATAACCCCGGGATTCAATCAACGCTTTGGTCTGGCGCATAATGTCGTGCCCGCGCATGGTGATGGACGACGCCAGACGCGGATCAAAGAAGCGGCAGGCGCTGGTGCCCAGCACCCCGTAAAAGGCATTCATAATGATTTTCAGCGCCTGTGAGAGCGGCTTGTTGCCGTGGCGTTTTGCCTCGTCACGGCCGTGCCAGATATTTCCCACGATCTCAGGCAGGCAGTGCTTTTCGCGCGAGAAGCGTGCCCCGAGAAAACCTTCAGTACTGTGCGCATCGTCTGGCTGCGCCATCCCCTCGACCAGCCCTACCGGATCAATCAGAAATGTGCGGATAATCGACGGGTACAGACTTTTATAATCCAGCACCAGCACCGAATCATACAGCCCGGGCCGTGAATCCATCACGTAACCGCCGGGACTGGCCTGCGGCGGCACGTCACCGAGGTTAGGGGCCACATAGCCCGCCCGGTGCATCCGCGGGAAATAGAGGTGGCTGAAGGCCGCTACCGAGCCGCCGTGCCTGTCGACCGCGAGACCGTTTACCGTTGCGCGTTCCAGCAGGAAGGGCATGATCTCGGTTTTATGGAAAATCTGCGTTACCAGCTCACAGTCTTTCAGGTTATAGGTAGCGAGCGCTGGCTTATCCTCATTAAAGCGCCGGTCGATCTCGTCCATTCGGTCCCAGGGATTGTCGATGGATTTACCTTCACCGAGCAGCGCCTGGGCGACCGCTTCCAGCGAGAAGGAAGAGAAGTTCCAGAAGGCGGATTTCAGCGCCTCGATGCCGTCGACAATCAGGCGACCGTTAGCCTGTGCGAAGAATACGCCGTTCTTAAAACCGTGCTCTCGCCACTCCAGCTCCGTGTTTCCGCGCCCTAACGTCAGGGGAATGCGGTACCGCTCGGCATGTTTTTGCAGCACGCGCAGGTCAAACTGCACCACGTTCCAGCCGATCAGCACGTCGGGATCGTGCTCGGCAAACCACTGATTAAGCTTCTCCAGCAGCTGTGGTCGGCTGATAACGTATTCCAGATGAAAATCCAGCGCGGACGCATCGCCGTTCGGGGGCCCGAGCATATAGACAACCCGCTGCCCACAGCCCTCCAGGCCGATGCAGTACAGCTCGCCGTGACGGGTGGTTTCGATATCCAGCGAGACCCACTTCAGCGGCGGGCGATAGTGCGGGTTAGGCTTCAGGCGCGCGTTCACGAGACAACCGTTCTGCTCAGCGCCGTCCACCCAGACGGGGGCGGTGATAAACCGCTCCATCAGAAAACGTTCCGGCGGGCGAATGTCCGCTTCATAGAGCGTCACGCCCGCTTCGCGGAGCAATTTTTCATAGCGCATCAGCTGGCGATGGGCGCGGCAGTAGAGGCCATAAACCGGCTGGCGGTGGAAGTCTTTTAGCTCAAGGGGAGTAAGGCGCCAGCCGTTTTCACCGCGCAGCAGCTGCTTTACTTTCTCGACGTGGTGTTCAGGGATAAACGCCACGGACTCCTGAGGCGGCAGGGTAACGTGCAGCGGGCCGTTATCCGTCGCCAGCCAGAACGCAACCTCGGTGCCCTGAGGGGTATCCCGCCAGTGTCGGGTCAGTAAAAAGCCTTCTTGCGCCTGTGCCACGCCGCTATCCCACAAAACAAAACCAGGCCTGATTATAGCCTGGTTGAGGGGTATTTGCTGGGGTTTTATACAGTGCCTGTTTTGCCGGATGGCGCTACGCTTATCCGGCCAACAGGATCCGTAGGCCCGATAAGCGCAGCGCCACCGGACAATGTTTTACTGCCCGTAGTACGCCTTCGCGCCGTGCTTGCGCAGATAATGCTTATCGAGCAGGGTTTGCTGCATATCCGGCAACTGCGGTGCCAGCTGGCGGCAGAAGATCCCCATGTAGGCGACTTCCTCCAGCACGATCGCGTTGTGCACCGCGTCCTCCGCGTTTTTACCCCAGGCAAACGGACCGTGGGAGTGCACCAGCACGCCGGGCATTTGCGCCGCGTCGATACCCTGTTTTTCGAAGGTTTCGACGATCACGTTCCCGGTTTCCCATTCGTACTCACCGCCGATCTCCGCATCGGTCATCAGACGCGTGCAGGGAATGGTGCCGTAAAAGTAGTCCGCGTGGGTGGTGCCGGTGGCCGGAATTGGCTGGCCCGCCTGCGCCCAGATGGTCGCGTGACGCGAATGGGTATGCACAATCCCACCGATGGTCGGGAAGGCCTGATACAGCAGGCGGTGAGTGGGCGTATCGGAGGAGGGCTTTTTATCGCCTTCAACCACTTCACCCGTTTCGATGCTGACCACCACCATATCTTCCGCGGTCATCACCGTGTAATCCACGCCCGAAGGCTTGATCACGAACACGCCTTTTTCCCGGTCAACGGCGCTGACGTTGCCCCAAGTCAGGGTCACCAGGTTATGTTTTGGCAGCGCCAGGTTGGCTTCGAGTACCTGACGTTTGAGATCTTCTAACATTGTCGTCTCCTGCCGGATGGCGCTGCGCTTATCCGGCCTACAGAACCGTAGGCCCGGTAAACGAAGTGCCACCGGGCATTCAGGGCTTAGCGTTTTGAACCGTAATAGACTTCGTTCCAGCGCAGCGCGTCTTTAAAGGCTGGCAGACGGGTGTCGTTATCAATCACGGTCAGTTCGATGTCGTGCAGCTCGGCAAACTGACGCATATCGTTCAGGTCAAGCGCGTGGCTGAAGACGGTGTGGTGCGCGCCGCCGGCCAGGATCCAGGCTTCCGACGCGGTTGGCAGGTCAGGTTGCGCTTTCCACAGGGCGTTCGCGACCGGCAGTTTCGGCAGAGAATGCGGAGTTTCCACAGCATCGACGCAGTTCACCAGCAGGCGGAAACGGTCGCCGAGGTCGATCAGGCTGGCGTTAATGGCCGGGCCGGTACGGGTGTTGAAGATCAGACGGGCCGGATCCGCTTTGCCGCCAATGCCGAGGTACTGCACATCGAGGATCGGTTTCTCTTCGACGGCGATAGAGGGACACACTTCCAGCATGTGCGAGCCGAGCACCAGATCGTTGCCGTTCTCGAAGTGGTAGGTGTAGTCCTCCATAAAGGAGGTGCCGCCCTGCAGACCGGTCGACATCACCTTCATGATGCGAAGCAGAGCGGCAGTTTTCCAGTCGCCTTCGCCCGCAAAACCGTAGCCCTGCTGCATCAGACGTTGTACCGCCAGACCCGGGAGCTGTTTCAGGCCGTGGAGATCTTCAAAGGTGGTGGTGAAGGCATGGAAGCCGCCCTGTTCCAGGAAGCGCTTCATGCCCAGTTCAATGCGTGCGGCATCCAGCACGTTCTGGCGCTTGTCGCCGTTGACCTGTGCCGCAGGCGTCAGGCGGTAGCTGCTTTCGTACTCGTCCACCAGCGCGTTCACGTCGCCATCGCTGATGTCATTCACCACCTGCACCAGGTCGCCCACCGCCCAGGTATTTACGGAGAAGCCGAACTTGATCTGCGCGGCCACTTTATCACCGTCGGTTACGGCAACTTCACGCATGTTGTCGCCGAAACGCACCACTTTAAGGTGACGGGTATCCTGCTTAGAGACCGCCTGACGCATCCAGGAGCCAATGCGTTTTTGTGCCTGGCCGTCCTGCCAGTGGCCGGTCACCACGGCATGTTGTTGACGCATACGTGCGCCGATGAAGCCGAACTCGCGACCGCCGTGCGCGGTCTGATTCAGGTTCATGAAGTCCATGTCGATGCTGTCCCACGGTAGGGAGGCGTTGAACTGAGTGTGGAATTGCAGCAGCGGTTTGTTGAGGATAGCCAGGCCGTTGATCCACATTTTGGCTGGCGAGAAGGTGTGCAGCCACACCACCAGGCCAGCGCATTTGTCATCGTAATTGGCATCGCGGCAGATGTTAGTGATTTCGTCCGGCGTAGTACCCAGCGGCTTCAGCACCAGTTTGCACGGCAGTTTGGCTTCCGCGTTCAGCGCATTCACAACGTGCTCCGCGTGTTTCGTCACCTGCTGCAACGCTTCCGGTCCGTATAAATGCTGGCTGCCAATCACAAACCACACTTCATAATTATTAAAAATGGTCATTATCGTGTCCTTAAAGTGTCAGGGTTGCCGTAGTGTCCGCGGTGCTTTTGGCCGGGGCGGCGACAGGGAGATAGTGAAGTTCGGCGCTTTTTGCCCATTGCTGGTAGCGCTGATAAAGCTGTTCAAAGCGTTGTGCCTGCTGAGCCTGCGGCTGAAGCGTACTTTCGACGGCGCTCGCCATATGCTGTTGCGCGGTCGGGATATCCGCATGGACGCCTGCGGCCACGGCAGCGAAAATCGCTGCGCCCAGCGCACAGCACTGATCGGAGGCCACAATTTGCAGCGGACGGTTGAGCACGTCGCAGCAGGCCTGCATGATCACCGGGTTTTTACGGGCGATACCGCCCAAAGCCATCACGTTGTTCACGTCAATGCCCTGCCCGGTGAAGCACTCCATGATGGCGCGCGCGCCGAACGCGGTGGCGGCGATCAGGCCGCCAAACAGCGCGGGCGCGTCGGTCGCCAGGTTGAGATCGGTAATCACCCCTTTCAGACGCTGGTTGGCAAACGGCGTACGACGGCCGTTGAACCAGTCCAGCACCACCGGCAGGTGATCGAGAGACGGATTTTTTGCCCAGGCTTCGGTGAGCTGCGGCAGGAGCTGTTTTTTGCTCGCGGTAATCTGGGTTTTCAGTTCAGGATGCGCGGCCGCCAGCTGATCCAGCGGCCAGCCGAGCACCCGGCCAAACCAGGCGTAGATATCGCCAAACGCGGACTGACCCGCTTCGAGGCCGATAAAATCGGGCACCACGCTGCCGTCAACCTGACCGCAGATACCCTTCACCGCGCGGTCGCCAACGGTCGTTTTATCCGCCGTCAGAATGTCGCAGGTGGAGGTGCCAATCACTTTCACCAGCGTGTTAGGCTGCGCACCCGCGCCCACGGCGCCCATATGGCAGTCGAACGCGCCGCCGGAAATGGTCACGTTTTGCGGCAGACCGAGGCGTTTCGCCCACTCTTCACAGAGCATGCCGACCGGAATATCGGCGGTGAAGGTGTCGGTAAACAGCGGGTATGTCAGGTTTTTGTTGATGATCGGGTCGAGTTCATCGAAGAACGCTGCCGGAGGCAGACCACCCCAGCTTTCATGCCACAGCGATTTATGCCCGGCGCTGCAACGGCCACGGCGAATAGCCTGCGGGCGAGTGGTGCCGGAAAGCAGGGCGGGAACCCAGTCGCACAGCTCAATCCATGACGCCGCAGCCTGTGCGACCGACGCGTCCGCGCGGGTAACGTGCAGGATTTTTGCCCAGAACCATTCGCTGGAGTAGATCCCGCCGATGTAGCGCGAGTAGTCGGTTTTGCCCGGCTGGTGGCATAAGCGGGTGATGGCTTCCGCCTCTTCCACGGCGGTATGGTCTTTCCACAGCACAAACATGGCGTTCGGGTTATCAGCAAACTCCGGGCGAAGCGCCAGTACGCGGCCTTCTGCATCAACCGGGGCTGGCGTTGAACCGGTACTGTCGACGCCAATCCCCACGATGTCGGCCCGCTGGGCGTCCGTCAGCTCCGCCAGCACGGTTTTGATCGCCGCTTCCATTGATTCAATGTAATCGCGCGGGTGGTGACGGAACTGGTTGTTCGGCGCATCGCAGTAGCGCCCCTCTTGCCAGCGCGGATACCACTCAACGCTAGTTGCTATCTCCCGGCCAGTCGTACAGTCCACTGCCAGCGCGCGAACTGAGTCGCTGCCAAAATCGAGGCCAATTGCAATTGCCATGGTGTTGCTCCATCCAAAACAGGTATGGAAGAACATTAGAGACTGAGAACAAAGATCGTCAGGCAGGATCCGCTAATCTTATGGACTAAATTGCTGTAGCAGCGGAAAGTGTGACGCCGTGCAAATATTCAATGTGGACATTTCTGCCGTACTTATAGACACTTTTGTTACTGCTTAACCGCCCGTGCTGGCGGAGAAATCAGGGGGAAAGGCTGAAACATGGCGGACGTAAAAGAGGCGTGATGCTTTTTGGATCTTTTCGCGGGCCATTTTTATACTGCTTTTATCGATATGGACAATTGGTTTCCTTCAGGACCCTTGGGAGAACTGAATCTATGGCCGAACCGCAAAACGATCCCCTGCTGCCGGGATACTCATTTAACGCCCATCTGGTGGCGGGGCTGACGCCCATTGAGGCCGAGGGGTACCTTGATTTCTACGTCGATCGACCGCTCGGAATGAAAGGGTATATTCTGAACCTGACCGTTCGCGGGGAAGGGGTGATTAAAAACGGCGATCGGCAGTTTATCTGCCGCCCTGGTGATATGCTGCTGTTCCCGCCGGGGGAGATCCACCACTACGGGCGCCACCCGGATGCCAAAGAGTGGTATCACCAGTGGGTCTATTTCCGTCCGCGCGCCTACTGGCAGGAGTGGCTCTCGTGGCCGGCCATTTTCGCCCATACCGGTTTATATCGCCCGGATGAGGCGCATCTGGCGCAGTTCCGTGAGCTGTTTGCACAGATTATTGAGGCAGGGCAGGCGGGAGGGCGCTACGCCGAACTGCTGGCCATCAATCTGCTTGAACAGGTGCTGCTGCGCCGCATGGAGGCCATCAACGAGTCGCTTAATCCGCCGCTGGACAACCGCGTCCGCGACGCCTGCCAGTACATCAGCGACCACCTTGCCGACAGCCAGTTTGATATTGCCAGCGTCGCCCAGCATGTGTGCCTGTCGCCGTCACGGCTGTCGCATCTGTTCCGCCAGCAGCTTGGCGTGAGCGTACTCAGCTGGCGCGAGGATCAGCGCATCAGCCAGGCGAAACTGCTGCTCAGCACCACCCGAATGCCTATCGCCACCGTCGGGCGTAACGTCGGCTTTGAAGATCAGCTCTATTTCTCTCGCGTGTTTAAGAAGTGCACCGGTGCCAGCCCGAGCGAATTCCGTGCGGGATGTGAATAATCGGTAAACATTCAGGTGAACTTCAGGCGCATCTTGTAAACTATTCAGACAATTGATGCCTTGACGCGGTGCAGGGCGCTAAGCAGAATCGCTGATTCGTTTTCTGACCGGAATAGTTATGCAGGCATTGCTGGAACATTTTATTACCCAGTCCGTTATGTATTCGCTCATCGCCGTGGCGCTGGTGGCGTTTCTGGAGTCGCTGGCGCTGGTCGGGCTGATCCTGCCCGGCACCGTGATGATGGCGGGGCTTGGGGCGCTTATCGGCAGCGGCGAGGTCAATTTCTGGCAGGCGTGGATGGCCGGTATTATCGGCTGTTTGCTGGGGGACTGGATCTCCTTCTGGCTGGGCTGGCGCTTTAAGAAGCCGCTACACCGCTGGTCGTTCATGAAAAAAAACAAAGCGCTGCTGGATAAAACCGAGCACGCGCTGCACCAGCACAGCATGTTCACCATCCTCGTGGGGCGCTTCGTTGGGCCAACGCGTCCACTGGTGCCGATGGTGGCCGGGATGCTGGATCTGCCCGTCGCGAAGTTTGTGGTGCCGAATATCATCGGCTGCGTCTTCTGGCCGCCGTTCTACTTCCTGCCGGGTATCCTGGCGGGCGCGGCGATTGATATTCCTGACGGTATGCAAAGCGGTGAGTTTAAATGGCTTCTGCTGGGTACGGCGGTGCTGCTGTGGCTGGCGGTTTGGCTCTGCTGGCGCCTGTGGCGCAGCGCGAAAGCGAGCGTCGATCGCCTGACCCGCTATCTCCCGCGCACGCGCCTGCTCTGGCTGGCCCCACTTACGCTCGGCGTGGCGGTGGTAGCGCTGGTGGCGCTAATCCGTCACCCGCTGATGCCGGTGTACGGAGAGATCCTGTTGAAGGTGGTGAGCCGTTAAGGTGTTTTCCCTCTCCCCGTGGGAGAGGGCCAGGGTGAGGGCATCAGACCGCACGAATGCCCAACAATGAAGATGCCCCTGCGTTACCACTCAGAAGTTCTTCTGTTTCTCCATCCCACAAAATACGTCCCTCTGCGATCACCACCGATCGCGGCGCGATGCGTGCGGCATCTTCAATGCTGTGCGAAACCATCAGCATCGTCAGTTGTTCGCGCTCGCACACCTCCTCAACCAGCGAGAGCATTTCCTGGCGCAGAGCCGGGTCGAGCGCCGAAAAGGGTTCGTCGAGCAGCAGCAGCGGCTGCTTGCGCACCAGACAGCGTGCCAGCGCCACGCGCTGGCGCTGGCCGCCGGAAAGCTCCCCCGGAAGTCTGTTGATAAACGCAGACAGGCCCATTTGTTCGGCGATCGCCTCCAGCGTCTGACGCTGCGCAGCACTGAGCTTTAACCCCGGATCCATACCCAGCGCGATGTTCTGCCAGACCGTAAGATGATTGAACAGATTGTTTTCCTGAAACAGCATCGACACCGGGCGCTTAGCCGGCGGAGCGTAGGTAAACTCGCCGTTATCAATGACGATCGACCCGCTGGCAGGTTGCAGAAAACCGGCAATCAGATTGAGCAGGGTACTTTTTCCGGCCCCGCTGGGGCCAAGCACTGCGATTCGCTCTCCCTGACGAACGGAGAGGGTAAAACGCATTGGCAGGTGCTCATAAAGCCAGGTTACATCAGTCAGTTTTAACATCACGCCCCGGAAGTTTTTCGATAACGGTAAATAACGCAAAGCACAGCAGCAACAGGAGCAGCGCCGTGACGGCGCCGTCCTGGCTACGATAGGAGCCGATTTGCTGATAAAGCCAGAACGGCAGCGTGCGGAAATCCTCGTTGCCGAAGAGCGCCACTACGCCAAAATCGCCAATTGACAGTACGCAGGCAAACGCCAGCGCCTGGGCGAGCGGGCGTTTCAGTGCGCGCAATTCTACCACCTTCAGGCGCTGCCAGCCCTGCATGCCCAGCGACTGACACAGCAAGCTGTAGCGGCTGTTGACGTCGCGCATCGGGTTTTCCAGTACCTTGAGCGCGTAAGGGATGGCCATTAGTGCGTTGGTAAAAATGACGATGCCGTCGGCGCTTTCCGGCAGGCCGAGGGTGCTGTTGAACAGTAAAAAGAATCCGGTCGCCAGCACAATGCCCGGCATCGCCAGGATCAGCATACCCGTCAGTTCCAGCGCGTGTCCGGCTTTACGGGCATGACGCGCGTACAGCTCGCGGCTGCTCCAGAGCAGCATCATGGTCAGGATCACGCACAGTAGCCCGGCTGCCAGCGCAATGCGCAAGGAGGTCCACGTCGCTTGCCACAGGACAGGTTGTTGCAGTACCGACAACACATTGCGATTCAGTCCATCAACGATAACGGCCAGCAGCGGGGGCAGCAAAAGCAGGAGTGCCAGTGCGATCAGCATAAAATCCGCGACGCGGCTATACAGGCTGTCCTGCGGATCGCGCCAGCCTGTCATGTTATTGCTTCCTGCGGGGATCGTTTTGCTTAGCCTCTGGCTGAGTAACACCAGTGCCAGACAGCATACCATCTGCACGATCGCCAGCAGCGCGGCGCGGCCCGGATCGTAGTCGTAACTTAAAGCCTGATAGATCGCCAGCTCAATGGTGGTGGCCTGCGGCCCGCCGCCGAGAGAAAGTACGGTCGCGAAGCTGGCGAAGCAGAGCATAAAGATTAGCGCGGCAACCGGGGCAATCTGGCGTCGCAGCCACGGCCATTCGACAAAGCGGAAGAACGACCAGCCGCGCATGCCAAGCTGGGCGGCAATCTGACGCTGCTCACCGGGAATGTTTTCCAGCGCCTGTAAAAAGAGGCGCGTGGCCATCGGCATATTGAAAAAAATATGCGCCAGCAGAATGCCTTTCAGGCCGTATGGCGAGAAGGTCCATTCCTGACCAAGCAGGTTGAAAAGGAATGCCAGCCATCCCTGCCGACCATAGACGCTCAGAATGCCGAACACCGCCACCAGCACGGGCAGGATCAGCGTCATCGCGCACAGCCGCAGCAGGGCAAGCCTGCCGGGGAAACGTCTGCGATAGAGGGCGCGGGCGAGGAAAATGGCCGGGAGCGTCGACAGCAGCGCGGAGAGAAACGCCTGCCAGAAGGAGAAACGGATGACGTGCCAGAGATAGCTGTCGTGCCAGAGGGCAAGCAAATCGCTCTCTGGCGCGTTAAACCACAGCGCAAGGAATGCACCCAGGCTGACGACCACCATCAGTATAGCGGCGAGCAGCCCGGGAACTAACCAGCCGGGGATCAGCGGCTGACGGCGCGTTGCCATTCGCTTATCCATGCGGCGCGCTGGGTGGCAACCTGCTGCGGCGTAAATTCCAGGGAGGTTTGCGGTTTGTTCAGCTGCTCAAAACCTGCCGGCAGCGCAACATCAGTGACCGGGTACATCCAGTTTCCTGTCGGAATAGCATTCTGGAATGCCGGTGAAACCATAAACTTCAGGAATTTCTCGGCGAGCTCCGGCTGTTTGCTCGCGGCGGTGCGGGCGGCCACTTCCACCTGCAAATAATGTCCTTCAGCAAAGTTCGCGGCGGCGTAGTTGTCTTTCTTCTCGGCGATAATGTGGTAGGCCGGAGAAGTCGTGTAGCTCAGCACAAGGTCGCTTTCGCCTTTCAGGAACAGGCCGTAGGCTTCGCTCCAGCCTTTGGTGACGGTAACGGTTTTCGCAGCCAGTTTCTGCCACGCCTCAGGCGTTTTGTTGCCATAGACTTTCTGCATCCACAACAGCAGCCCCAGACCCGGCGTGCTGGTGCGCGGATCTTCATAAATCACGCGCCACTTCTGATCGCTTTCGACCAGCTCTTTCAGGCTTTTGGGCGGATTCTTCAGCTTGTTTTTATCGTAGACAAACGCAAAGTAACCGTAATCAAAGGGTACGAAGGTGTCGTTTTTCCAGCCGCCCGGCACGTTGACGGCATCTGCCGCCACGCCGCTTTTGGCGAACAGTCTGGTTTGAGTGGCGGCTTGCAGCAGGTTGTTATCCAGCCCGAGCACCACGTCGGCTTTGCTGTTTTTGCCTTCCATACGCAGCCGGTTAAGCAGAGAGACACCATCTTCCAGTGCCACGAATTTCAGCTCGCAGTTGCAGTCGGCTTCAAAGGCTTTTTTCACCGCCGGGCCGGGGCCCCAGTCGGCGGAGAAGGAGTCGTAGGTGTAGACCGTCAGGACAGGCTTAGCAAAAACAGGCAGCGCAAACAGCGCCAGCAGAGGAAGAACGTTTTTTAACACTTTGCACCTCAGGGTTGAGTGGCAAAGGATTTTGAGAGACAGCCTCAAATCCCTTCGCCGGCGTTATCCGGATCAGGTTCGACGGGTATTATCTCAGCGCACATCAGTGATGCAGCACCCCGTTGAGAACGGCGCTATTGTAATGATTTGGTGAATATTACGAAAGCGTTATGGCTCCGGCGGCGCAAACCACGCGGATTTAAAATCAAACCAGCCCAGGGTATTCATTCGCAGGCCGCGCATGCTGCGCTGACCCTGGATCAGCAGCCAGTGGTGAATCAACGGTACGATCGTCTGCCCGGCCAGCAGCTCCTGACACCAGGCGGCCAGATCCATTTCTCCTGCCCGCCAACGTGCGGCGTCTCGCTGCCAGTCCCGATTGATACAGTGCTGAATCAGGGGCACTTCATACAGGTGAGAGAAGAGCGAAAAATCAAGCGGCAGCGTGAAGTTCGCACTGTTGAGCCAGATATCGCTGATAACATCTCCACGGTGCCATTCATCATAGTCCACTTCCTGTATCGCCAGCGTCACGCCCTCGGCTGCCAGCAGCTTACTCATGATCCTTGCGATAAACCGGTGTTCAATGTGATCGCGATAGTAGCTGAGGGTGATGGTCTCCAGTCCGGCAGGTTTTTCACTGCGTACTGGCTGCGCATGGTGCCAGCGCGGAAGCAGGCCATAGGCCGGGAACCACCAGGTCTGGTATTGCTCCTCTGCGTGATAAATCAGGTTAGCGGGCGCCAGAACATGGCTGATCCACCTGCGTACGTCGTGATTCGCCCCGCGATGGCTGCGGCTATCGAAGAGCAGGTAGTAGCAGCCCTCCTCCAGGCGGCTTTCGAACGCCTTTTCACCGGCTGTTGGCCCTTCCAGCGTCAGGCCTGCGCTCAGCTCTTCGTTGAGATCCGGTAGTACCCAGACGTTGACTTCGTCGATCAGCGCCCTATAGCCAAAGTAATCATCAAAGGCGCGGATCTTCAGCTGATTACTGTTGTTCCGTGAAACGGAGTAGGGGCCCGTACCAATCGGCTGGCTGGAAAAATTGTTCAGGGATCGCCACTCGGCAGGCAGGATCATCGAGGGTACGTAGCCCAGAAGCCACGGAAGCCATTTGTCCGGCTGCGATAGCTCAATATCCAGCGTCCAGGCCGTGGGGGAGTGGATCCGCGCGATATGCGAATAGAGCGGCAGCGTGCGGGCGCGCTCTAAGGAATCGATAACGTCGCGCATCTCCAGCTCGCGTCCATGGTGGAAATGTATGCCGGGGCGTAAAAAGAAGCGCCAGTGCAACGGAGACACCTGTTGCCAGTGATGGGCAATATCCGCTTCCAGTTCCCCGTTTTCCTCATTTATCCGCGTCAGACCGCTAAAAATCTGCCGGGCCATGTGGGTTTCAGAGCGACGTAACGCCGTACCGGGCAACAGATTTTTCATTGGGCGATAGTAAAGCACTCGCAGAATGTGGCGTCCCTGACGAAAGCTGCGTCCCAGATGCGAGACCAGCATCTGGCGCACGGCGGCTTTGTCGCCCACCAGCTGGACCAGCTGATCGATGCGGTCTTGCTCCAGCAGATCCTCCGCCCGCTGTTGCTGCAACGCCAGGCCGGTATAGAGGAAAGTCAGGCGCGAGCGCTTACCGCGTCCGGCTTCGGCCTCCCAGTTTAGCCAGCCCTGCTGCTGCATGGTGTTAAGGAGGGTACGCATATGACGCCGGGAGCAGTTGAGGAGCTCAGCCAGCTCGTTCAGCGTGGTCTCCTGCGATTGCCCCTCGCAGCACTGCCAGAGGCGGATAAATTGTTGTTGCAGACGACCAGAAGGCATAAAAGAGGAACTCCTGACAAAAAATCAGCAATTTATTAATCCCTATATTAAGCCAATAATCCTTATCGATGAAGCGAGGAGGTAAATTATGAAGAGGTCTACCGCACGTCAGTTTTATCAGCACTATTTTTCAGCGACAAAGGGAGTGTCCTGGCTGGCCCGCCAGTGCGCAGAGCAGCGGCTGAGAATACTGGAAGATCTGATGCAGTGGGACGTTACGAAACCGACCTCTTCTCGCTAACTCGCCTCGATCATGTGTGACTGAGTATTGGTGCTAATCACCCGCCAGCAAAATGTTTTTGCTGGCTTTTTTCGTTTACTATTTCACCCAATTTCGATTCGCTTTCATAAGGACTTGCGCATGCTCTGGTTGATGACGATGGGGCGACGCCTGAACGGCGTGTACGCCGCTTTTATGCTGGTGGCCTTCATGATGGGCGTGGCCGGTGCGCTACAGGCGCCGACGCTGAGCCTGTTTCTCAGCCGTGAGGTTGGGGCGCAGCCATTTTGGGTAGGCCTGTTCTACACCGTCAACGCCATTGCCGGGATCCTCGTCAGCCTGTGGCTGGCGAAACGATCCGACAGCCAGGGCGATCGCCGCAAGCTGATCCTCTTTTGTTGCGCCATGGCCGTGGGCAACGCGTTGCTGTTTGCCTTTAATCGTCACTACCTGACGCTTATCACCTGTGGCGTGCTGTTGGCCTCTCTGGCGAACACCGCCATGCCGCAGCTCTTCGCTCTGGCCCGGGAGTACGCCGACAACTCGGCGCGGGAAGTGGTGATGTTCAGCTCGGTGATGCGTGCGCAGCTCTCTCTCGCATGGGTCATCGGCCCCCCGCTGGCGTTCATGCTGGCGCTGAACTACGGTTTCACCGTCATGTTCACCATCGCCGCGGGAATTTTTGCCATCAGCCTGGCGCTGATAGCCTTTGTGCTGCCATCGGTGGTGCGCGTAGAGCAGGTGACGGACAAGCCCATCACCCAGGTAAGCGGCTGGCAGAATAAAAACGTCCGCATGTTGTTTATCGCCTCCACGCTGATGTGGACCTGCAACACCATGTACATTATCGATATGCCGCTGTGGATCAGCAGCGATCTGGGACTGCCCGACAAGCTCGCGGGGATCCTGATGGGCACCGCTGCCGGGCTGGAGATCCCGGCGATGATTCTGGCGGGTTACTACGTAAAACGTTTCGGAAAGCGTCGGATGATGGTCGTCGCCGTGGCGGCTGGGGTGGTGTTCTACGCGGGGTTAATCCTTTTCCATTCGCGGGAAGCTTTGCTGGCGTTACAGCTATTTAACGCGGTATTTATCGGAATCGTTGCCGGGATCGGCATGCTCTGGTTCCAGGATTTAATGCCGGGGCGAGCAGGCTCCGCGACCACGCTGTTTACAAACAGTATCTCTACCGGCGTGATTCTGGCAGGGGTGATTCAGGGGGCGCTGTCGCAAAGCTATGGACATGCATCCGTGTACTGGGTGATCGCAGCGATTTCGGTCATCACGCTTGTATTAACGTGCCGGGTTAAAGACGTTTGATTCTGGAAGGCGGCTTCACGAAATGAAACGATTTTCTGACAGGAGCAGAGAAGGCGCATAGAGTGCGTGACGGGTGCTTGAGGCTGTTTGCCTCAGGCTTTCGCAAGAGGCAAACAGTGGAGAGTCCCACATCAAAAAACTGATGGGGAGACCAACTTCACAACCAACATTGCGAGGTTAGTCTCTTCATTGCCGAAAAGCAATAAGGAGGCTGGAATGCCAAAACGTACTCTGCTGTTAGGTTTGTTTCTGATCTGTACGACGTTGTTGATCTTCACCTGGATGGTGCGCGACTCGCTGTGTGAGCTGCACTTCAGACAGGAGAAAACAGAGCTGGCGGCAGTGTTGGCTTACGAAGCAAAACGTTAGCGGTATTGGCGGGGTTTTTCCCCGCCTCTCCAGAGTGGTTACGCCTCAACGCACCCTTATCAATGGCCCGCACCCTGCGGGCCATTGCCTTTAGCCCATAAACGCAGGCTGTTTTTTCTCGTAGGTGGAGATAGCCTCTTCGTGCTGCAGCGTCAGGCCAATGCTATCCAGACCGTTCAGCATGCAGTGGCGACGGAACGCATCAATGCTAAAGCTGTAGGTCTTGTCACCGGCTTTCACCACTTCTGCTTCCAGATCCACTTCAAACGACATCCCCGGATTTGCCTGCACCAGCGCAAACAGTTCATCGACCTGTTCGTCACTCAGCGTCACCGGCAGCAGCTGGTTGTTGAAGCTGTTGCCGTAGAAGATATCCGCGAAGCTTGGGGCGATAACCACTTTAAAACCGTAGTCGGTCAATGCCCATGGCGCGTGTTCACGCGACGATCCGCAGCCAAAGTTTTCCCGCGCCAGCAAAATGGAGGCGCCTTTGTATTCCTGAAAGTTCAGGACGAATTCCGGGTTCGGCACTTCGCCTTTATCGTCGAGGAAGCGCCAGTCGTTGAACAGATGCGCCCCAAAACCCGTGCGCGTCACTTTCTGCAAAAACTGTTTAGGAATGATCGCGTCAGTATCGACGTTAGCGGCGTCCAGCGGGACAACACGGCCCGTATGTTGGGTAAATTTCTCTGCCATGAATGTCTCCTTATTTCAGGCTGCGAATATCGGCGAAATGACCGGTGACTGCCGCAGCGGCGGCCATTGCCGGGCTGACCAGGTGGGTGCGCCCACCGCGGCCCTGACGGCCTTCAAAGTTACGGTTGCTGGTGGAGGCACAGCGCTCGCCCGGATTCAGGCGGTCGTTGTTCATCGCCAGACACATGGAGCAGCCGGGCAGGCGCCACTCGAAGCCTGCTTCGATAAAGATCTTATCCAGACCTTCCGCTTCCGCCTGGGCTTTCACCGGACCGGAGCCCGGCACAACCAGCGCCTGCACGCCCGGTGCCACTTTGCGGCCTTTTGCAATTTCTGCCGCAGCGCGTAAATCTTCGATACGGGAGTTAGTGCAGGAGCCGATGAACACTTTATCAATGCTCACGTCGGTCAGCGGTACGCCGGGTTTCAACCCCATGTAAGCCAGCGCCTTTTCCGCACTCGCGCGCTCGACCGGATCGGCGAAGGAAGCCGGGTCAGGAATGCTGTCGTTGACGGAAATGACCTGGCCCGGGTTGGTGCCCCAGGTGACTTGCGGGGCGATCTCTTCCGCCTGCAACGTCACAACGGTATCAAAAATTGCCCCCTCGTCCGTTTTCAGGGTTTTCCAGTACGCTACCGCGTCGTCAAAATCCTGTCCTTTCGGCGCATGAAGACGCCCCTTCACATAGTTGAAGGTGGTGTCGTCTGGGGCCACCAGGCCTGCTTTGGCACCCATCTCAATGGCCATGTTGCACAGGGTCATACGACCTTCCATGCTCAGCGCCTGAATAGCGTCGCCGCAGAACTCAACGACGTGACCGGTACCGCCTGCACTGCCGGTGTTGCCGATAATCGCCAGCACGATATCTTTCGCGGTGATACCCGGCGCGGCTTTCCCCTTCACTTCAATCTTCATGGTTTTGGCGCGGCCCTGCTTCAGGGTCTGCGTCGCCAGAACGTGTTCCACTTCAGAGGTGCCAATCCCGAACGCCAGGGCGCCAAATGCGCCGTGCGTCGCGGTGTGGGAGTCGCCGCAGACAATGGTCATGCCCGGCAGAGTAATACCCTGTTCAGGCCCCATTACGTGGACGATGCCCTGATAGGGGTGGTTCAGATCGTACAGCTCCACGCCAAACTCGTTACAGTTCTTAATCAGCTCCTGCATCTGGATACGCGCCATCTCGCCAGATGCATTAATGTCTTTGGTCTGGGTGGAAACGTTGTGATCCATCGTGGCAAAGGTTTTACCCGGCTGACGCACCGGGCGCTTGTGCGCACGCAGGCCGTCAAATGCCTGAGGAGACGTCACTTCGTGTACCAGATGACGGTCGATGTACAACAGTGGGGTTTCGTCTGGCGTCTCGTAAACAACGTGCGCATCAAACAACTTCTCATATAACGTCTTAGCCATGATTACACCCCTTCAGCGACATAGCGGGCAATGATGTCGCCCATTTCATCGGTACTGACTGCCGCCGTGCCGCGTGCTAAATCACCGGTACGGACGCCTTCTTCTAACGCCCGGTTAATGGCGTTTTCAATTGCGGTTGCTGCATCGCCTGCATCCAGGCTGTAGCGCAGCAGCAGAGCCAGGGAGAGGATCTGCGCAATCGGGTTGGCGATGTTTTTGCCTGCGATATCCGGCGCGGAGCCCCCCGCCGGTTCGTACAGGCCAAAGCCTTCTTCGTTCAGGCTGGCGGAGGGCAGCATGCCCATGGAGCCGGTGATCATGGCGCATTCATCCGAGAGAATATCGCCGAACAGGTTGGAGCACAGCAGCACGTCAAACTGAGACGGATCTTTGATCAGCTGCATCGTTGCGTTGTCGATATACATATGCGACAGCGCAACGTCCGGGTACTGCTTAGCGACTTCACTGACGATTTCGCGCCACAAAATGGAAGACTGGAGCACGTTCGCTTTATCAATAGAGGTCACTTTACGGCGGCGTTTGCGCGCTGACTCAAACGCGATATGGGCGATACGTTCAATTTCAAAACGGTGATAGACCTCGGTATCAAACGCTTTCTCATGCTGACCGCTGCCTTCGCGACCTTTTGGCTGACCGAAGTAGATGCCGCCGGTCAGCTCACGCACGCAGAGAATGTCGAAACCGTTGGCCGCGATATCCGCGCGCAGCGGGCAAAACTCTTCCAGCCCCGGGTACAGCTTCGCCGGACGCAGGTTGCTGAACAGTTTGAAATGTTTACGCAGCGGCAGCAGCGCACCGCGCTCCGGCTGCTCTGCTGGCGGCAAATGTTCCCACTTAGGGCCGCCCACGGAGCCAAACAGCACGGCATCGGCATTTTCACAGCCTTCCACAGTGGCTTTCGGCAATGGCGTACCGTGGTTATCAATTGCAATACCGCCCACATCGTAGTGGCTGGTGGTAATTTTCATCGCAAAACGCGAACGAACGGCTTCCAGTACTTTCAGCGCCTGTGCCATCACTTCCGGGCCAATACCGTCACCCGGCAACACAGCAATATGGTAATTCTTCGACATCACACGGTTTCCTTGTTGTTCTCTTTATTCTGAGCTTTGCGTTGCAACTCTTTTTCGACTTCGGCGGCGCGCCAGATGTTGTTCAGGACATGCACCATCGCTTTCGCGGAGGATTCGACGATATCTGTCGCCAGACCCACACCGTGGAAGCGGCGACCGTTATAATTGACGACGATATCCACCTGACCCAGGGCGTCTTTACCGTGCCCTTTAGCCGTCAGGTCGTATTTCACCAGCTCTACGTCGTACTCAGTGACGCGGTTAATCGCCTGGTAAATGGCATCCACAGGGCCGTTGCCGTTGGCGGCTTCCGCTTTAATTTCATCCCCGCAGGCCAGCTTAACGGAGGCGGTGGCGATGTCGCTTGAGCCGGACTGGACGTTGAAGTAGTCCAGACGGAAGTGCTCTGGCTCTTCCTGCTGTTTGTTGATGAATGCCAGCGCTTCCAGATCGTAATCGAACACCTGGCCCTTCTTGTCCGCCAGCTTCAGGAAGGCGTCGTACAGCTGATCCATGTTGTAATCGCTGTCCTTGTAGCCCATCTCTTCCATACGGTGCTTCACTGCCGCGCGACCAGAGCGTGAGGTCAGGTTCAACTGAACCTGGTTCAGACCGATGGATTCCGGAGTCATGATTTCGTAGTTTTCACGGTTCTTCAGCACGCCATCCTGGTGAATACCGGAAGAGTGAGCGAACGCGCCCGTACCGACAATCGCTTTGTTGGCCGGGATCGGCATGTTGCAAATCTGGCTGACGGTCTGGCTGGTGCGCCAGATTTCGTTGTGATTGATGCGTGTGTGCACGTCCATGATGTCTTTGCGCACTTTGATCGCCATGATCACTTCTTCCAGTGAACAGTTGCCTGCGCGTTCGCCGATGCCGTTCATCGCGCCTTCTACCTGACGCGCGCCGGCGTGCACCGCCGCGATAGCATTGCCAACGGCCAGACCCAGGTCATCGTGGGTGTGTACAGAGATAATGGCTTTATCAATATTTGGTACGCGGTCATACAGACCAGTAATGATGTTGGCAAACTCAAACGGCATGGTGTAGCCGACGGTATCCGGGATGTTGATGGTTCTGGCTCCGGCATTAATAGCGGCTTCCACTACACGGGCCAAATCGTCAATCGGCGTGCGGCCTGCATCTTCACAGGAAAATTCCACGTCGTCAGTGTAGTTACGCGCCCGTTTAACCATATACACCGCACGTTCGATCACTTCATCCAGCGTGCTGCGCAACTTGGTTGCAATGTGCATGGGGGAGGTGGCTATAAAAGTATGGATACGGAAAGCTTCTGCAACTTTCAGGGATTCCGCGGCCACATCGATATCTTTCTCAACGCAGCGAGCCAGAGCGCACACGCGGCTGTTTTTGATGGTGCGGGCGATAGTCTGCACTGACTCAAAATCACCCGGCGAGGAGACAGGAAAACCGACCTCCATTACGTCTACACCCATGCGTTCCAGGGCCAGCGCAATTTGCAGTTTTTCTTTAACACTCAGGCTCGCCTGTAATGCCTGTTCACCGTCACGTAAAGTAGTATCGAAAATAACGACTTGCTGGCTCATGGGTTAGGTCCTTGTCAGTCTTAGGGCGCCTTGCTACGAGCATAAAAAAACCCGCGCAGTGGCGCGGGTTTTTAGTTTTACTGAAGACGATTCAACGCTGAATTTCGCCCGCCAGTCTACCGCGCACAGTGGATGCGTTTAGTAGTAGTAGACCGGTGAAACGAAGGGTGCGAATCATGAATCCTGCTCCAGGTGAATGCGATATGCTTTTAGTGGTACTGGATACGCCGACTCATGTCAACCCCTCCCCGACAAAACGGGGACCCAACGCAGGGAGAATACATTAGCTAATTGTGCTGGTTTTTGCGTGGCTAACCGATTTTATTGTCTATTATTGGACTGGGGATTCATCTCTGGAATAATTTGAATATAATTGGTAGCAATTGAACATACTATTTTCACCAACATGCTATGAAATGGAATGTGTTTCATATCATTGATTTATAGACTTCATGAATGATTTACGGGTAAGTAAGTTATCAAAATTGATATCAATTTGTTAATGAATATGCGTTGTATACTATTAATAGTTTAATAACGCTTAAGTCATTATTAATGAGAGCGTTGATTGTGTATTTGTCTGGTTTATGGTTTCATGCTCACAATAAAGTTTGAGATATCTTTTGAACGATTTTTAACTCTTCATTTATGGGGTGCGTAAAGCCGCTCGGTGAATGGGGCTCTTTATATATTCCGAATTTTAAATAATTTCCTTTCGCTTGTTGTATATGCATGGTAAATCATATTTTTCGAAGTTATTACTGTACCTGGGCAAAGGGAATTTAGCGTGACGGTGGAGTCAGAAATGCCAGAAAATAATATTAACCAACCACAGACTTATGATGGGGTTAAGCCTCAGTTACGCACAGTGGATCTTAACTTGTTAACTGTATTCGATGCAGTGATGCAGGAGCAGAATATTACGCGAGCAGCGCAATCTCTGGGAATGTCTCAGCCTGCCGTGAGTAATGCCGTAGCCAGACTTAAGGTGATGTTTAACGACGAGTTATTCGTTCGTTATGGGAGGGGAATTCAGCCCACAGCGCGTGCATTCCAGCTATTCGGTTCGATTCGTCAGGCGCTACAGCTAGTTCAAAATGAACTTCCCGGTTCGGGCTTTGAACCCTTAAGCAGTGAGCGGGTTTTCCATCTCTGTGTGTGCAGTCCGTTAGATAATTATTTGACGTCTGTTATATATAATAAAGTTGAACAGATCGCCCCAAATATTCATCTCGTTTTTAAATCATCATTAAATCAAAACACTGAACACCAGCTTCGTTATCAGGAAACAGAGTTTGTTCTGGGATACGAAGAGTTCCGCCGTCCAGAGTTTGCCTGTGTTCCGTTGTTCAAAGACGAAATGGTGTTAGTCGCCAGTAAAAAACATCCCCGTATGAATTCGCCGCTGCGTGAAAGCGATGTTTACAGTGAGCAACACGCCGTTGTTGCTCTTGACAGATATGCCTCATTCAGTCAGCCGTGGTATGACACCGCCGATAAACAAGCCAGCGTGGCTTATCAGGGAATGGCCATGGTCAGTGTATTAAATGTCGTTTCTCAGACGCAGTTAGTCGCTATTGCGCCGCGCTGGCTTGCTGAAGAGTTCTCCGATTCACTGAATCTGCAAATTTTACCTCTGCCGCTCAAGCTTAATAGCCGTACCTGTTATCTTTCCTGGCATGAGGCTGCGGGTCGGGATAAAGGGCATCAGTGGATGGAAGAGCTGCTGATCAATATTTGCCGTCGCTAGGTTCTGGTGAATAAACCGCATGGCGTCATGCGGTTTATTCTGCCGTTTTTAAAACTGGCGATATTATGTTCTGTGTTCATTTTTTTAGTTACTTATGCATGCTCAAAAATAGATGATTTCCTGATCCATCCTCTTTTTAAGAGATGAATTATTATTGTCTCCACTCATACCAGACGAATTCACCATATTCATGTCTGTCAGCTGTTTTTTCTGCTTTTATTGCTCATTCCCGCATCCCGTTTGCTAATTGCCTGCCTCATAACGAGCGGTTAAGGTATCCATCACTCTGCACATTATAAGATGGGTTTACCCTGTCAGAAGACGGCGCGGAAATGAATTCTGTAGACCGTCTATAACAAAAGCCTGGAGGCAAAGCATGGAGATGTTGTCTGGCGCGGAAATGGTCGTCCGATCGCTTATCGATCAGGGCGTGAAACAAGTGTTCGGCTATCCCGGAGGCGCGGTTCTCGATATTTATGACGCGCTGCACACGGTAGGCGGTATTGATCATGTTCTGGTTCGTCATGAACAGGCTGCTGTGCATATGGCTGACGGCCTGGCCCGCGCCACGGGCGAAGTGGGTGTTGTGCTGGTCACTTCCGGGCCGGGGGCGACCAATGCCATTACCGGCATAGCGACTGCGTATATGGACTCTATTCCACTGGTCATTCTTTCCGGACAGGTGGCGACGTCGCTGATTGGCTATGATGCGTTTCAGGAGTGCGACATGGTGGGGATCTCACGCCCCGTGGTGAAGCACAGCTTTCTGGTTAAACAAACTGAAGATATCCCGGGCGTACTGAAAAAAGCCTTCTGGCTGGCCGCCAGCGGTCGTCCTGGGCCAGTGGTTGTCGATCTGCCAAAAGATATTCTCAATCCGGCGAATAAACTGCCTTACCTTTGGCCTGAGTCGGTGAGCATGCGTTCGTATAATCCGACCACGCAAGGGCACAAAGGACAGATTAAACGTGCGCTTCAAACGCTGCTGTCTGCGAAAAAACCGGTGGTCTATGTGGGGGGCGGCGCCGTCAATGCAGCCTGCGAAACGCAACTACGCGAACTGATCGAGAGGCTCAATCTTCCTGTCGCGTCATCACTGATGGGGCTGGGGGCATTCCCTGCCACGCATCGGCAGGCGCTGGGCATGCTGGGTATGCACGGCACCTACGAAGCCAATATGACGATGCACAATTCTGACGTGATTTTTGCCGTCGGCGTGCGTTTTGACGATCGCACCACGAACAACCTGGCGAAATACTGCCCGAATGCGACGGTGCTGCACATTGATATCGATCCTACTTCTATCTCTAAAACGGTGCCGGCGGATGTGCCGATCGTGGGAGACGCACGACAGGTGCTGGATCAAATGTTGGATCTGCTGGCGCAGGAGACCGCCTCTCAACCGCTGGACGAGATCCGCGACTGGTGGCAACAAATCGAGCAATGGCGTGGCCGTCAGTGCCTTAAATACGACACGCAAAGTGAGAACATCAAACCGCAGGCGGTGATCGAGACGATCTGGCGTCTGACCAATGGCGATGCGTATGTCACTTCTGACGTGGGCCAGCATCAGATGTTTGCTGCGCTGTATTACCCGTTTGATAAACCGCGTCGCTGGATCAACTCAGGCGGGCTCGGCACGATGGGCTTTGGTTTGCCCGCCGCGCTGGGGGTAAAGCTGGCGTTGCCAAACGAAACGGTTATTTGCGTAACGGGTGACGGCAGTATACAGATGAATATTCAGGAACTTTCCACTGCGCTGCAATATGAACTGCCAGTGCTGGTGCTGAACCTGAATAACGGTTACCTCGGCATGGTAAAACAGTGGCAGGATATGATTTATTCGGGCCGTCACTCCCAGTCCTATATGAAATCACTTCCGGACTTTGTCCGTCTGGCTGAAGCCTATGGTCATATTGGCATGCGGGTAACCCATCCGTCAGAGCTGGAAGCGAAGCTCGGCGAAGCGCTTGAGCACGTTAAAAACAATCGCCTTGTCTTCATGGACGTTATCGTCGATGGCACAGAGCACGTTTATCCGATGCATATTCGTGGCGGTGGTATGGATGAAATGTGGTTAAGCAAAACGGAGAGAACCTGATATGCGCCGGATATTATCTGTATTACTGGAAAATGAGTCGGGCGCACTGTCGCGGGTTATTGGGCTCTTTGCCCAGCGCGGCTATAACATTGAAAGCCTGACCGTGGCACCGACCGATGACCCTACGCTCTCGCGCATGACGATCCAGACTGTCGGCGATGCGAAAGTGCTTGAGCAGATCGAAAAGCAATTGCACAAGCTGGTGGACGTACTGCGCGTCAGCGAGCTGGGGCAGGGTGCTTACGTCGAACGTGAAGTGATGCTGGTGAAAATTCAGGCCAGCGGTTACGGCCGTGATGAGGTCAAGCGCAACACGGATATTTTCCGTGGGCAGATTATTGACGTCACGCCTTCTATATATACTGTCCAGCTTGCCGGAACGAGCGATAAGCTGGACGCTTTCCTGGCCTCTGTCAGGGATGTGGCAAAAATTGTTGAAGTTGCGCGCTCTGGCGTTGTTGGCCTCTCGCGCGGCGATAAAATCATGCGTGAGTAGCGCAATAGGTTCGCCTCTTTCAGCCCGGTAGCCAAAGCCGGGCTTTTTTTTGCGTAATCCGCCGACAACGCAGACAAAAGCGGTTGCCGTGAAGGCTATTCTGCGTTTAGATGTTAAAATATTTAACCATAACCTTGACAGGGCCATGGACTCTTTTCTTTTTTTGAGGGGCAATTGTGAAACTGGATGAAATCGCCCGGCTCGCCGGCGTGTCGAGAACCACGGCCAGCTATGTGATTAACGGTAAAGCAAAGCAGTATCGTGTCAGCGATAAGACCGTTGAGAAAGTGATGGCAGTCGTTCGTGAGCATAATTACCATCCGAATGCTGTCGCCGCAGGTTTACGTGCCGGGCGCACCCGCTCTATTGGCCTGGTGATCCCGGACCTGGAAAACACCAGCTATACCCGCATCGCCAACTATCTGGAACGTCAGGCTCGTCAGCGGGGCTATCAGCTGTTGATTGCCTGCTCCGAGGATCAGCCCGACAACGAGATGCGCTGCATTGAGCATCTGCTGCAACGTCAGGTTGATGCCATCATCGTGTCGACCTCTTTACCACCCGAGCATCCGTTCTATCAGCGCTGGGCGAACGATTCGTTCCCGATAGTGGCGCTGGATCGTGCGCTCGATCGTGAACATTTCACCAGCGTCGTGGGTGCCGATCAGGACGATGCAGAAATGCTGGCTGCCGAGCTGCGTACCTTCCCGGCTGAAACGGTGCTGTATCTTGGCGCTTTGCCTGAACTTTCGGTAAGCTTCCTGCGTGAACAAGGGTTCCGTACGGCATGGAAAGACGATCCGCGTGACGTTCATTATCTCTATGCCAACAGTTATGAGCGCGAAGCGGCTGCCCAGCTGTTCGAGAAATGGCTGGAAACGCACCCGATGCCGCAGGCGTTGTTTACCACCTCGTTTGCTCTGTTGCAGGGAGTGATGGACGTGACGTTACGTCGCGATGGCAAGCTGCCATCCGATCTGGCGATTGCTACCTTCGGTGATAACGAACTGCTCGACTTCCTGCAATGTCCAGTGCTGGCCGTGGCTCAGCGTCACCGCGACGTCGCCGAGCGCGTGCTGGAGATTGTTCTGGCAAGCCTGGATGAACCCCGCAAGCCGAAACCCGGACTTACGCGTATCAAACGTAATCTCTATCGGCGCGGAATTTTGAGCCGCCATTAATATTTCCACAGGGGCGGTATAACTGCCCCTTTTGCGGCGAATTTATTGCGATAAATAATTCCCGGATAAAAATTAGGATTTATCTCTAAGATTCATAGCCTGCTATTTTTCTGAATCCATTTTGGTGTTAAAAAGCACAATTATAAATTTTTGACTGACATTTCTTTGTATTGTTTTGTTACAAACAGGTGCCAGCCGATGAATATTCAGCCATTTTTCACTCTCCCTCCAGGCCTCAATGCACACGAACGAATCCATATTGCCTCGGGATTAAACTGGTGCTGTTATCCCCCGGCGATATGCCTTAAAATGCTGCCCGCGTCGCAAACTGACACTTTATATTTCCCTGCGATGATATTGAGTGAGTCTTAACGCTCGTGTGCATATTCGGTTTTTTTCTTACAAATATTCATAACGTTAATTTTGCCTCGCCAGTTGTTTAGTTATTAGCCAGGTCACTCTTGCTCTGTAAATAGGATGCTTTCGGGTCCGTACAGAGAGAGTCCTGGCTTGACAAGCTTTTCCCTCGCTCCGTAAACTCCTTCAGGTGGGAATTTGTGGGTTAAAGTGGTGAGGAGGGGTGAGGCTGGCATGTTCCGTGGAGCAACGTTAGTCAATCTCGACAGCAAAGGGCGTTTATCGGTACCAACCCGATACCGTGACCAGCTGATTGAGAACGCTTCGGGTCAACTGGTTTGCACCATTGACATCAACTCCCCCTGCCTGCTGCTTTATCCTTTGCCTGAATGGGAAATCATTGAGCAAAAGCTGTCGCGACTGTCGAGCATGAACCCGCAGGAACGCCGCGTACAGCGGTTGTTATTGGGACATGCCAGTGAATGTCAGATGGATAGCGCCGGGCGATTATTGATTGCGCCTGTGTTGCGGCAACATGCCGGTCTGACTAAAGAAGTGATGCTGGTCGGGCAGTTCAACAAGTTTGAACTGTGGGACGAAACGACCTGGTATCAACAGGTCAAGGAAGATATCGACGCTGAGCAGTCTGATTCCGCAACATTATCGGAACGGCTGCAGGACTTGTCTCTATAAATATGATGGAAAATTATAAACATACAACGGTGCTGCTGGATGAGGCCGTTAACGGCCTGAATATTCGTCCAGATGGCATCTATATTGATGGCACTTTTGGTCGCGGTGGCCACTCGCGTTTGATCCTCTCTCAGCTTGGAGCGGAAGGGCGCCTGCTGGCAATTGACCGCGATCCGCAGGCGATTGCCGTTGCGCAAACCATCGATGACCCTCGCTTTTCCATCGTGCATGGACCTTTCTCTGCGCTTGCGGATTATGTCGCCGAGCGCGGCCTGACCGGCAAAATCGACGGGATCCTCCTCGATCTTGGTGTCTCTTCACCACAGCTTGATGATGCAGAACGCGGCTTCTCCTTTATGCGCGACGGTCCGCTGGATATGCGTATGGACCCCACCCGCGGCCAGTCTGCCGCCGAGTGGTTACAAACTGCTGACGAAGCGGATATTGCCTGGGTGATCAAAACCTTCGGCGAAGAACGCTTTGGCAAACGTATTGCGCGCGCCATCGTGGAGCGCAACCGCGTTGAGCCAATGACCCGTACCAAAGAGCTGGCAGAAGTCATCGCGGCGGCAACGCCAGTGAAGGACAAGCACAAACATCCTGCGACCCGTACCTTCCAGGCGGTTCGTATCTGGGTAAACAGTGAACTGGAGGAAATAGAGCTGGCGCTAAAAAGCTCGCTCGACGTGCTGGCCCCGGGTGGGCGGTTATCCATCATCAGCTTCCATTCGCTGGAAGATCGCATCGTTAAGCGCTTTATGCGTGAACAGAGCCGCGGTCCGCAGGTTCCAGCTGGGCTGCCGATGACGGAAGAACAACTCAGAAAGCTGGGAGGCCGTCAGTTGCGAGCATTAGGCAAGTTGATGCCGGGCGAAGAAGAGGTGGCAGAGAATCCACGTGCCCGTAGTTCAGTGCTGCGTATTGCAGAGAGGACGAACGCATGATCAGCAGAGTGACAGAGACCCTAAGCAAAGTTAAGGGATCGTTAGGAAGCAACGAGCGCCATGCCTTGCCTGGCGTGATCGGCGACGATCTTTTGCGGTTTGGGAAGCTGCCACTCTGCTTGTTCATTTGCATCATTGTGACGGCAGTCATGGTGGTAACCACCGCTCACCATACCCGTTTGTTAACTGCGCAGCGCGAACAGATGGTACTGGAACGCGATGCGTTGGATATTGAATGGCGAAATCTGATCCTTGAAGAAAACGCGCTCGGCGATCACAGCCGGGTTGAACGGATCGCAACGGAAAAACTGCAATTACAGCATGTTGATCCTTCGCAGGAAAATATCGTAGTACAAAAATAAGGGAAAACGCGACGCATGAAAGCAGCGGCAAAAACGCTAAAACCAAAACGCCAGGAAGAACAGGCCAACTTTAACAGTTGGCGTTTTGCGTTGCTTTGCGGCTGCATTTTACTGGCGCTGGGTTTCCTGCTGGGACGCGTGGCGTGGCTACAAATCATCGCGCCTGACATGCTGGTACGTCAGGGTGATATGCGTTCTCTGCGCGTGCAGGAAGTTTCTACCTCTCGTGGGATGATCACCGACCGCTCCGGCCGCCCGCTGGCGGTGAGCGTACCGGTGAAGGCGATCTGGGCCGATCCTAAAGAGCTGCATGACGCAGGCGGGATCACCCTTGATAACCGCTGGAAGGCGCTCTCAGACGCGTTGAAAATGCCGCTGGATCAGCTGGCGTCACGCGTTAACGCCAACCCGAAAGGGCGCTTCATCTATCTTGCCCGTCAGGTGAACCCTGACATGGCTGATTACATTAAAAAACTTAAGCTGCCCGGCATTCATCTGCGGGAAGAATCCCGCCGTTATTATCCTTCCGGCGAAGTCACCGCGCACCTGATTGGCTTCACCAACGTGGATAGCCAGGGGATTGAAGGCGTTGAAAAAAGCTTCGACAAGTGGCTTACCGGCCAGCCTGGCGAGCGAATCGTGCGCAAAGACCGCTATGGTCGCGTCATTGAAGATATTTCCTCGACAGACAGCCAGGCCGCGCACAACCTGGCCCTGAGTATTGATGAGCGCTTGCAGGCGCTGGTCTATCGTGAGCTGAACAACGCCGTCGCGTTTAACAAGGCGGAATCGGGCAGTGCCGTGCTGGTGGATGTGGCGACAGGTGAAGTGCTGGCGATGGCCAGTAGTCCCTCATATAACCCGAATAATTTTGCCGGTACAGCAAAAGATGCGATGCGTAACCGCTCCATCACCGATGTGTTTGAACCCGGTTCAACCGTAAAACCTATGGTGGTGATGACGGCTCTACAGCGAGGCATCGTCAACGAAAATACCGTTCTGAATACGATCCCTTATCGAATTAACGGCCACGAAATAAAAGACGTGGCACGTTACAGCGAACTGACCCTGACCGGGGTCTTACAGAAGTCGAGTAACGTCGGTGTGTCAAAACTGGCGTTAGCGATGCCGTCCTCAGCGTTAGCAGATACTTACTCACGTTTTGGGCTGGGAAAGGCGACCAATTTGGGGTTGGTCGGAGAACGCAGTGGCTTATATCCTCAAAAACAACGGTGGTCTGACATAGAGAGGGCCACCTTCTCTTTCGGCTACGGGCTAATGGTAACTCCCTTACAGTTAGCGCGAGTCTACGCAACGATTGGCAGCTATGGCATTTATCGCCCGCTGTCGATCACCAAAGTTGATCCACCGGTACCGGGGGAACGTGTTTTCCCGGAATCTATCGTTCGTACCGTCGTACATATGATGGAAAGCGTCGCGCTGCCCGGTGGTGGTGGCGTGAAGGCCGCGATTAAGGGCTATCGTATCGCCATCAAAACCGGTACAGCGAAAAAAGTGGGGCCGGACGGCCGCTATATCAACAAATACATTGCCTATACCGCAGGCGTAGCGCCTGCAAGCAATCCGCGTTTTGCGCTGGTGGTCGTCATCAACGATCCGCAGGCGGGTAAATACTACGGCGGCGCCGTCTCCGCGCCTGTGTTCGGGGCTATTATGGGCGGCGTGTTGCGCACCATGAACATTGAACCGGATGCGCTGGCGACGGGCGAAAAAAGTGAATTTGTAATTAATCAAGGCGAGGGAACAGGTGGCAGATCGTAATTTGCGCGACCTTCTTGCTCCGTGGGTGCCTATGCTACCTGCGCGAGCACTGCGAGAGATGGTACTGGACAGCCGCGTAGCGGCTTCTGGCGATCTTTTTGTGGCAGTTGTAGGTCATCAGGCGGACGGGCGTCGTTATATCCCGCAGGCGATTGCGCAAGGTGTTGCTGCCATTATTGCTGAGGCCAAAGATGAGGCAACAGACGGTGAGATCCGTGAAATGCACGGCGTGCCGGTCATCTATCTCAGCCAGCTGAATGAGCGTCTCTCCGCGCTGGCAGGACGTTTTTACAACGAACCTTCCGACCAGTTAAAGCTTGTTGGCGTGACAGGAACCAACGGAAAAACCACCACCACTCAGTTGATGGCGCAGTGGGCTCAGCTGCTGGGTGAAACCGGTGCCGTCATGGGCACGGTGGGGAACGGTATTCTGGGCAAAGTAAGCCCGACGGAAAACACGACAGGCTCGGCGGTTGACGTGCAGCGTGTGCTGGCAGGCCTTGCAGAGCAGGGGGCGACCTTCGCGGCGATGGAGGTCTCCTCCCATGGTCTGGTACAACATCGCGTGGCGGCACTGAAATTTGCCGCCTCTGTCTTTACAAACCTGAGCCGCGATCACCTTGATTATCATGGTGATATGGAGCACTACGAAGCGGCGAAATGGCTGCTTTATTCCACTCACCACCACGGGCAGGCGATCATTAACGCCGACGACGAAGTCGGTCGCCGCTGGCTGGAAAAACTGCCAGATGCGGTGGCGGTGTCGATGGAAGATCGCATTAATCCGAACTGTCGTGGCCGCTGGCTGAAGGCAGTCGAAGTGAACTACCACGATAGCGGGGCGACGATCCGCTTTGCTTCCACCTGGGGCGAAGGTGAAATTGAAAGCCGCCTGATGGGGGCTTTCAACGTCAGTAACCTGCTGCTGGCGCTGGCGACGCTGCTGGCGCTGGGTTACCCGATGGTGGATCTGCTGAAAACGTCTGAGCGTTTGCAACCGGTCTGTGGCCGCATGGAAGTGTTCAGTGCGCCGGGCAAGCCGACGGTGGTCGTGGATTACGCCCACACGCCGGATGCGCTGGAAAAAGCGCTGGAAGCGGCGCGTCTGCACTGCGCAGGCAAGCTCTGGTGCGTGTTTGGCTGCGGTGGCGATCGCGACAAGGGCAAACGTCCGCTGATGGGCGCCATCGCTGAGCAGTTCGCGGATATTCCCGTGGTGACCGATGACAACCCGCGTACCGAAGAGCCGAGGGCCATTATCAACGACATTCTGGCGGGCATGCTGGATGCTGGGCGTGCGCGCGTGGTCGAAGGCCGTGCGGAGGCCGTGACTAACGCCATTATGCAGGCGCAGGAGAACGATGTGGTTCTGCTGGCCGGTAAAGGTCATGAAGATTATCAGATCGTCGGCAATCGTCGTCTGGATTACTCCGACCGCGTGACGGCAGCGCGTCTGCTGGGAGTGGTGGCATGATTAGCATTACGTTAAGCCAGGCCGCTGCGGTATTGCAGGGGATGCTGCATGGTCAGGATCTGACCATCGAGGCTGTGACCACCGACACCCGTAAGGTGACGGTGGGCTGCCTGTTTGTGGCGCTGAAGGGTGAACGTTTTGACGCCCACGATTTTGCGCAACAGGCTAAAGATAACGGCGCGGGTGCGCTGCTGGTCAACCGTAAGCTCGATATCGATTTGCCGCAGATTGTGGTGAAAGATACGCGCCTGGCGTTTGGTGAGCTGGCGGCATGGGTTCGCCAGCAGGTGCCAACACGCGTCGTGGCGCTGACGGGCTCGTCGGGCAAAACCTCCGTTAAAGAGATGACGGCGGCGATCCTTAGCCAGTGCGGAAACACGCTTTATACGGCGGGCAACCTTAATAATGACATCGGTGTACCGATGACGCTGCTGCGCCTGACCCACGAGCATGAATATGCGGTGATTGAGTTAGGGGCTAACCATCAAGGCGAAATCGCCTGGACCGTGAGCCTGACGCGTCCGGAAGCGGCGCTGGTGAATAACCTGGCGGCGGCACATCTTGAAGGTTTTGGTTCGCTGGCCGGTGTGGCGAAAGCGAAAGGTGAAATTTATACCGGCCTGCCGGATGACGGCATCGCCATTATGAATGCCGATAACAATGACTGGCTGAACTGGCAGAGCATCATTGGTTCACGCAAAACCTGGCGCTTCTCCCCGAATGCGGCAAACAGTGATTTTTCGGCGACCAACATTCATGTGACGTCACACGGCACCGAGTTCACCCTCCTGACCCCAACGGGCGACATCGACGTGCTGCTGCCGTTGCCGGGTCGTCATAACATCGCCAATGCGCTTGCTGCGGCAGCGCTCTCAATGGCGGTAGGGGCCTCACATGCTGCGATAAAAACTGGTCTGGCAAATTTAAAAGCCGTGCCGGGGCGTCTGTTCCCGATCCAGCTGGCTGAAAACAAACTCCTGCTGGATGACTCCTACAACGCTAACGTCGGCTCCATGACGGCGGCCGTGCAGGTCTTGTCTGAGATGCCGGGCTATCGCGTGATGGTTGTTGGCGATATGGCCGAGCTGGGTGATGAAAGCGAAGCCTGCCACGTACAGGTTGGCGAAGCGGCGAAAGCTGCCGGGCTTGACCGCGTACTGAGCGCAGGCACGCTGAGCAAGGCCATTTCCGATGCCAGTGAAGTTGGCGAACATTTTGCCGATAAATCTGCACTGATCGAACGCCTGAAGGCATTGATTACAGAAAAACAGATTGTGACTGTTTTAGTTAAAGGTTCACGTAGTGCCGCCATGGAAGAGGTTGTGCACGCATTACAGGAGAACGGGACATGTTAGTTTGGCTGGCCGAACATTTGGTCAAATATTATTCAGGCTTTAACGTCTTTTCCTATCTGACGTTTCGCGCCATCGTCAGCCTGCTGACTGCGCTGTTCATCTCGTTGTGGATGGGCCCGCGCATGATTGCCCGTTTGCAAAAACTCTCTTTCGGCCAGGTTGTACGCAACGATGGTCCGGAATCGCATTTCAGCAAGCGCGGTACGCCGACCATGGGCGGGATCATGATCCTGACCGCGATTGTGGTGTCCGTTCTGCTGTGGGCTTATCCGTCTAACCCCTACGTCTGGTGCGTGCTGACTGTTCTGGTTGGCTACGGGATCATCGGTTTTGTTGATGACTACCGCAAAGTCGTGCGCAAAGACACCAAAGGTTTGATCGCGCGCTGGAAGTATTTCTGGATGTCGGTAATTGCGCTGGGTGTGGCCTTCGCGCTTTACCTGGCAGGAAAAGACACCCCGGCCACCGAGCTGGTGGTGCCGTTCTTCAAAGACGTGATGCCGCAGCTGGGGCTGTTCTACATTCTGCTGGCTTACTTTGTGATCGTCGGCACCGGCAACGCCGTCAACCTGACCGATGGTCTGGACGGCCTGGCCATCATGCCAACCGTGTTTGTCGCGGGCGGTTTCGCGCTGGTGGCGTGGGCGACCGGTAACATGAACTTTGCAAACTACCTGCACATCCCGTACCTGCGACACGCTGGTGAGCTGGTGATCGTCTGTACGGCGATTGTCGGCGCGGGGCTGGGCTTCCTGTGGTTCAACACCTATCCGGCGCAGGTCTTTATGGGCGACGTCGGTTCACTGGCACTGGGCGGCGCGCTGGGCATTATCGCCGTGCTGCTGCGTCAGGAGTTCCTGCTGGTGATTATGGGCGGTGTGTTTGTGGTTGAGACCCTGTCGGTGATTTTGCAGGTCGGTTCCTTCAAGCTGCGCGGCCAGCGCATCTTCCGTATGGCACCGATTCACCACCACTATGAACTGAAAGGCTGGCCGGAGCCGCGCGTCATTGTGCGCTTCTGGATTATTTCGCTGATGCTGGTGCTGATTGGCCTGGCAACGCTGAAGGTACGTTAATCATGGCAGATTACCAGGGCAAAAAAGTCGTTATCATCGGGTTGGGCCTTACCGGCCTCTCCTGCGTGGACTTTTTCCTTGCGCGTGGCGTGACGCCGCGCGTGATGGATACGCGCGTCTCTCCGCCGGGTCTGGACAAGCTGCCGGAGCAGGTTGAACGCCACCTGGGTGGTCTGAATGATGAGTGGCTGCTGGTCGCCGATCTGATTGTTGCCAGCCCGGGCATGGCGCTGGCGCATCCTTCGCTGAGTGCCGCGGCGGATGCAGGCGTTGAGATTGTTGGCGATATCGAACTGTTCTGCCGGGAGGCGCAGGCCCCGATCGTTGCCATTACCGGTTCAAACGGTAAAAGCACCGTCACCACCCTGGTGGGTGAGATGGCGAAAGCGGCGGGCAAAAATGTCGGCGTGGGCGGTAACATTGGTCTGCCCGCGTTGATGCTGCTCGATAAAGGGTGTGAGCTGTTTGTACTTGAGCTTTCCAGCTTCCAGCTGGAAACCACTTCAAGCCTGCATGCGGCGGCGGCGACGATCCTTAATGTCACCGAAGATCATATGGACAGATACCCGTTCGGCTTGCAGCAGTACCGCGCGGCCAAGCTGCGTGTCTATGAAAATGCCAAAGTCTGCGTGGTGAATGCCGATGATGCACTCACCATGCCGGTGCGTGGCGCAGACGATCGCTGCATTAGCTTCGGTATTAACATGGGTGACTATCACCTTAACCGCCAGCAGGGCGAAACCTGGCTGCGGGTGAAAGGTGAGAAGGTGCTGAACGTGAAAGAGATGATGCTCTCCGGCCAGCATAACTACACCAACGCCCTGGCGGCGCTGGCGCTGGCGGATGCCGTTGGCCTGCCGCGATCTTCAAGCCTGAAGGCGCTGACCACCTTTACCGGCCTGGCTCACCGTTTTCAGCTGGCGCTGGAACACAACGGCGTACGCTGGATTAACGATTCCAAAGCGACCAATGTGGGTAGCACCGAGGCGGCATTGAACGGTCTGCACGTTGAAGGCACACTGCATCTGCTGCTGGGCGGCGACGGTAAATCAGCCGATTTCTCCTCGCTGAAGCAGTACCTCAACGGTAATAACGTGCGCCTTTATTGCTTTGGCCGCGATGGCAGCGAGCTTGCGGCGTTGCGTCCTGAGGTCGCCGAACAAACCGAGACCATGGAACAGGCGATGCGCCTTATCGCCCCACGCGTGAAGCCCGGCGATATGGTGCTGCTCTCGCCAGCCTGTGCCAGCCTCGATCAATTTAAGAATTTCGAACAGCGGGGCGATGTCTTTACCCGCCTGGCGAAGGAGTTAGGCTGATGCGTTTATCTCTCCCTCGCCTGAAAATGCCGCGTCTGCCAGGGTTTGGTATCCTGGTATGGCTGTTTACGGCGCTGAAAGGCTGGGTGATGGCTTCACGGGATAAAGATTCCGACAGCCTGATTATGTACGACCGCACGCTGTTCTGGCTCACGCTGGGGCTGGCTGCGACCGGCTTTATTATGGTCACCTCGGCGTCGATGCCTGTCGGACAGCGTCTGGCAAACGATCCGTTCCTGTTTGCCAAGCGTGACGGGCTGTACATCATTCTCGCGTTCTGCCTGGCGATGATCACCTTACGCCTGCCGATGTCGTTCTGGCAGCGGCACAGTACGGCCATGCTTATCGCCTCAATCATCATGCTGTTGATCGTTCTGGTCGTCGGGAGCTCCGTTAACGGGGCATCACGCTGGATCGCCTTTGGTCCGCTGCGTATTCAGCCTGCAGAGTTCACCAAGCTTTCGTTGTTCTGCTACCTGGCAAACTACCTGGTGCGTAAAGTCGACGAAGTTCGTAACAACCTGCGCGGCTTCTTAAAACCGATGGGCGTGATTCTGGTGCTTGCGATCCTGCTGCTGGCGCAGCCCGACCTCGGTACGGTAGTCGTACTGTTTGTCACTACGCTGGCGATGCTGTTCCTGGCGGGCGCAAAACTGTGGCAGTTCATTGCCATCATCGGGATGGGGATTTCGGCGGTGGTGCTGCTGATCCTCGCCGAACCATACCGTATCCGCCGTGTGACCTCGTTCTGGAACCCATGGGAAGATCCGTTCGGCAGCGGTTATCAGCTGACACAGTCGCTGATGGCGTTTGGCCGCGGCGAAGTCTGGGGCCAAGGCCTGGGCAACTCGGTGCAAAAACTGGAGTATTTACCGGAGGCGCATACCGACTTTATCTTCTCCATTATTGGGGAAGAACTGGGTTATATCGGTGTGGTATTGGCGCTATTAATGGTATTCTTCGTCGCTTTCCGCGCCATGTCGATTGGCCGTAAAGCGCTGGAGATCGATCACCGCTTCTCCGGTTTCCTGGCCTGCTCAATTGGTATCTGGTTTAGCTTCCAGGCACTGGTAAACGTTGGGGCCGCAGCGGGTATGCTGCCGACCAAAGGTCTGACGTTGCCGTTGATCAGTTATGGTGGTTCGAGTCTGTTGATCATGTCGACGGCCATCATGTTTTTGTTACGCATAGATTATGAAACGCGTCTGGAGAAAGCTCAGGCGTTTACACGAGGTTCACGATGAATCAACCGAAGCGGTTAATGGTGATGGCAGGCGGGACCGGCGGACACGTGTTCCCGGGACTGGCGGTTGCGCACCATTTAATGGAACAGGGCTGGCAGGTACGCTGGCTGGGAACCGCAGACCGCATGGAAGCCGACCTTGTACCTAAACACGGTATCGAGATCGACTTTATTCGTATTTCTGGCCTTCGTGGCAAAGGGATCAAGGCGCTGCTGCTGGCGCCGGTGCGCATTTTCAATGCCTGGCGTCAGGCGCGCGACATTATGAAGCGCTTTAAGCCTGACGTCGTTCTGGGCATGGGCGGCTACGTTTCCGGTCCGGGAGGACTGGCGGCGTGGTCACTGGGCATCCCTGTTGTTCTGCATGAGCAGAACGGTATTGCCGGGTTGACCAACAAATGGCTGGCAAAAATCGCCACCAAAGTTATGCAGGCCTTCCCCGGGGCATTCCCGAAAGCGGATGTCGTAGGGAATCCGGTGCGTGTGGACGTGCTGGCGCTGCCGCTGCCAGATACGCGTCTGGCGGGTCGCGAAGGGCCGGTGCGCGTGCTGGTTGTCGGCGGTTCACAGGGCGCACGTATTTTAAACCAGACGATGCCACAGGTTGCGGCAAAACTGGGTGATGCGGTGACCATCTGGCACCAGAGCGGGAAGGGCGCTCAGCAGAGCGTTGAGCAGGCTTACGCGCAGGAAGGTCAGCCGCAGCATAAAGTGACTGAATTTATTGATGATATGGCCGCAGCCTATGCCTGGGCCGATGTCGTGGTCTGTCGCTCGGGCGCGCTGACGGTGAGCGAAATCGCCGCCGCCGGTTTGCCGGCGCTGTTTGTGCCGTTCCAGCACAAAGACCGACAGCAGTACTGGAATGCGCTGCCGCTTGAGAAAGCGGGTGCCGCGAAGATTTTTGAGCAGCCACAATTTACCGCTGATGCGGTCGCCACTACCCTGGCGGGCTGGAACCGGGATGTATTACTGGAGATGGCGCAACGCGCACGCGCGACCGCTATCCCGGATGCAACGGAACGGGTGGCAAAAGAAGTGAGCCTGGCAGCCCAGGCATAATTCTCGCAGCGCGTGTTGCGCTGCACGATTTTTTTGAAGTAGTCGATGGCGTTTAGAGAATGAATACACAACAACTGGCAAAACTGCGTTCTATCGTGCCCGAGATGCGTCGCGTCCGGCACATTCACTTTGTCGGCATCGGTGGTGCTGGCATGGGCGGTATTGCCGAAGTGTTAGCTAACGAAGGCTATCAGATCAGCGGGTCTGACCTGGCGCCAAACCCTGTTACGCAGCAGCTGGCGTCGCTGGGGGCGACTATCTATTTCAATCATCGCCCGGAAAATGTGAGCGATGCGAGCGTGGTTGTAGTGTCCAGCGCGATCTCCGCGGATAACCCGGAAATCGTTGCGGCGCATGAGGCGCGCATTCCGGTGATCCGTCGCGCGGAAATGCTGGCGGAACTGATGCGTTTCCGTCACGGCATTGCGGTGGCCGGTACGCACGGTAAAACCACAACAACAGCGATGGTCTCCAGCATTTATGCGGAAGCGGGTCTCGACCCAACGTTCGTTAACGGTGGTCTGGTGAAAGCCGCTGGCGTGCATGCGCGTCTGGGCCACAGCCGTTATCTGATTGCGGAAGCGGATGAAAGCGACGCGTCGTTCCTGCATTTGCAGCCGATGGTGGCTATCGTCACCAATATCGAAGCTGACCATATGGATACCTACCAGGGCAACTTCGAGAACTTAAAGCAGACCTTTATTAACTTCCTGCACAACCTTCCGTTCTATGGCCGTGCGGTGATGTGCGTGGACGACCCGGTGATCCGCGAGCTGCTGCCGCGCGTCGGGCGTCAAATTACCACCTACGGCTTCAGCGAAGACGCTGATGTACGCGTGGAAGATTATAAGCAGATTGGTGCGCAGGGGCATTTCACCCTGGCACGCCAGGATAAAGAGCTCCTGCATGTCACCCTGAACGCGCCGGGACGTCACAATGCCCTGAATGCGGCGGCGGCGGTGGCTGTTGCAACGGAAGAAGGCATTGATGATGAGGCGATCCTGCGCGCGCTGGAAAGCTTCCAGGGAACGGGCCGTCGCTTCGACTTCCTGGGTGAGTTCCCACTGGAGCCAGTAAACGGTAAGCCAGGTTCTGCGATGCTGGTCGATGACTACGGTCACCATCCGACGGAGGTGGACGCAACCATCAAAGCGGCACGCGCGGGTTGGCCGGAAAAGAATCTGGTCATGATCTTCCAGCCGCACCGTTACACACGTACCCGCGATCTGTATGACGATTTTGCCAACGTCCTTTCGCAGGTCGATACCCTGCTGATGCTGGATGTTTATGCCGCGGGTGAAGCGCCGATTCCGGGCGCGGACAGTCGGTCTTTATGTCGTACCATCCGCGGACGCGGTAAAGTGGACCCTATCCTGGTCCCCGACCCGGTGCAGGTAGCTGAAATGCTTGCCCCGGTCCTGACGGGTAACGATCTGATCCTGATTCAGGGTGCGGGAAATATCGGCAAAATCGCCCGTACCTTAGCTGAAATCAAACTGAAGCCGCAAACTCAGGAGGACGAGCGTCATGGCTGATAAGATTGCTGTCCTGTTTGGCGGCACTTCCGCCGAACGCGAGGTTTCTCTGAATTCGGGCGCTGCCGTGCTGGCGGGCCTGCGTGAAGGTGGCGTGGACGCGCATCCGGTTGATCCGAAAGAGGTGGACGTTACGCAGCTGAAAGCGATGGGCTTCGATAAAGCCTTTATCGCGTTGCATGGCCGCGGCGGTGAAGACGGCACGTTGCAGGGGCTGCTGGAGCTGATCGGTATGCCGTACACCGGCAGTGGCGTGATGGCATCCGCTATCTCCATGGATAAACTGCGCAGCAAACTGCTGTGGCAGGGGGCGGGTCTGCCCGTTGCGCCATGGGTTGCACTGACGCGCCGTGAATTTGAATTGGGCTTGTCGGACAGCGTTAATACACGCATTGCGTCACTGGGCTTACCGGTTATTGTGAAGCCTAGCCGTGAAGGGTCGAGCGTGGGAATGTCCAAAGTTGATAAAGCTGTAGATTTGGCTGACGCTTTAGCTCTGGCATTTCAACATGATGAAGAAGTTCTGATTGAAAAATGGCTTAGCGGGCCGGAATTTACCGTCGCGATGCTTGGTGAAGAAATTTTACCGTCAATTCGCATCCAACCCGCCGGAGTCTTCTATGATTATGAGGCGAAGTATCTCTCTGATGAGACGCAATATTTCTGCCCAGCTGGTCTTGAAGCACAACGTGAAGCGGAATTACAGTCTCTGGTGCTTAAAGCCTGGAATGTTTTGGGATGCCGAGGCTGGGGACGAATTGATGTGATGCTTGACGGTGATGGGCAATTTTATCTGCTGGAAGCAAACACGTCTCCGGGTATGACCAGCCATAGCCTTGTGCCGATGGCGGCGCGTCAGGCGGGAATGAGCTTCTCGCAATTAGTCGTACGTATTCTGGACCAGGCGGGCTGATATGTCTCAGGCTGCGTTGAACACGCGCAACCGCGATGACGAAGAAGAATATTCTTCTTCGCGCCGGAGTAATGGAACGCGTCTTGCAGGAATTATTTTCCTGCTCGGGGTGCTGTGCACCGTGTTTATCAGCGGCTGGATGGTGCTGGGCTGGATGGAAGACGCACAGCGGTTGCCGCTGTCGAAGCTGGTAGTGACCGGAGAGCGTCACTACACGCGTAACGATGACATTCGCCAGTCAATTCTGGCGCTGGGGTCGCCTGGCACCTTTATGACGCAGGACGTCAACATTATCCAGAGCCAGATTGAACGTCTGCCGTGGATAAAACAGGCGAGTGTCAGAAAGCAATGGCCTGATGAATTGAAGATTCATCTGGTTGAATATGTGCCGATTGCGCGTTGGAATGATCAGCATATGGTTGACGTAGACGGAAATTCGTTCAGCGTCCCGAGCGATCGTGTCAACAAGCAGAATTTACCGATGTTGTATGGCCCGGAAGGCAGCGAAAACGAAGTATTGCAGGGTTTTCGTGAGATGGGGCAGGTGCTGGCTAAGGATCGCTTTACGTTAAAAGATGCTGCGATGACGGCGCGCCGTTCCTGGCAGCTGACCTTAACGAATGGCATTAAGCTCAATCTTGGCCGCGGCGACACAATGAAACGTCTGGCGCGTTTTGTAGAACTTTACCCGGTTTTACAGCAGCAGGCGCAGACGGATGGCAAACGGATAAGCTACGTTGATTTGCGCTATGACTCAGGCGCAGCAGTCGGTTGGGAGCCGGCTCCGGTCGAGGAACCTAATCAGCAACAAAATCAGGCACAGGTACAGGCAGAACAACAATGATCAAGTCGACGGACAGAAAATTGGTAGTAGGACTGGAGATTGGCACCGCGAAGGTTGCCGCTTTGGTAGGGGAAGTTCTGCCCGACGGTATGGTCAATATCATTGGCGTGGGCAGCTGCCCTTCCCGTGGTATGGATAAAGGTGGGGTAAACGACCTTGAGTCGGTGGTGAAATGCGTTCAGCGCGCCATCGACCAGGCTGAATTGATGGCAGATTGCCAGATTTCCTCTGTCTATCTGGCCCTTTCTGGTAAGCACATCAGCTGCCAGAATGAAATCGGTATGGTGCCGATTTCTGAAGAAGAAGTGACGCAGGAAGACGTTGAGAACGTTGTCCACACGGCGAAATCCGTGCGTGTTCGCGACGAGCACCGTGTGCTGCATGTGATCCCGCAAGAATACGCGATCGACTACCAGGAAGGTATCAAGAATCCGGTCGGTCTGTCGGGCGTACGTATGCAGGCAAAAGTGCACCTGATCACATGTCACAACGATATGGCGAAGAACATTGTAAAAGCCGTTGAACGTTGTGGCCTGAAAGTTGACCAACTAATTTTCGCCGGACTTGCCGCGAGCTATTCCGTGCTGACCGAAGACGAACGTGAACTGGGCGTCTGTGTGGTCGATATTGGTGGTGGTACAATGGACATGGCTGTCTATACCGGCGGTGCGTTGCGCCACACCAAAGTGATCCCGTACGCCGGGAATGTGGTGACCAGCGATATCGCTTACGCCTTTGGTACGCCACCGAGCGATGCAGAGGCGATTAAAGTGCGCCACGGTTGCGCGCTGGGCTCTATCGTCGGCAAAGACGAGAGCGTTGAAGTGCCGAGCGTAGGCGGTCGACCGCCGCGCAGCCTGCAACGCCAGACGCTGGCAGAGGTAATTGAGCCGCGTTATACCGAGCTGCTCAACCTGGTCAACGAAGAGATTTTGCAGTTACAGGAACAGCTTCGCCAGCAGGGTGTGAAACATCATCTCGCAGCGGGGATTGTATTAACCGGCGGGGCAGCGCAAATTGAAGGTCTTGCGGCCTGCGCTCAGCGCGTGTTCCATACGCAGGTGCGTATTGGTGCGCCGCTGAATATCACCGGTTTAACGGATTATGCTCAGGAGCCGTACTATTCAACGGCGGTGGGCCTGCTGCACTACGGGAAAGAATCCCATTTAAGTGGTGAGGCAGAGGTGGAAAAACGCGTCTCGGTGGGGTCGTGGGTCAAACGACTTAACACCTGGTTGCGAAAAGAATTTTAATTTTTTAAGAGACCGGAGAGAATTAGCGGTCTCGGGCGACAGGCACAACGGAGAGAGAGATTATGTTTGAACCTATGGAATTAACCAACGACGCGGTGATTAAAGTCATCGGCGTCGGTGGCGGCGGCGGTAACGCCGTAGAGCACATGGTGCGCGAGCGCATCGAAGGTGTTGAATTCTTCGCGGTGAACACCGATGCGCAGGCGTTGCGTAAAACGGCTGTTGGCCAGACGATTCAGATCGGTGGTGGCATCACCAAAGGTCTGGGAGCAGGGGCTAACCCGGAAGTGGGCCGCAACGCGGCTGAAGAAGATCGTGAAGCGCTGCGCGCTGCACTGGACGGTGCAGACATGGTCTTCATCGCAGCGGGTATGGGCGGCGGTACAGGTACCGGTGCAGCACCCGTTGTGGCGGAAGTCGCTAAAGATTTAGGTATTCTGACCGTTGCTGTCGTGACCAAGCCTTTCAACTTCGAAGGTAAGAAGCGTATGGCTTTCGCGGAGCAGGGTATCACCGAGCTGTCCAAGCACGTGGACTCTCTGATTACCATTCCGAACGACAAGCTGCTGAAAGTGCTGGGTCGCGGTATCTCTCTGCTGGACGCCTTTGGCGCGGCAAACGACGTGCTGAAAGGCGCGGTTCAGGGTATTGCTGAACTGATTACCCGTCCTGGCCTGATGAACGTTGACTTTGCAGACGTTCGCACCGTGATGTCCGAGATGGGCTACGCGATGATGGGCTCTGGCGTGGCGAGCGGTGAAGACCGTGCGGAAGAAGCCGCTGAAATGGCGATCTCTTCTCCACTGCTGGAAGATATCGATCTGTCTGGCGCGCGCGGCGTGCTGGTCAACATTACCGCTGGCTTTGACCTGCGTCTGGATGAGTTCGAAACCGTGGGTAACACCATCCGTGCATTCGCCTCTGACAACGCGACCGTTGTTATCGGTACGTCCCTTGACCCGGAAATGAACGACGAACTGCGTGTGACTGTTGTGGCCACCGGTATCGGTATGGACAAGCGTCCTGAGATCACCCTCGTGACCAACAAACAGACTCAGCAGCCGGTGATGGATCGTTACCAGCAGCACGGTATGTCGCCTCTGACTCAGGAGCAAAAACCGGCTGCGAAAGTGGTGAACGACCCGACTCCACAAACGGCAAAAGAGCCAGATTATCTGGATATCCCGGCGTTCCTGCGTAAGCAAGCTGACTAAGAATTGGCTGGAATTTGGGGATTTGCGCTCTTTGTGCTAAACTGGCCCACCGTTAGTGATATACACTCTCGGTTGGATAGTTAATTTGGCGAGATTATACGATGATCAAACAAAGGACACTTAAACGTATCGTTCAGGCGACGGGTGTCGGTTTACATACCGGCAAGAAAGTCACACTGACGTTACGCCCTGCGCCGGCCAATACCGGGGTCATCTATCGTCGCACCGACTTGAATCCACCGGTAGATTTTCCGGCCGATGCCAAATCTGTGCGTGATACTATGCTCTGTACTTGTCTGGTGAACGAGCATGACGTGCGGATTTCTACCGTAGAGCACCTGAACGCCGCCCTGGCGGGTCTGGGTATCGACAACATTATGGTTGAAGTCGATGCGCCAGAAATCCCGATCATGGACGGGAGTGCTGCTCCGTTCGTTTATTTGTTGCTGGATGCCGGCATCGAAGAACTGAACTGCGCGAAGAAATTTGTTCGCATTAAAGAGACCGTTCGCGTCGAAGATGGCGACAAATGGGCTGAATTCAAACCGTACAATGGTTTCTCGTTGGACTTCACCATCGATTTTAACCATCCGGCGATTGACTCCAGCACCCAGCGCTATGCGATGAACTTCTCTGCGGATGCGTTCATGCGTCAGATCAGCCGAGCACGTACCTTCGGCTTTATGCGTGATATCGAATATCTGCAATCCCGCGGCCTGTGCCTGGGCGGCAGCTTCGATTGTGCCATCGTTGTTGACGATTATCGCGTACTGAACGAAGACGGCCTGCGTTTTGAAGATGAATTTGTCCGTCACAAAATGCTGGACGCGATCGGCGACCTCTTCATGTGTGGTCACAACATCATTGGTGCCTTTACCGCGTTTAAATCCGGTCATGCACTGAACAACAAACTGTTGCAGGCCGTCCTGGCAAAACAGGAAGCCTGGGAATATGTGACCTTCGAAGACGAAGCTGAACTGCCGCTGGCGTTCAAAGCCCCGACTATGGTCCTGGCGTAACGGTTAAAGCCGTTTCGTAAGAAAAGCGACTGGTTCACCTGGTACTCTCTCCGACCAGGGAAGCCAGTCGTTTTTATTTCTGCCCTTTCTGGATTTGTCTCTCTCACCCCTGGCCTGTGTTGGGTGCCAAATAACGGTGTGTTCGCTGCATTAATGACCGTTTTTACCTGCTGCAAGGTGTCATTCCTGCTGTCGTGTATTGGCTTTAGTGGTAATATCTGGGCGCTAAAAAAGAATAACTGAACTCAGCCTGCACTGGCGGGCGAACGTGGTGGAGCAAGTGAGCGGAATACTGACGCGCTGGCGACAATTTGGCAGACGTTACTTCTGGCCGCATCTCTTATTGGGGATGGTCGCGGCGAGTCTCGGCTTGCCTGTGCTCAGCAACAGCGCAGACGCGGCAACCCCAGCACGTTCCACGACGACCAAGCACGATCTCACCACGCGGGTTAACTTCACTAATCTCGCATGGCTTGAAGCCAGCCGTCGTCCCAATTTCTCCGTTGATTACTGGCAGCAACACGCGATTCGCACGGTTATTCGCCATCTGTCGTTCGCGATGGCGCCGCAGACGATGCCTGTTGCTGAAGAAACGCTGCCGGTCCAGGCTCAGCACCTTGCTCTGCTCGATACGCTCAATGCGCTTCTGACGCAGGACAACCAGCCGCCTGTGACCGTGAGTCAGACGGCGCAAACTGCTTTTGTTTCCCCCGCATCCTTCTCTGTTTCGACCTGGATTAGCCAGGTTCACGGCATCCGTGCCGGGCCTCAACGCCTCAGCTAAATTAACCCTTTTTCAATACCTTAATTTATCTGCCCGACTGGGGCGTTTGAGAATTTAACATGCTAATCAAATTATTAACCAAAGTTTTTGGTAGTCGTAACGATCGTACCCTGCGCCGCATGCGCAAAGCTGTGAACGTCATCAACGGTATGGAACCGGCGATGGAGAAGCTCTCTGATGATGAACTGAAAGCAAAAACCGCGGAGTTCCGTGCGCGTCTGGAGAAAGGCGAAACCTTAGAAAGCCTGATCCCGGAAGCCTTTGCCGTAGTACGTGAGGCCAGTAAACGCGTGTTCGGCATGCGTCACTTCGACGTGCAGCTGCTGGGCGGGATGGTGCTCAACGAGCGCTGCATCGCGGAAATGCGTACCGGTGAAGGTAAAACCCTGACTGCAACGCTGCCGGCTTACCTGAATGCGCTGACGGGTAAGGGCGTTCACGTTGTTACCGTCAACGACTATCTGGCGCAACGCGACGCCGAAAATAACCGTCCACTGTTCGAATTCCTCGGCATGACCGTGGGCATTAACATGTCCGGCCTGCCGGCACCTGCGAAGCGTGAAGCCTACAACGCGGACATCACCTACGGCACCAACAACGAATACGGCTTCGACTACCTGCGTGACAACATGGCGTTCAGCCCTGAAGAGCGCGTCCAGCGTAAACTGCACTATGCGCTGGTGGATGAGGTTGACTCCATTCTGATCGATGAAGCGCGTACCCCGCTGATCATCTCCGGCCCGGCCGAAGACAGCTCCGAGATGTACCGTAAAGTCGACAAAATCATTCCACACCTGCTGCGTCAGGAGAAAGAAGACTCCGATACTTTCCAGGGTGAAGGTCACTTCTCCGTGGATGAAAAAGCGCGTCAGGTCAACCTGACCGAACGCGGCCTGGTGAAAATCGAAGAGCTGCTGGTGGCTGAAGGCATTATGGAAGAGGGCGAGTCTCTGTACTCCCCGAGCAACATCATGCTGATGCACCACGTAACGGCTGCACTGCGCGCGCACGCCCTGTTCACCCGCGACGTTGACTATATCGTTAAAGACGGTGAAGTCATCATCGTCGATGAACACACCGGTCGTACCATGCAGGGACGTCGCTGGTCCGATGGTCTGCACCAGGCCGTGGAAGCGAAAGAAGGCGTGGATATTCAGAACGAAAACCAGACGCTGGCGTCTATCACCTTCCAGAACTACTTCCGTCTGTACGAGAAGCTGGCGGGGATGACCGGTACCGCAGATACCGAAGCGTTTGAGTTTAGCTCCATCTATAAGCTGGATACCGTGGTAGTACCAACCAACCGTCCAATGATCCGTAAGGATATGCCGGACCTGGTGTACATGACCGAAGCGGAAAAAATCCAGGCGATCATCGAAGATATTCGCGATCGTACCGCGAAGGGCCAGCCGGTTCTGGTGGGGACCATCTCCATCGAGAAATCTGAAGTGGTGTCTAACGAGCTGACCAAGGCGGGCATCAAGCACAACGTGCTGAACGCCAAGTTCCACGCTAAAGAAGCAGATATCGTTGCGCAGGCGGGTTACCCGGCTGCCGTAACCATCGCTACCAACATGGCGGGTCGTGGTACCGATATTATGCTCGGCGGTAGCTGGCAGGCCGAAGTGGCCGAGCTGGAAAACCCAACCCCGGAGCAAATCGCGCAGATCAAAGCCGACTGGCAGGTGCGTCACGACGCGGTGCTGGCATCCGGTGGTCTGCACATCATTGGTACCGAGCGTCATGAATCTCGTCGTATCGATAACCAGCTGCGCGGTCGTGCGGGCCGTCAGGGTGATGCCGGTTCTTCCCGTTTCTATCTGTCTATGGAAGATGCGCTGATGCGTATTTTTGCCTCTGACCGTGTGTCCGGCATGATGCGTAAACTGGGCATGAAACCTGGCGAAGCGATCGAGCACCCGTGGGTTACCAAAGCGATTGCCAACGCCCAGCGTAAAGTAGAAAGCCGCAACTTCGATATTCGTAAGCAGCTGCTGGAATATGATGACGTTGCCAACGACCAGCGTCGTGCGATTTATACCCAGCGTAACGAACTGCTGGACGTGTCCGACGTGAGCGAAACCATCAACAGCATTCGCGAAGATGTGTTCAAAGCCACTATCGACGCGCACATTCCACCGCAGTCTCTGGAAGAGATGTGGGATATCGAAGGCCTGCAGGAACGTCTGAAAAACGACTTCGACCTCGAACTGCCAATCAAAGAGTGGCTGGACAAAGAGCCTGAGCTGCACGAAGAGACCCTGCGCGAGCGTATCTACGAAACCGCGCTGGACGTCTACAAGCGTAAGGAAGAAGTGGTTGGCGCTGAGATGATGCGTCACTTCGAGAAAGGCGTAATGTTGCAGACCCTGGACTCCCTGTGGAAAGAGCACCTGGCGGCAATGGACTACCTGCGTCAGGGTATCCACCTGCGTGGTTATGCGCAGAAAGATCCGAAGCAGGAGTACAAGCGTGAATCCTTCTCCATGTTTGCTGCCATGCTGGAGTCGCTGAAGTATGAAGTCATCAGCACTCTGAGCAAAGTTCAGGTGCGTATGCCGGAAGAAGTGGAAGCGATGGAGCAGCAGCGTCGTGAAGAAGCTGAGCGTCTGGCACAGATGCAGCAGCTGAGTCATCAGACCGATGAGAGCGAAGCCGCAGCGGCAATCGCAGCGCAGACGGGCGATCGTAAAGTCGGTCGTAACGATCCGTGCCCATGCGGTTCCGGCAAAAAATACAAGGCGTGCCACGGCCGCCTGAGCTAAGAACATAACAAACCGAAAAGGCGCAGATATCTGCGCCTTTTTTATGGACGTGACATGATGAAAACACTGCAAATTGCTGTCGGGATCATTCGCAACCCGCAAAACCAGATCTTCATTACCCAACGTGCCGCCGATGCGCATATGGCCAACAAATGGGAATTCCCCGGCGGAAAAATCGAATCAGGTGAAACGCCGGAGCAGGCGCTGGTGCGTGAGCTTCAGGAAGAGGTGGGGATCACCCCGCATGGCGCAACGCTGTTCGATAAGCTGGAGTACCAGTTTCCGGACAGGCACATCACGCTGTGGTTCTGGCTGGTGGAAAACTGGGAAGGTGAGCCATGGGGAAAAGAGGGGCAGCCGGGTAACTGGATTGAGCTTCAGGCCAGCGATGCGGAAAAATTCCCGCCTGCCAATGAGCCTGTGATCCTCCGGCTGGTCGCACAACCGTAGGCCTGCTAAGCGAAGCGCCAGCAGGCTTTAAATGTTACTGCTGGTTTTCGCTCCAGTCATCGCTATCCGAGAGATCGCCTTCGCTCGGAATGCGTTTCTCTTCCGCCGCCCATTCGCCCAGGTCTATAAGTTGACAGCGTTTGCAGCAGAATGGGCGAAATGGACTCACTTCTCCCCAGACGACAGTTTTCCCACAGGTTGGGCAGTTTACGGTGGTTACGTCAGACATCGGCACTCCTTAACAACAGGCCAGTTCAAAATCGAGGCGTTCCGGCACGGTGCCATGCTCACTGTCCAGCGGCATAAAGCGGATCGCGAAACGGCTTTTATGTCCGGAAATTTGCGGGTAAAGCTGCTCGCCAAGAGAGAGATTCAAACGCAGAAGATCGGCGTCGTCGCCGTTATCCTGATAAAAACCGTTGAGACTGGTCTGCTTGCGGAACGGGGCAGAGTTACGCACAAGATCGAGGATCAGGGATAACGTTTGATTCATCGGCTCCAGACTGCCCATCCAGCTGTTCACCTGGCGATCGCGCTGTTCCTGCGGCATGTGCAGCCACATATGCAGCGTTGGAAGGTCAAAGCTACAGCAACCGCCCGGTATGCTCAGACGCTGACGCACCAGCGCAATCAGACGGTCCTCGCGTAAAAATTGTCCAACGCGCGGCGCGGCCATCAGCGTCGCGCTGCTGTTTTTTAGCTGCTGGCGTAAAGCGTCAATTCGACTTTGATCTACGCCCGGTACTTCGGCCCAGGCCTGTAATTTACGCTGCTGGCGCTCCAGCTCTTTCAACAGCTCAGTGCGGACATCGCCGCGTTCAATCACATCCAGCAGATCGCCCACGTTGCGGAAAAAATGCAGCGCGGTGGCATGATCGTTGACGGGCAGATGTTGTGAAAGTTGTTGAATAAGAAATTCTATGCGTAGCCAGGTACGCATTTTTTCGTTAAGCGGATGCTCAAAAAGGATATGAGTCGACATTATGGTTTTTCCTGTGCAACGGCCTGCGTGGCGAAGGTCAGATACTTCGCGTGCAGACGAGCAACATCCGATGCAATGGCATCTGGTGCGCCGTTATTATCAATAACATCATCCGCAACGGCGAGGCGCGCTTCGCGCGTGGCCTGTGCGGCAAGAATTTGTTCAGCATGCTCGCGTGAAACATGGTCACGCGCCATGGTTCTCTGGATTTGCGTTTCGCGGGAAACGTCAATCACCAGCGTTCTGTCCGCCTTATTCTGTAGATGATTTTCCACCAGTAACGGGATCACCCACAACACATAGGGCGAACTGGCTGCGGCAATCTGACGCTGAGTTTCATGGTGGATAATGGGGTGGAGCAGGGCATTAAGCCAGGCTTTTTCCGCCGGATCGGAAAATATGCACTCACGCAGCTGCCGACGATTCAGGGTGCCGTCAGCCTGTATCACACGGCGACCAAAATGCGCTTCGATGGCGTTTAAGGCGGGTGTATTGGGTTCTACCACCTGACGGGCAATGATATCGGCGTCGATAATCGTGATGCCGAGACGAGCAAACGCGTGCGCAACGGTGCTTTTACCACTACCGATGCCGCCGGTTAATGCGACGATATACCCCATTAAATCAGATCCTGGGAATTATTCAGTTTTAAAATCAGTTGCTTAAAATTCAAACTTACAACAGCCAATGTTTAGCTCTCTTTACCCGCTTTTTACCAGGTAAATTTATAGGATTGTAGCGTAAAAAAAGAGAATTTCGCAGTCTTGCGGAGCAGGTATTAGTGCGTATGATAGCGTCACTGGAGTTGTGCTTTTAATATATTTGCCTCTAACCCCAGGAATCCGCACATGCGTATTGAAGAAGATCTGAAGTTAGGTTTCAAAGACGTTCTTATCCGCCCTAAACGCTCTACACTGAAAAGTCGCTCAGACGTTGAACTCGAACGTCAATTCACCTTTAAGCATTCCGGTCAGACGTGGTCTGGCGTGCCGATTATCGCGGCCAATATGGACACCGTCGGGACCTTCGAGATGGCGACCGCGCTGGCGCAATTCGACATCCTTACTGCGGTACATAAACACTACAGCCCTGAGGAGTGGAATGCGTTTGTCGCCTCAGCCTCGGCTGACGTGGTGAAGCATGTGATGGTCTCGACCGGTACGTCTGATGCAGATTTCGAGAAAACCAAACAGATCCTGAACGCCAATCCGGCGCTGAATTTTGTCTGCATTGACGTGGCAAATGGTTATTCCGAGCATTTCGTCCAGTTCGTCAGCAAGGCGCGTGAAGCCTGGCCAACCAAAACCATCATCGCGGGCAACGTGGTGACCGGTGAAATGTGTGAAGAGCTGATCCTCTCCGGGGCCGACATTGTGAAAGTGGGCATTGGCCCGGGCTCCGTTTGCACCACGCGCGTGAAAACCGGTGTGGGTTATCCGCAGCTGTCTGCGGTAATTGAATGCGCTGACGCCGCGCACGGTCTGGGCGGCCAGATCATCAGCGACGGTGGCTGCACCATGCCAGGCGATGTGGCGAAAGCCTTCGGCGGCGGCGCGGACTTCGTGATGCTCGGCGGCATGCTGGCCGGCCACGAAGAGAGCGGCGGTACCGTGGTGGAAGAGAACGGTGAGAAATTCATGCTGTTCTACGGAATGAGCTCTGAATCTGCGATGACCCGTCACGTGGGTGGTGTCGCGAAATACCGTGCGGCGGAAGGTAAAACCGTGAAGCTGCCACTGCGCGGCCCGGTCGAAAACACGGCGCGCGATATCCTCGGCGGTCTGCGTTCTGCCTGCACCTACGTGGGGGCTTCCCGCCTGAAAGAGCTGACTAAACGCACGACGTTTATCCGCGTTCAGGAGCAGGAAAACCGCGTATTTAATAGCCTCTGACGGCTACGGCTGGCGCGCGTCCGTGCGCCAGCATTACCCCGCGCTCATTGCATCCCCCAGATGGAAAATTGGCAGATACATCGCCACCACCAGCGTGCCAATAATCAGACCTGTCACGACCAGTAGCAAAGGCTCAAGAAGCGCCGCCAGATTGTCTGCCTGCTGAAATGTCTGTTCCGTATGATGGCGGGCCAGATTCATCAGCATCACATCCAGTGAACCCGACACTTCTCCGGTGCGAATGAGCTGAATACACAGTGGCGTAAAAACAGAGGCCTTCTGGAAGGAGGACCACACGGGCATCCCCTGTTCGATATCGCTGCGTATCTCACGGAGTTTCTCCTGCCAGTAGCCACTCTCAACGGTTTCCTCCACACTCTCCACTCCTTGTAAAAAGGCAATCCCGGCCTGCTGGGTTAATGACAGCACTGTAAAAATTTGCCCCAGTTTTTGCCCACGCATCAGCGTGCCCATCACCGGTACGTGTAATAAGACATACTGCCAGCGCGGATGCCGCCGCAGCTTACAGGCGATGACAACCATTGCCACGAGCAGGGCCAAAAGGGTGAGGATATGCGCCTGAACCAGCGCCGCCAGCCCCATGACTGCCTGCGTGAGCAAAGGGAGCGGGGTGTTGAATGTTTTGTAGATTGCAGCAAACTCAGGCAAAACCAGCGTTACCATCGCCAGCACCACGAAAACGGCCAGCGTCAGGATGATCAGCGGATAGCGCAGCGCTTTCTTCACCTTTGCACTGAGCTGCTGCTGGGATTTTTGCTGCAGCGCAAGCTGACGGCAGCAGGCTTCGAGCTTACCCGTCAGCTCACCCGTCTTCACCATCGAGACATAAAGGGGGCTAAACACCTCTGGCCATTTCTTCATGGCCTCTGACAGGGCGCAACCTTCGCTCAGGTCATCAGCAAGACTGTGCAGCAGCGCCTGCCAGTGCTTCAAAGGATGCTGTTCCGCCAGCATGTGCAGGCTTTGGGACAGCGTGAGTCCGGCCTGTAGCAGCGTGGCGAGCTGGCGAAAAATATCGTAGCAGTGCTGCACCTGCCATCGGTGTCGCTGCTGGCAGCGTTTTAGCGCCAGCGGGTGCAGCTGTTTAAGCACCAGAGCCGTGTAAGCTGCGTTACGGTCGATGGCCCAGAGGGTGCCGGTTTGCACCTCCCCCTCGGTGGTCAGGGCACGCCAGCGCCAGAGCGAATTAGCAGCCATCGGGCATTCCCAGGACGCGCAACAGCTCTTCGAGCGTGGTCAGCCCTTGCTCTACGGCCATGCAGCCGTGCTCAAACAAAGAGGTCATTCCCGCCTGACGAGCGCTGGATCCAATCACCTCCGTGCTTGCTCCGCTGGCGATGGCCTGCCGCAGCGTGTCGTCGATGACGAGCACTTCAAAAATGGCTACGCGACCATAAAAACCGTGGTAGCAGCGCTCGCAACCGGTGGGTTGCCAGCGAGGAAGCGGCCGGGGCCACAGCGTGCGAGGTAATTCGGTGTGGCGGCTGGCTTCCTGTCGGCAGTACGGGCATAAACGACGCACCAGCCGCTGGGCAATCACCATCGAGAGCGCCGAAGAGATCATCCAGCGCGCGACGCCCATCTGTTGCAGCCGTACCAGCGTTTCAGTCGTCGAATTAGTATGGAGGGTGGACAGCACCAGATGCCCGGTTTGCGCCGCCTTAATGGCAATTTCTGCCGTTTCGCCGTCACGAATTTCACCCACCATAATGATGTCAGGATCCTGCCTGAGCAGGGCACGCAGCACGCTCTGGAAGGTCAGCCCCGCGCGCGGATTAATCTGCGTCTGGTTTAAGCCTGCAAGCGGGATTTCAACGGGATCTTCCACGCTGCAAATATTAACGTCAGGGGTATTTCGCGCCTGTAACGCGCTGTACAGCGTCACCGTTTTCCCGCTACCGGTCGGGCCGGTGACCAGAATCAACCCCTGAGGGCTGTTAAGCGCCCCGGCAAAACGGGCCTGCTGGTCTGCACTCATCCCCAGCAGTTCAAGCTCCAGTGCCTGCTGCACCTGGTGAAGCAGACGAAGCACGATTTTTTCTCCACCGCTACAGGGAAGGGTTGCGATACGAAAAGAGACGGGGACGCTTGCCAGCTCCACCGTAAACTGACCGTCCTGCGGCAGGCGGCGCTCCGCAATATCCAGTTGGCCCAGCACCTTCAGGCGTGCGGCAAGCGTCGTACCGAGGGCGGCGGAAACCGGCGGTTGCGGGTAGAGAACACCGTCGATTCGCAAACGGATCTGGTAGCCGTGCTCCGTCGGTTCAATATGGATGTCAGAAGCCCGCTGGTTCACTGCCTGCTGCAACGTTGTACTGAGCACGTCAGCGGCTGAGTTTGGCGCTATTCCCGGCAGGTGTGATGATGAGAGGGACTGAAGCCGTTTTTCCATCCGTTCGGCCGTCCAGCACTCAATATCAATACGTTTCTGCGTGGCGAAGCGTAACGCTTCCATCAGCTCAGAGGCAGGATTACCCACCACCGCAATGCTGATCATCTCGGTGTCGCTTGCGAGTAGCAGTGCGTGATGGCGCTGACAGAGCGTCATAAGCTGTTCGGTGTTCATTGTCCACTCCTGTCAGTTGTTGTCGAAGCGGAAAACATCTTCACAGGCTTGTCTGAGCGCCGTGTCGGACGCAATGTTGCAGGCACGCGTCCAGCCCGTCATACCGTTACCGTCGCTCCAGATCGGTGTCATGAGCACTTCAAGTCCGTTAAGGCTTTCCTGCCCTGTTAACGATACGACCCCCTTCGCCACGCTCATCGCTGAAACGTAACGCGTGGTAGTCGGGGAGGGGATGCCATTGGTTCCTGCGTCGCAGCGATCCACACCACCACGATCCAGGGCGCAAAGCTCAATAGCGGTGCGGTAGGGGATGAACGTTTGCAGCATATCGGTGAGCGCTGCTTTTCGCAGGTAGTTCTGATAGGCCGGGATGCCAATCGCGCTCAGGATGGCAATAATGCCAATGACCACCATTAGCTCAATCAGGGTAAATCCTTGTTGTCTGTTCATATCTGCTCCTTACGTTAAGTGGCGCTACTGTGGCAGTGTCGGCGCGCAGAAACGAGGGGCAAAAGCGCGAACGTGAAAGGGCTTTCAGGGAAATGATTCAGTGTTGCAGAGAAGGACAGCGTAATTGCGAGCGGTTTCGTATTTCCCCTCTCCGGGCGGAGAGGGGAAGATCAGTTATTTGAAGCGCATCGAGAGGTCCAGGGCACGTACGTGCTTGGTCAGGGCGCCAACGGAGATATAATCGACGCCGGTTTCAGCAAATTCGCGGAGGGTGTCGAACGTCACGTTGCCGGACACCTCAAGCTGCGCCTGGCCGTTTGTGCGTTTGACCGCTTCACGCATCTTCTCCGTGTCGAAGTTATCGAGCATGATGATGTCAGCCCCCGCTTTAATGGCCTCGTCCAGCTCATCCAGCGTTTCCACTTCCACCTCAACCGGCACATCCGGATGCAGCCAGAAGGCTTTTTCCACGGCCTGACGTACCGAGCCAGAGGCAATAATGTGGTTCTCTTTGATCAGGAAGGCATCGGATAGCCCCAGACGATGGTTGGCGCCGCCACCGCAGAGCACGGCGTATTTCAGCGCGGTGCGCAGGCCCGGCAGGGTTTTACGGGTATCCAGTAGCTGCGTGCGGGTGCCTGCCAGCAGGTCAACGTAGCGGCGTACTTCACTGGCAACGCCAGAGAGCGTTTGCACAAAATTGAGCGCGGTGCGTTCACCGGTCAGCAAGACGCGGGACGGGCCGTCCAGCTCGAACAGTGGCTGATTTGCCGTGACCGCATCACCGTCCTCAACGTGCCATGTTACCTGCACCTCGTCGCCCGCCAGCTGGGTAAAGACCTCCTCAACCCAGCGTTTGCCGCAGAAAACCCCCGCTTCGCGGGTGATGACTACCGCGTGCGACCGTGTCTCTTTTGGCAACAATTGGGCGGTAATATCGTTATCGGCGCTGACGTCACCGCCGAGGTCTTCTCTCAGGGCATGGGCAACGCTTGCCGGGATATCACTATTAATACGTTCCAGAAGCGCGTCACGTCGGTGGTCGGGGTTATAGCGGCGAGGCGGCATGATAAAACTCCAAATTGGTAACGAATCATAATATTGAAACATGCTACTCTGAACCGAGTAACAGCACCATAGATAAGGAGTTCCAGCATGTTGTTAGAAAACGGATGGCTGGTGGACGCGCGACATGTACCGTCGCCGCACCACGATTGCCGCCCGGAGGATGAAAAGCCCACACTGCTGGTGGTTCACAACATAAGTCTCCCGCCAGGTGAGTTTGGCGGTCCGTGGATCGACGCGTTATTCACAGGAACGATAGATCCCGATGCTCATCCTTACTTTGCTGAGATTGCGCATTTGCGCGTATCGGCGCACTGCCTGATCCGCCGTGATGGCGAAGTGGTTCAGTATGTTCCTTTTGATAAGCGAGCCTGGCATGCCGGCGTGTCGATGTATCAGGGGCGCGAGCGGTGCAATGATTTCTCCATTGGAATTGAACTGGAAGGAACGGACACCACGCCTTACACCGATGCGCAATATCAGAAACTGGTTGCTGTGACGCAAACTTTAGTGGGGCTTTATCCCGCCATTGCAGACAATATTACGGGGCACAGCGACATCGCCCCCGAAAGAAAAACCGACCCCGGCCCGGCGTTTGACTGGTCCCGGTTTCACGCCATGCTTACCACGTCGTCAGATAAGGAGATAACATGACGTTGTTTACCATGCTGCTGGTTATGATCGCCGAACGCCTGTTTAAGCTCGGCGAGCACTGGCATCTGGATCATCGGCTGGAAGTGTTATTCCGCCGGATCAGGCATTTTTCCATGCTACGCACGCTGCTTATGACGGCAGGTATGATGGTGATTACGTTCCTGTTGCTACGCTCACTTTACGGCCTCTTTTTCAACGTGCCGCTGCTGGTGGTATGGATACTGCTGGGCGTGTTGTGTATTGGCGCGGGCAAGGTGCGTTTGCACTATCACGCGTATCTGAAAGCTGCTTCCCGGGATGATGTCCACGCGCGCGGCGCGATGGCGAGCGAGCTGACGATGATCCACGGCGTACCGCCGGACTGCGATGAACGCGAATTTCTGCGCGAGCTACAAAACGCGCTGCTGTGGATTAACTTCCGTTACTACCTGGCGCCGCTGTTCTGGTTTGTGGTGGGCGGTCCATGGGGACCAGTACTGCTGATGGGCTATGCTTTTCTGCGCGCCTGGCAGACCTGGCTTGCCCGCTACCTTACGCCGCATGAACGTCTCCAGTCCGGCATTGATGCCATTCTGCACGTGCTCGACTGGCTTCCGGTGCGACTGGTCGGCGTGGTCTATGCCCTCATCGGTCACGGTGAAAAGGCGTTGCCAGCGTGGTTTGCCTCCCTTGCAGACCGCCATACCGCGCAGTATCAGGTCTTAACCCGACTGGCTCAATTCTCGCTGGCTCGCGAGCCGCACACGAACAAAGTCGAAACGCCTAAAGCTGCCGTCTCGATGGCGAAAAAAACGTCGTTTGTGGTGGTGGTGATTGTGGCGTTGCTGACGATTTACGGCACGCTGGTCTGACCCAGCGCGCCGAAGCCGTTACAGCGTATCCGCAGGCGGGATGCCGAAATCAGGCATCCCGTTGTCGTCCCAGCGGACGAGCTTCAGGCGAGTGTGGCGATTCGGATCGTAAAGCGGATCGCCTTCAATTTCAGTGTAGTTTCGCGCGTGGTAGACCAGCACATCGTCGCCTTCCGGCGTCTGCGTAAAGCTGTTATGGCCTGGTCCATACTGACGGTTTTCGTAGCTGGTGACGAACACCGGGCGCGGGGATTTATGCCAGTTAGTCGGGTTTTGCGGATCGGCATCTACGTCTATCCACAGTAATCCCATGCAGTAATTCTCGTCGGTGGCGCTGGCGGAATAGCTGATAAATAGCTTATCGCCATGGAACAGCACCGCCGGGCCTTCGTTGACCCAGAATCCGCGGCACTCCCAGTCATATTCCGGTTTACTGAGCATCACCGGCTCGCCTTTCAGCGTCCACGAATTTTCCATTTCACACAGGTAAAGATTGGAGTTACCGGAAATGTCCGGGGCTTTTTGCGCCCACAGATACCAGCGTTTGCCCTGATGCACAAAGGTAGTGGCATCCAGCGCGAAGGTGTCAAACGGGGTTTTGATTTGCCCTTTTTCCACCCATGTACCGGTGAGCGGATCGCGATCTGCGCATTCAATGGCGAACATGCGATGCTGGAACATCCCGAGTTCGTCGAGCGCTTGGGTATGTGTGGCGGCAAAGTAGATGTACCACTTGCCGTCGATATGATGCAGTTCCGGTGCCCAGATCAGCTGGCTCATCGGGCCGGTGTCGGGCTTGCGCCAGACAACTACCTCTTCGGCATTGCCTAAATCTTCCAGCGAGTCCGCGCGGCGGATCGCCAGCCGGTCATACTCCGGCACGGAGGCGATAAAGTAATATTGTCCTTCGTGGCGCAGGATATACGGGTCGGCGCGTTGTTCAATAAACGGGTTTGGCCAGGTTTGCATTCGGCTTTCCTTATTTAGTCTCAGCGGCTTTAAATTCCTGATAGTCGCTCAGTTCACGATAGTTGGTGCGACGCTTCTCCAGATCGGACTGGATTTGCTTCATGGTCTCACGGTCCACTTTCAGCAGACGTACAACGCCCGCGGTAATTAAATATCCAGTGCCAGGAATGACGGTAAAGAGCAGCACAATGCCGTTGATGGCATCCGCGCTCTGCGCTTTTGCGCCCGCGTCATAACCGTACCAGGAGAGCAGGAAGCCAACCATCGCCCCGGCAATCGCCAGACCCAGCTTCAGGAAGAAGATGTTGCCGGAGAAGCTTATCCCGGTGATACGTTTCCCGGTTTTCCATTCACCGTAGTCGTCCACGTCGGCCATCAGTGACCAGTGCAGAGGGGATGGGATCTGGTGCAGGATATTCAGCAGGACGTAAAGCACAACAATGGTTGTCGTCGCTTTCGGGTCGAAGAAGTAGAAGGCGCAGGAGAAAATCGCCAGCGCGATGTTGGTCCAGAAGAAGACCTTCAGCTTGCACCAGCGGTCGGTCAGCACTTTCGCCAGCATACTGCCGAACATCATGCCGACAACGCCCAGGCTGATAAACAGCGTGGCGAAATGGGTGCTTTGCCCCATTACCCAGGTGACGTAATACATGGTGGCCGCCATGCGGATAAAGCCCGGGCAGACGTTGCAGAGCGTCAGAAGCAGAATGCGCACCCACTGGTCATTCTTCCACACATCCTTCAGGTCGTTTTTCAGTTCGTCGTGGGTTTGTACCGCCGGGCGAACGCGCTCGCGCACCGTGGCGAAGCAGAACAGGAACATGCAGGTACCAATCAGCGCCAGCACGGTCATCGCCATCTGGTAGCCTTTGGCTTTGTTATCCCCACCGAACCAGTCAGCCATTGGCAGGAGCGTAAGCGACAGCAGCAGCGTGGCGATACCGACCATAACAAAACGATAGGACTGGCAGGCTACGCGCTCTTTTGGGTCGTTGGTGATCACGCCACCGAGCGAGCAGTACGGAATGTTGATGGCGGTATAGGTCAGCGACAGCAGGAAGTAGGTGACAAATGCATAGATAACTTTGCTGTTATAGCTCCACTCTGGGGTGGTGAACATCAGGATGCTGAACAGCGCATAGGGGAAGGCAATCCACAGTAGCCATGGACGAAATCGGCCATATTTGCTGCGGGTGCGGTCGGCAATCGCGCCCATGATTGGGTCCGTTACGGCGTCAATCACGCGAACGGACAGCAGCAGTACTCCAACCAGCGCAGGCGCCAGACCAAAAATATCCGTATAAAAATAGTTAACAAATAACATGATGGCGCCAAAGATAATGTTGCATCCGGCGTCACCCATGCCATAGCCGATCTTTTCTTTTACTGACAGTTTGTTGTTATCCATCGACAGATCTCCGGGTTTCGGTATGGAGAGAATTATTCGCTGGCAAACGGATATATGCGTTGCAATATAAGGGCGGTGATATGGAGGATTTTGCTGTTGGCGTGAATTTGTGAGGAAGGTAACAAGACGCTGTACCCGCAACTGCGGGTACAGCGAGAAAACACTTAGTGCGCTTTCACCGTTTTGGCGTTTTTCTGTTTCACCATATAGCCCACGCCGAGGATCGCAATCCACACCGGGATGAGGTAGACGGAAATCGCCATGCCTGGCGTGATGAGCATGATGATCAGCACGGCCGCCATGAACAGCAGGCAAACCCAGTTCCCCAGCGGATAGAGCAGGGCAGGGAAGCGCGTGGTTACGCCCTGCTGCTGCTTGGCGCGGCGGAACTTGATGTGCGCGAGGCTAATCATCGCCCAGTTGATCACCAGCGCGGAAACCACCAACGCCATCAGCAGGCCGAAGGCCGATTCCGGTGCCAGGTAGTTAATCAGAACGCAAAGCGCCGTCACGACCGCCGACACGATAATGGTGTTAACCGGTACGCCACGTTTATCAACGGTAAGCAGCGCTTTCGGTGCGTTGCCCTGTTGCGCCAGGCCGAACAGCATACGGCTGTTGCAGTAAACGCAGCTGTTATAAACAGAGAGCGCGGCGGTCAGCACTACGACGTTGAGCGCGTTCGCCACGAAGGTGTCGCCCAGCTCGTGGAAGATCAGCACAAACGGGCTGGTATCCGCCGTGACGCGTGTCCATGGCAGCAGGGAGAGCAGGACCGCCAGGGAGCCCACGTAGAAGATCAGAATACGGTAGATAACCTGATTTGTGGCTTTCGGGATGCTCTGCTCCGGGTTGTCGGCTTCCGCGGCGGTGATGCCCACCAGCTCCAGACCGCCGAAGGAGAACATAATGATCGCCATCATCATTACCAGGCCGGTCATGCCGTGCGGCAGGAACCCGCCCTGTTCCCAGAGGTTGCGCACGGTTGCCTGCGGGCCACCGTTGCCGCTGAAGAGCAGCCAGCCGCCAAAAATGATCATCGCTACAACGGCAATTACTTTGATAATGGCGAACCAGAACTCCATTTCCCCAAACACTTTCACGTTGGTCAGGTTAATGGCGTTGATCAGCACGAAGAAGACTGCCGCAGACGCCCAGGTGGGGATCTCCGGGTACCAGAATTGAATGTATTTACCGACGGCGGTGAGTTCCGCCATAGCAACCAGCACGTAAAGAACCCAGTAGTTCCATCCAGAGGCGAAGCCCGCAAAGCTGCCCCAGTATTTGTAGGCAAAGTGGCTAAAAGAGCCTGCAACCGGCTCCTCAACGACCATTTCCCCTAACTGGCGCATAATCAAAAACGCAATGAAACCTGCAATCGCGTAACCCAGAATGATGCCCGGACCGGCCGACTGGATAACGGACGCACTGCCCAGAAACAGGCCAGTACCAATAGCACCGCCCAGGGCGATGAGCTGAATATGGCGGTTTTTAAGGCCGCGCTTTAGCTGATCGCCATGCTGTTGAGCTTCCATTTGAAACCTCGTGTGTGGTTGTTATGTTCACGCTGTGCGTGTGTAATTATGAAAGTCCATATTCTGTATTTATTTCTTTACGGTTAACGATACCGAAAAAAGCGGAGATGGCTTCCGTTACCGCCAGAATAGTGGTAAGTGCCAGCGAATGCACCTGCTTTATGAAGGGATGATGACGACTTGAATAAAAAGAAACCAATTGTAAATCGGTACGTTAACCCCTCATACCCCAACCTATAGAATAGAAATGCGTCATAAGTGGACGAATTTTCATATTTTGCCTTGTTGAATCGCTTCAGATTGCAAAATCCCTCGTTTAAATATGGTTAAAACTGCCCCTTTGGGAGTAACCATTTCATTTGTGCAAAGTTACATTCCTGAAACGTTAGTTCTGTAAGGTTGTTAAAATGTGCCGGGTTTCCTGATTTCAATCAAAACCAATATGGACAGAAGGTGAATACTTTGTTACTTTAGCGATACGAACATGAAATTGGTAAGACCAATTGACTCCGGGCAAAAAGGCGTAAGACAGGGAATATGGCCTACAGCAAAATTCGCCAACCAAAACTTTCCGATGTGATTGAGCAGCAGCTGGAGTTTTTGATTCTCGAAGGGACACTGCGCCCGGGCGAGAAACTCCCGCCAGAACGCGAGCTGGCAAAACAGTTCGACGTTTCACGCCCCTCTCTGCGTGAGGCGATTCAACGTCTCGAAGCAAAGGGCCTGTTGCTCCGTCGTCAGGGTGGCGGAACCTTTGTGCAAAACAGCCTGTGGCAGAGCTTCAGCGACCCGCTGGTAGAACTTCTCTCTGACCACCCAGAATCCCAGTTTGATCTGCTTGAGACCCGTCACGCGCTGGAAGGTATCGCGGCCTATTACGCCGCCCTTCGCAGCACTGATGAAGACCGCGTACGTATTCGCGAGCTGCATCAGGCCATTGAACGGGCACAGCAGTCCGGCGACTTAGACGCCGAATCCAGCGCCGTTGTCCAGTATCAAATTGCCGTCACCGAAGCAGCGCACAACGTGGTGCTCCTCCATCTGCTACGCTGCATGGAGCCCATGCTGGCCCAGAACGTTCGTCAGAATTTTGAATTGTTGTATGCCCGTCGGGAGATGCTCCCGCTGGTAAGCAACCATCGCACCCGAGTATTCGAGGCGATAATGGCCGGGGAACCGGAGCAGGCGCGTGAAGCGTCGCACCGCCATCTGGCTTTCATTGAGGAAATCTTGCTGGACCGCAGCCGTGAACAATCGCGTCGCGAGCGTTCATTGCGCCGCATACAGCAACGAAAGGATTAAGCGCCAGGTACTTTTAGAGCGCGGCAACTAAACGCAGAACCTGTCTTATTGTGTTCTTAACCGAGAGCACAATGGGACAGGTTCCAGACAAATCAACGTATTAGATAGATAAGGAATACCCCCATGTCAGAACGTCTCCAAAATGACGTGGATCCGATCGAAACTCGCGACTGGCTACAGGCGATCGAATCGGTCATCCGTGAAGAAGGTGTTGAGCGTGCTCAGTATCTGATTGATCAGCTGCTTTCAGAAGCGCGCAAAGGCGGCGTGAAAGTGGCTTCAGGTGCAGGGGCTAGCAACTACGTAAACACGATTGCCGTCGAAGACGAACCGGAATACCCGGGCAATCTGGATCTGGAACGCCGTATCCGTTCTGCTATCCGCTGGAACGCTATCATGACCGTTCTGCGCGCATCCAAGAAAGATCTGGAACTGGGTGGCCACATGGCGTCCTTCCAGTCCTCTGCGACCGTTTACGAAGTGTGCTTCAACCACTTCTTCCGTGCAGCCAACGAGAAAGACGGCGGCGATCTGGTGTACTTCCAGGGCCACATCTCTCCGGGCATCTATGCACGTGCCTTCCTGGAAGGTCGTCTGACTGAAGAGCAGATGAACAACTTCCGTCAGGAAGTTCACGGTAAGGGTCTGTCTTCTTATCCGCACCCTAAACTGATGCCTGAGTTCTGGCAGTTCCCGACCGTATCTATGGGTCTGGGCCCAATTGGTGCAATCTATCAGGCTAAATTCCTGAAGTACCTGGAACACCGTGGTCTGAAAGACACCTCTGAGCAGACCGTTTACGCCTTCCTGGGCGACGGTGAAATGGATGAGCCAGAATCTAAAGGCGCGATCACCATCGCGACCCGTGAGAAGCTGGACAACCTGTGCTTCATCATCAACTGTAACCTGCAACGTCTGGATGGTCCGGTAACCGGTAACGGCAAGATCATTAACGAACTGGAAGGCATCTTCGCGGGTGCAGGCTGGAACGTGATCAAAGTCATGTGGGGCGGTCGTTGGGATGAGCTGCTGCGTAAAGACACCAGCGGTAAACTGATCCAGCTGATGAACGAAACCGTTGACGGCGACTACCAGACCTTCAAATCCAAAGACGGTGCCTACGTTCGTGAGCACTTCTTCGGCAAATATCCTGAAACCGCAGCCCTGGTTGCAGACTGGACTGACGAGCAGATCTGGGCGCTGAACCGCGGTGGTCACGATCCGAAGAAAGTTTACGCTGCACTGAAAAAAGCGCAGGAAACCAAAGGTAAAGCGACTGTGATCCTGGCCCACACCATCAAAGGTTACGGCATGGGTGATACCGCAGAAGGTAAAAACATCGCTCACCAGGTTAAGAAAATGAACATGGACGGCGTGCGTTATATCCGCGACCGTTTCAACGTTCCAGTGACCGATGAGCAGGTAGAAAACCTGTCTTACATCACCTTCCCGGAAGGGTCTGAAGAGCACAAGTACCTGCACGAACGTCGTCAGGCGCTGAAAGGCTACCTGCCTGCTCGTCAGCCTAACTTCACCGAGAAGCTGGAACTGCCAGCCCTGGAAGACTTCTCTCAGCTGCTGGAAGAGCAGAACAAAGAGATCTCTACCACTATCGCTTTCGTTCGTGCCCTGAACGTGATGCTGAAGAACAAGTCAATCAAAGATCGTCTGGTTCCAATCATCGCCGACGAAGCGCGTACTTTCGGTATGGAAGGTCTGTTCCGTCAGATCGGTATCTACAGCCCGAACGGCCAGCAGTACACCCCGCAGGACCGTGAGCAGGTTGCATACTACAAAGAAGACGAGAAAGGTCAGATCCTTCAGGAAGGTATCAACGAACTGGGTGCAGGCGCATCCTGGCTGGCTGCTGCGACCTCTTACAGCACCAACAACCTGCCGATGATCCCGTTCTACATCTACTACTCCATGTTCGGGTTCCAGCGTATCGGTGATCTGTGCTGGCAGGCAGGCGACCAGCAGGCTCGCGGCTTCCTGATCGGTGGTACTTCTGGTCGTACGACCCTGAACGGTGAAGGTCTGCAGCACGAAGATGGTCACAGCCACATTCAGTCTCTGACTATCCCTAACTGTATCTCTTACGACCCGTCTTACGCGTACGAAGTGGCAGTCATCATGCATGACGGTCTGCAGCGCATGTACGGTGAAGCGCAAGAGAACGTTTACTACTACATCACCACCCTGAACGAAAACTACCACATGCCGGCAATGCCAGCAGGTGCCGAGGAAGGTATCCGTAAAGGTATCTACAAACTCGAAACCATCGAAGGTAGCAAAGGTAAAGTTCAGCTGCTGGGCTCCGGTTCTATCCTGCGTCACGTTCGTGAAGCAGCGCAGATCCTGGCGAAAGACTACGGTGTGGGTTCCGATGTGTACTCTGTGACCTCCTTCACTGAACTGGCGCGTGATGGCCAGGATTGTGAGCGCTGGAACATGCTGCACCCAATGGAAACCCCACGCGTTCCGTACATCGCTCAGGTGATGAACGACGCGCCAGCGGTGGCGTCTACTGACTATATGAAACTGTTCGCTGAGCAGGTTCGTACTTACGTTCCAGCTGATGATTATCGCGTACTGGGTACTGACGGCTTCGGTCGTTCTGACAGCCGCGAAAACCTGCGTCACCACTTCGAAGTTGATGCTTCCTACGTGGTAGTAGCAGCACTGGGCGAACTGGCTAAACGTGGCGAAATCGATAAGAAAGTGGTTGCAGACGCAATCACCAAATTCAACATCGATGCAGATAAAGTTAACCCGCGTCTGGCGTAAGAGGTAAAAGAATAATGGCTATCGAAATCAATGTACCGGACATCGGGGCTGATGAAGTTGAAATCACCGAGATCCTGGTCAAAGTAGGCGACAAAGTTGAAGCTGAACAGTCGCTGATCACCGTAGAAGGCGACAAAGCCTCTATGGAAGTCCCGTCTCCTCAGGCTGGCATCGTTAAAGAGATCAAAGTCTCTGTTGGCGATAAAACCGAGACTGGCAAACTGATCATGATTTTCGATTCCGCCGACGGTGCAGCAGCTGCTGCACCTGCGCAGGAAGAGAAGAAAGAAGCCGCTCCTGCTGCTGCTCCAGCAGCGGCCGCGGCAGCGAAAGAAGTAAATGTGCCTGACATCGGCGGTGACGAAGT